>CALUPA010000019.1 GCA_944322395.1 uncultured Phocaeicola sp.
TTGCATGGCAGGCTCACTTCGTAACTAACATGTTCATCCGCCCAACAGCTGAAGAACTTGAATCATTCGAACCTGACTTCATCGTTTACAACGCTTCTAAAGCTAAAGTTGAAAACTACAAAGAACTTGGCTTGAACTCTGAAACAGCTGTTGTATTCAACTTGACTACTAAGGAACAGGTTATCCTTAACACTTGGTACGGTGGTGAAATGAAGAAAGGTATGTTCTCTATGATGAACTACTTCAACCCACTTCGTGGTGTTGCTTCTATGCACTGTTCTGCTAACACTAACATGGACGAAACTGAATCAGCTATCTTCTTCGGATTGTCTGGTACAGGTAAGACTACTCTTTCTACTGACCCAAAACGTAAACTTATCGGTGACGACGAACACGGATGGGACAACGAAGGTGTATTCAACTATGAAGGTGGTTGCTACGCTAAGGTTATCAACCTTGATAAGGAATCAGAACCAGATATCTACAACGCTATCAAACGTAACGCTCTTCTTGAAAACGTTACAGTTGATGCAGAAGGTAAGATTAACTTCGCTGATAAGAGCGTAACAGAAAACACTCGTGTTTCTTACCCAATCAACCACATCGAAAACATCGTTAAGCCAGTTTCTAAGGGTCCTCACGCTAAGCAGGTAATCTTCTTGTCAGCTGACGCATTCGGTGTATTGCCTCCAGTATCTATCCTTAACCCTGCTCAGGCTCAGTACTACTTCTTGTCAGGATTTACTGCTAAGTTGGCTGGTACAGAACGTGGTATCACTGAACCAACTCCAACATTCTCTGCATGTTTCGGCGCTGCATTCTTGAGCTTGCACCCAACTAAATATGCTGAAGAACTTGTTAAGAAGATGGAAATGACTGGTGCTAAGGCATACTTGGTTAACACTGGTTGGAACGGTACAGGTAAGCGTATCTCTATCCGCGATACTCGTGGTATTATCGATGCTATCCTTGACGGTTCTATCGACAAGGCTCCTACTAAGGTTATCCCATTCTTCGACTTCGTAGTTCCAACAGAATTGCCAGGTGTAGATTCTAAGATCCTTGACCCACGTGATACTTACGAATGCGCTTGTCAGTGGGAAGAAAAAGCTAAAGACTTGGCTGGACGTTTCATCAAGAACTTCGCTAAGTTCACAGGAAACGAAGCTGGTAAGGCTCTTGTTGCTGCTGGTCCAAAGTTGTAATTTCATAATACAACATATAACTGAGAGCGGTCCTCTAATCGGGGACCGCTTTTTTTATATTGTATTGTAATTATTTATATAGACTATATGTTTATAAAATAAAAAAATATTATAATTGTTGTAATAGTTAATTCTGTGTTTGTTTAAAAAAGTTAATGTTGTAGAATTTTTTTTGTGGAGAATATTGGCATATCAAATAAAGTATATATATTTGTTCCGAAAAATTTTATGGCATTATAGCTTGGTTTCATAATTATGTGAATGCTATTTATCCGGAGGTAGCTTTTAGATAATAGGAAAATTTAAATTTTGAAATTAAATTTGATATTATAATAAGGGTAAAAATTTCATTTCCGTATATTCAGTAGCCGGACTGGCTACACAACTAAAAAATAATGTTTTATTTTCAATGATTTTACAATTGTCAAAATCTTTTTCTCGTTTCACATTGTCTCATATATGAATCATCTAAAATGGGATTATATGTTTCCGTTTTTATAAATAGAGATTGGCTGGGTAATATATGATATAGTAAAATATATCATTTTTTTTTATAATATTAAAAAGGCGTGTCTTACAGATGTAAGCACGCCTTTTTAAATTTGATTTTGTTTATGTATTATTGTTGTCTGTTGTATGTTTTTACATCATGAGTATAAAACTTCATTCGTTTTACATATCATTATAAAATATCATGAGAACTTTTTTAGACCAAGCATAGGAAGCACCAGGCAATCCTATGCATTGGTTTAGAATTCAATTATTAGATAGACAACCCTGCTGGTACAGTTATCGAAATTATATTATTGCCATTGAAGTTTTGAACTGCACCCCAACGTGGAGTTGCATATTCTTCCCAATATATTTCAACCTTAACAGTAACGTCGCTAGCAAATGCATCTGTTCCTGGTTTCAGTTTGAGTGTACCATTAGTAGTATTAAGTTCGAAGTATTTTTCACCTGCCGACTTGGTTTCCTCTGTAAATCTGAACTTAGGAGCAAACAAACCGAAATTATTAAGTTTATTATTTGGTACAAATGAAGGTGCCTGAGCTGTTCCATTATCACCCCATAGGAGTAAATTGTCGAACTTAGTGCTTTCCCATTTGAAACCTTTAAATAATTGGAATTCGTCTGCTCTCGTAGCGAATGTGTATGAAGTAGTACCTTTAGTCCATTTACCGCTCAAGTTTTCAACTTTTACATTCAAAGCAAATTCATCAGCTACAAATTCGCTACCATCATGATTTGTAAATTTAATCTTACCTATGACCTTAACAGGATTTGTTGTTTGGTAACTAAATTGATTCAGAGTCAAAGTCCCATTTGAATAGGTAATACCGCCATATGAAACATCACTGCCTTTAACTCTGTATTCAACTATACCACCCAAAGTTTGAACTGCGGTTTCTAAATCGTCAAAATTAGAGACAGCAGCACTCAAGTCGTAAGTATATTTTAAAGTATGATTATTTTCATCATCTACTGCTGGATTAAAGATAATGTTATTATTAGCCTTGTCTACTAATACATCGTCGAATTCGAATGCGAAGTCGGCTATTGAACTGTTATCAATAGTAACATCAACAGATACTGTAAATTCTTGTGCAGTAGTTGGATTTTTAAACTTAACAGATGGAGTGTAAGTACCTGCAGCTTGTCTAGCTGGAATCTCAATAACAAGAGCATTATCAGTACCAATATTGAATTTGACATTTTCATCATCTGTTGATGTGCCAGAAAATGCTGTAAATCTATTGAGAGTCAAACCTGTAGCATCATATATTTTGTTCATATCAACTGTTATAGTTTGTATTCCGGCACTCCAAGACTTAGTTACGGTTTCCAGTTTTACAGGAGCAATTGTTGCAAAGTATTCTTTTGCGGTAACAGTTGGGTTATTTACGCTAACCTGAATTTCCTGAGCCTTATTGTCTGCTGTATATTTAACTTTTGCAGTCACAACAGTACTCATATTATTTGCAGAAGCGGCATAGCTATTAAGAGTAAGCACATTGCCTTCCATTTTGAAGTAATCGCCATTAGATTCAGTCTCCTTGAATTCGATAGAGAAATCATCAGCCCAACCTTCATATTTATCTTGATTTGCAAGAACGCTATTGCCGTCTAATAGCTGCAATTTTGCTACATTATAGTCTATTTTATCTCCATCTTTATTCCAATAGATACAATTAGTTGTAGGAACGTTAGTTAAAGTTGCACCATCAGCAGTATCTATGTGTTTTTGAACAACAAAGTAATCAGAAGTAATGGCTGTTACATTGTCTACATTATCTTCACTTTCTTTAGCTGTAACTATTGCACATACAGGATACTGAGTTTCATCATCACCCAAAACCTTACCAGCTACTTTCAGTGTTACAATACCTGTCTCAGCATCAGCATTAACAACTTCAACATCGAATGTAGGAATGTTTGTAGCTCTGGTTTTCAAAGCCTCGTCGGCCTGCAATACTATTTCATATTTTTTATCAAAATCTTTTGCGGCAGTAGAAGGAGATACACGGAACTGAACTGTAACATCGTTACTGTTATCAACTAGGGTTACTGTTTTATTAGTGCCATCTGTAAGTCTGTAAGAATATTTCAACTCAGAGAAACGTACCTTACCGTCTGTATATTCTGGCTTATAGACTATGCTTTGAATCATAGCTTTAAGACTGTCTATGTCCAGTCCGAGTTCTTTCAGCGCTTCGTTAAGTTTATAGAATTCACTTTCGTTGTTCTTTAGAGCTTCTGCCAAATACTGTTCTATTTCATCTCCAAGAGTAGCCGCTGTCAAATAGCCGGCTGTGTTATTTATTAGCGCTTCTATTTCATCAATATAGCCAATTAACTTATCTATATTTTCCTTGTTGTCTACTAAACTCAGAACAGTTTCTACATTTATTTGTTCAAGATCCTCAACACGGTCAGTCAATGCTGTCAAATCAGCTTGTTTGGCATAGTCATTCAGTTTGGTGTTCAATGAAGAAATTGCGTCATTGAAGTCCTCCATTGTAACATAAATACCACTTATTTGTGATGCGATTGCAGCATTAATCTGTTCGTTGATTAATTTATATATTTCGCCAGAATCAGATGTCTGCTTCTTTATTTCTTCAGCAATTTTATTGTCAATCAAGCTGGAAATTTCATCTGTTGTAAGGTATGCTTCCAAATCAGCAGAAGTAAGGAAGTTCTTATTTGCTTCTTCCAAAGCAGAAACTCTGTCCTTCAAAGCATTGAATTCAGTTAGCTGGACACATTCCTTAAGAGCCCCCTCGAATCCTTCAACCTTATCACTCAAGGTTTCGATATCAGCGATAATACCTTCTATAACAGTCTTGTCTGCTTTTGCATCCAAAGCTGCATTCAAATCGTCAACCAATCCCTGAAGTTTTTCAATTTCAGCTGTATTACCTTGTACAGATTCATTTAAACTTGTTTTCAAGGTTTCAATTGCAGAATCAATAGCTGTCTTCAAATCTTCAGTCGTGATAGCGGGTGCTTTGGCGTTGATTTCATCAATCTGCTCTTGAAGACCGTTAATTTGATCATCATAGTCTTTACAAGACGTAAAAGTTCCTGTAGAAGCAAAAACAAGAGCTCCAAACAGAAGTGCACTTAAATACTTTTTTCTCATAAAAATTTAATTTATAAATTAAAAACAATTTGGTTATTTTTGTCAAATAATAAAATATGGCATTTAACCAATGTTGAAATAATTTGTATAATAATAAAAAGTGCATTGCTGTTCCCGCTTATTTTTTAGTTGTGTAGCCAGTCCGGCTACTTAACATCAGCTTTAAATCTATTAATATTATTATGTGTTAAATAAGCATATCAGGCAGTTGTGGCATACTGTCAATGGCTTTTTTCTTATTTTCGTCCATAGTATGCATGTATGTTTCAGTATGTCTGGTTGTGGAATGACCAGCCAGAGATGATACCGTTTTGATATCAACACCGTTTGATATTAATAATGTAATGAATGTGTGACGGGCACAATGGAATGTTATATGTTTTTTTATACCCGCTGCTTGTATCCAGTTTTTTAACACTTTTAATGTATATGTATGTGATGGAAGGGAGAATATTTTGTTTTTATCGTAAGACGATTTATTATCTTTTATTATTTTCATTGCACTTGTGCATAAATATAGGTGTAATACGGCAGATGAAGAACTTGCTGATACTTTTTGTTGTGTTATTGTTAATGTGTTTGACGAGTAATCTATATCTGAATGTTTTAGCTTTGATACGTCTCCCCATCTCAATCCACTTAAGCATGAAAAAAGGAAGGCCCTCTTTATTTCTGGTGCTTTGCATGGTGTTACTGCCAGCAAGTTTATTTCTTCCGGTGTTAAAATGTTTTTATTGGTAGCATTATGTTGTGATGGATGTATGTTTGTAGCTGGATTTGATTCTATCAAACCTTTATCTTGGCAGTATGAGAGGAACATCTTGAACTTTTTGAAATAATGTGAAGGAGTATGTCCTTTGTATTTGTTGTTCAGAAACTTTAGAAAGTTTGAACAGAAATAGGTTGTTACTTGCGTTGGCGTAAGGATATCTGATTTGGTGTATTTTTTTAGTTGTGTATTAGATGCTATGACTAGTCTTATATCTTTATTTGTATATTGGTTAATATAATCATTAAAACTATCAAATAGGTTTATGTTATGAATGTTTTCAGTTTGTTCTATTGTAAAGTAGTTTTTATAATTATTCTGTATGTATGATAGTTCGCGTTGTAAAACTATGCATTTAGCCAGTTTTAGTTTCTCTTTGTTGTATTTACGAATTGTCTTGTCTTTTGGGGCTTCAAGTATTATCCCTAAAGATTGTTTCTTCCTTTTCCCATTTTTACTGTAATTCAGATAAAGCGAGGTTCTTCCGTTTTTAAGTTTCCTTTTAAATAATGTAATTCCCATAATAAAAAAATTGATAGTTAAATAATTGCTTAAAAATATAATACATTTTTCGTATCATTATGTTTTGTCATAAATATGTTCTTTGTAATTTAAAATATTACTATATTAGGCACAATATATAGTTATTTAAATTAAGGCGATTGATACTATTGATGTGTTACATCATTGAAAGTTGCAGAATATAATACTTAGGTACTATAATACGAGTAATAAGTACAAGGTCTTTCAATACAAGAATTTATCAATATAGATAAGCTTATGGAAATTAATAAGGACATAATGATTTGTGCAGGAGTATTGGCAACAGGAATATGTCATGTCCAAGCTGCAAAAAAGACAGAGAAGCCTAATATTATTTTTATTTTGTGCGACGATATGGGATATGGCGACCTGGGGTGTTATGGTCAGAAATATATTCATACTCCCAATATTGACCGTATGGCGCAGGAAGGAATGCGCTTTACGCAAGCTTATGCTGGTAGTCCGGTGAGTGCGCCTTCACGTGCCACGATAATGACCGGACAGCATTCGGGACATACACATGTACGTGGAAATAAGGAGTATTGGAAAGATGTTCCTATGATGAAGTATGGCAATAATGACGAATATACAATTGTAGGTCAGGAACCATACGATCCTAATCATATAATCCTTCCGGAGATAATGAAAAAGAATGGATATACCACCGGTATGTTTGGTAAATGGGCCGGAGGATACGAAGGCTCGTGTTCTACTCCTGATAAACGTGGTATAGATGAATACTATGGCTTCATATGCCAGTTTCAGGCGCATCTGTATTATCCTAATTTCCTTAACCGATATAGCAAGTCGCTTGGAGATACTGCAACAGTGCGTATTACAATGGATGAAAACATTAAATATCCAATGTATGGCGATGACTATAAAAAACGTCCACAGTATTCTGCTGATATGATTCATCGTGAAGCATTGAAATGGATTGATTCACAGGATGGAAGTGTGCCTTTCTATGGCTTCTTTACATATACACTTCCGCATGCAGAACTGGCACAGCCGAATGATTCTATTCTGAAATCATATAAGAAAAAATTTTTCCATGATAAGACTTGGGGAGGTGATGAAGGCAGCAGATATAATCCGGCTGTACATACTCATGCAGAATTTGCCGGAATGATAACACGTCTGGATACATACGTTGGCGAGATATTGTTGAAACTGAAGGAAAAAGGTTTAGATGAAAACACCATAGTGATATTCAGCAGCGATAACGGACCTCACGAAGAGGGTGGGGCAGACCCTGAATTCTTCGGTCGTGACGGAAAATTGCGTGGGTTGAAGCGCCAGTGTCATGAAGGCGGAATCAGGGTTCCTTTTATTGTACGTTGGCCGGGTAAGGTTGAGGCTGGCGTTGTGAACAATCATCAACTGGCTTTCTATGACATTATGCCTACCTTCTGCGATTTGATTGGCGACAAGAAGTTCCCTAAAAAGTATTTGAACAAGAAACTTGAAGGTGACTGTTTCGATGGTATATCGTTTGCTCCTACTTTGATGGGTAATGATGAGATGCAGGAGAAACACGAGTATCTCTATTGGGAGTTTCATGAAACAGACCAAATAGCAGTACGTATGGATGACTGGAAACTTGTGGTCAAGAGAGGTAAACCTTATCTCTATGATTTGTCATGCGATATTCATGAAGATAATGATATAGCGGCAAGTTATCCGGATGTTATAGATAAGATGCTTGATATAATAAAGAAAGAACATATAGAAAGTGAATATTTTAAAATAACATTGCCTTTATGAAGAAAGGAAGATTTATATGAACTGTTTCCTCGGAGAAATGGTGATATAACTTTTCCTGATTGAGTGTTGTCATAAAGTTGTGTTATTTGGATTTTATTATATAGTCTGTTTCTGGACATTCTCTTTTTATATTCTATATTTTACTATTCCCTCTTTTTTGTGTAAGTTTGCATCTGTATTTTACTACACTTTATGGAAGATCAGTTTGATATAAGAGATTATAAGCCTACAGGGAAGGAACGCGATTTCGAAAATGCTCTTCGTCCGTTACAGTTCGAGGATTTCAGCGGACAGGACAAGGTGGTAGATAATCTGCGTATATTCGTAAAGGCTGCAAGACTAAGGGCTGAGGCTCTGGACCATGTGTTGCTTCACGGGCCTCCGGGATTGGGAAAGACTACATTGAGTAATATCATTGCAAACGAGCTTGGAGTAGGTTTCAAGGTTACATCCGGTCCTGTACTTGATAAACCTGGTGACTTGGCAGGGGTACTGACCAGTCTGGAACCTAATGACGTGTTGTTTATCGATGAGATACACCGTCTGAGTCCGGTTGTCGAGGAGTTCCTGTATTCTGCTATGGAAGATTATCGTATAGACATAATGATAGATAAGGGGCCATCGGCACGAAGTATACAGCTTGATTTGAATCCTTTTACTCTTGTGGGAGCAACTACACGTAGCGGATTGCTTACTGCGCCACTTAGAGCCAGATTTGGTATAAACCTTCACTTGGAGTATTATGATGAGAATGTATTGTCGCGCATAGTTATGCGTTCGGCTGGTATTCTCGGAGTGACATGCGATGTTGAGGCCGCCGGTGAGATTGCGTCAAGAAGCCGTGGAACACCTCGTATAGCGAATGCCTTGCTCAGAAGAGTGCGCGATTTTGCACAGGTAAAGGGCAACGGGCATATCGATCTTAAGATTGCGAAGTATGCACTTGAAGCTTTGAACATAGACCGTTATGGACTAGACGAGATAGATAACAAGATTCTTTGTACTATTATTGACAAGTTCAAGGGTGGACCCGTAGGGCTTACTACAATTGCTACTGCTTTGGGTGAAGATCCGGGTACTCTGGAGGAAGTGTACGAACCTTTCCTTATAAAAGAGGGTTTCCTGAAGCGTACTCCGCGTGGTCGTGAAGTGACAGAATTGGCATACAAACATCTTGGAAGGAGTATCTGGCAACAGGAGAAAACACTTTTTGATTAGCTCTTAATTTTTAATTCTTAATTATTAATTACCAACGTGTCACTAGTTAAAGATACAGCGATTTACGGATTGAGCAGTATAGTAGGGCGTTTCCTCAACTATCTGCTCGTTCCGTTATATACGGCAGTCCTTTCGGCAGAGTCGGGAGGATACGGAGTAGTGTCGAATGTATATGCATATACGGCACTGATACTTGTGTTCCTTACATTCGGTTTGGAAACTGGTTTTTTCCGCTTTGCAAACAAGTCTGAAGAAGATCCTGTAACGGTTTTCTCGAATACTTCCCTTTTTGTGGGAGGCCTTTCATCGCTTTTTGTTATTCTGGGTTTGATATTTTTAGAGCCTATATCACAATTTCTTGAATATCCCGACCATAAGGACTATGTCGGGATGATGATGATGGTTGTGGCCCTTGATTCATTTCTCTGCATTCCTTTCGCATGGCTAAGATATAAGAAAAAGCCTGTAAAGTTTGCTTCAATCAAACTTTTCAATATCATTGGCAATATTGTCCTGAATCTTTTTTTTCTTCTTCTTTGTCCATGGTTGAACGAACATGTACCTTCATTGGTTTCATGGTTTTATAATCCGGACTATCTGGTGGGGTATATATTTGTATCGAATCTGATAATGTCGGCAGTTCAGGTGCTGTTCTTCATTCCGGAGTTGAAACAGTTATCTTTAAAGCCTGACTTTGCTCTTCAGAAACGTATGTTGGGCTATTCCTTCCCGATACTGATATTCGGAGTGGTGGGAATATTGAATCAGACTGTAGACAAGATGATATATCCTTTCCTTTATGATGACCGCCAGGAGGGACTTGTACAATTGGGTATATATAGTGCTACAAGTAAGGTTGCAATGATTATGGCAATGTTTACCCAGGCTTTCAGATATGCGTATGAGCCATTTGTGTTTGGCAATAGCAATAAGAAGGACAGCACATCATCATATGCCGGAGCTATGAAGTATTTCTTTATTTTCTCTCTACTGGCATTTCTGGCTGTTATGTTCTATATGGATATTCTGAAGTATATGGTGGCTCCGGATTATTGGGAAGGCCTTAGTGTAGTTGCCATAGTTATGGGGGCGGAGATACTGAAAGGAATCTATTTCAATCTTTCATTCTGGTATAAGTTGATTGACGAAACGCGATGGGGAGCATATTTCTCGCTTATGGGATGTGCGGTGATACTTATACTTAATATATGGTTAGTGCCGCAATACGGTTATCTGGCTTCGGCATGGGCATCGGTGGCTGGCTACGGACTTATTACCGTCCTGTCGTATTTCATAGGTCAGAAAAAATATCCTGTGGCTTATCCTATAAAAGAAATGTTCGTCTATCTGGCTTTCGCGGCAGTGCTTTATGTAGTGTCAATTTATATTTATCCTGAGAATACAATGTTGCGTATTGCTTTCAGGACATTATTGCTGGCATTATTTGTTGCATATATCATAAAAAAAGATTTACCTTTGAGAAGTATTCCTGTTATTAACCGATTTATAAAGAAATAGCTATGGAACTTAACAACAGAAAGAAGTATCTGATAAGAAAGTTTTATGACGATTATCTGGACTTGAACAAAAGTATGGAGGATGAACAACTCACGGTTGAAAGCATCCGCAATGGAGTGGAATTCCGGGGGGCAAATCTGTGGATTCTTGTATTTGCCACTTTTATAGCGTCTTTGGGACTTAATGTCAATTCTACTGCTGTAATTATTGGTGCCATGTTGATTTCCCCTCTTATGGGACCTATCATGGGTGTGGGACTTGCTATTGGTATCAATGACTTTGAACTGATGAAACGTTCTCTGAAGAGTTATTTTATTGCTACTGTATTCAGCGTCACAACTGCTACTATATATTTTGCATTTACTCCGCTTGATGAGGTACAGTCAGAGTTATTGGCACGTACTTCTCCTACTATATACGATGTTTTCATAGCCTTGGTCGGTGGTTTGGCTGGTATAGTGGCTGTGGCTACTAAGGAGAAAGGAAACGTAATACCTGGTGTAGCTATTGCTACTGCGTTGATGCCTCCGCTTTGTACTGCTGGTTTTGGTTTGGCTACGGGTAATCTATTGTATTTTTTAGGTGCTTTTTATCTATATTTTATTAACTCTGTGTTCATAAGTCTTGCCACTTTTCTTGGTGTGCGTTTTATGAAGTTCAAACATAAGGAGTTTGTTGATAAGAATCGTGAGAAGCTTGTCCGTAAATATATAGTTGCTATAGCCCTTGTAACTATGTGCCCGGCTATCTACCTTACATATGGAATAGTGAAGGAAACATTCTATCAGAGTGCAGCCAATGACTATATCACAGAAGAACTCCAGTTCCCTAATTCACAAATCTTGAGTAGAGAAATATCATACCATAAACGCGAGATTAGAGTGGTTATGGTAGGTAGTGAAGTATCTGAGGAACAGATAGCTTCTGCAGAAAGAAAACTGGAAAAATACAATCTTAAGAATACCAAGCTGGTATTATTCCAGGGAGTGAACAACGGCGATATGGATATCAGTAATATCAAATCGATGGTAATGGAGGATTTCTATAAGAAGAGTGAGCAGAAATTGGCTCAACAGCAGCGTGAGATAGATTCTCTGAGGACCCAACTTGATATATATACTCGTAGTGGACAGGCCGATACCAGGTTGGGAGGAGAAATGAAAGCTTTGTTTGGAGGAATAAAGTCAGTGGCATTGTCACGTAGTATTCGTTTGGAACTTGACAGCCTGAAACCTGATACATTGACTTTTGCGATTTTGCAATGTAGCAAGACACCTTCGCCTGCAGAGAAGAAGCGTATGGCAGATTGGCTTAAGGCTCGTACTAATGCGAAAAAACTGGAATTAATAGTTATGGGAAATACTACAAAGTGATATAGCATAAAAAAAAGCACATAGTAATGCATTTCTCAATGTATTATTTGTGCTTCTTCTTTTATGCATAATATATGCATTCATTTATTGGACTTTCTTTCGTACCCTCGAGGGGAATCGAACCCCTATCTAAAGTTTAGGAAACTTCTATTCTATCCGTTGAACTACAAGGGCGGTTAAAACCTAGTATATAGCAAATGTTTTTTCAAATGCTTTGCAAAAATACATCTTTTTACCGATTATGCAATAATTTATGTGAAAAAAAACTATGCAGTATACCTTTTGTAAAAAAATATCCGCATTTAATTGTTTTTTTGAAAGAAGTTTTACATTTTTGCAGACATTAATATTTTTGAAAATTTAAAATAGCAACATTATGGCAGAAGAAATAACAGTCAAGGAGATTGATGAAGTGGTAGTACGCTTCTCAGGAGACTCTGGCGACGGTATGCAGTTGGCCGGAAATATGTTTTCCAATATATCAGCAACCGAGGGAAACGACATCAGTACATTTCCTGATTATCCTGCAGATATCCGCGCTCCACAGGGTTCGCTTACCGGAGTGTCTGGCTTTCAGGTACATATAGGTTCAGACAAGGTTTACACTCCGGGCGACAAATGTGACGTACTTGTTGCAATGAATCCGGCTGCACTTAAAACACAATACAAATTCTGTAAACCACAGTCGGTTATTATTATTGATACAGATTCGTTTACGAAACGTGATTTGGAGAAAGCCCAATTCCAACTGGAGAATCCTTTCTCTGAGTTGGGAATAAAGAATGAAGTGGTTGAGGCTTCCATCACAACTATGTGTAAGGAATGTCTTAAGGATAGTGGATTGGATAACAAATCTATCTTGCGTACCAAGAATATGTTTGCTCTTGGATTGGTTTGCTGGCTTTTCCAGAGAGACGTGAAAATTGGAGAAAAGATTTTGCGCGAGAAGTTTGCAAAGAAACCTGAGATAGCTGAAGCGAATGTACAGGTATTGTATGCGGGTTACCAGTTCGGCGCCAATACACATGCATCTGTCTCTATGAGTTACAGAGTACCTTCAAAGAATCAAAAAGCCCATGGCCGTTATATGGATATAAATGGTAATAAGGCTACATCATACGGACTTATTGCAGCTGCAGAAAAAGCCGGATTGCAGTTGTATTTGGGATCATATCCTATTACTCCGGCTACAGATATACTTCACGAATTGGCAAAGCATAAATCACTGGGAGTTAAGACAGTTCAGTGCGAAGATGAAATTGCTGGATGTGCTTCGGCTGTAGGAGCTGCATTTGCAGGAGCATTGGCCGTAACATCTACTTCGGGTCCTGGAGTATGTCTTAAGAGTGAGGCTATGAACTTGGCTGTAATTGCCGAATTACCTTTGGTCATCGTAAATGTACAGCGTGGAGGTCCATCTACCGGTTTGCCAACCAAGTCGGAACAGACAGACCTTCTTCAGGCACTGTACGGACGTAATGGCGAGAGTCCTATGCCTGTTATTGCTGCGTCATCGCCTACAGATTGTTTCGATGCCGCATATACAGCATGTAAGATAGCTTTGGAGCATATGACTCCTGTGGTTCTCCTTACTGATGCTTATATTGCAAACGGTTCTGCTGCATGGAAGCTTCCTGACCTGAATGAATATCCGGCTATCAATCCTCCATACGTAACTCCTGATATGGCTTCATACTGGACTCCGTTCCTGCGTAATTATGAAACAGGTGTACGTTATTGGGCAAAACCTGGTACAGAAGGCTTTATGCACCGTATCGGAGGTCTGGAGAAGAGCAGCGAGACAGGAGCTATCTCTACAGAACCGGAAAACCATCATCTCATGACACAGTTGCGTGCGGAAAAAGTTGCAAAGATTGCCGATACACTTCCATTACTCGAAGTAGAGGGAGCTGAGGATGCAGATTTGCTGATTGTTGGTTTCGGTGGAACATACGGTCATCTTCATTCTGCTATGGATATATTGAATGCCAATGGTAAGAAGGCTGCCCTTGCACACTTCCGTTTCATCAATCCGCTTCCTAAGAACACAGAAGAAATTCTTCGCAAATACAAGAAGATAGTAGTAGCGGAACAGAATATGGGACAGTTTGCAGGTTATCTGCGCATGAAGATTGAGGGATTGCATTTACATCAGTTTAACCAGGTAAAAGGTCAGCCATTCGTAGTACAGGAACTGGTTGACGCTTTCACTAAAATAATGGAGGAATAATCTATGAGCGAATCAAAATATACAGCAGCCGATTATAAATCAGGACAGCCACGTTGGTGTCCGGGATGTGGCGACCATGCCTTCCTTAATTCATTCCACAAGGCATTGGCAGAGATAGGAACAGCACCTAAGGATATAGCTGTTATTTCCGGTATCGGATGTTCTTCACGTCTGCCTTATTATATGAATACTTACGGAATGCACACCATTCACGGACGTGCAGCAGCAATAGCTACCGGAGTGAAAGTAGCCAATCCGTCGCTTACAGTATGGCAGATTTCGGGTGATGGAGATGGTCTTGCCATCGGTGGTAATCATTTCATACATGCTATTCGCCGTAATGTGGATATAAACATTATACTTCTTAATAACCGTATTTACGGACTTACCAAAGGACAGTATTCACCTACTTCTGAAAGAGGATTTGTCAGCAAGTCATCCCCTTACGGAACAGTGGAAGATCCGTTCCGTCCTGCAGAACTTTGTTTCGGTGCACGTGGGCGCTTCTTTGCACGTTGTGCAGCTGTTGATGGCAATCCGTCTGTAGAGGTTCTTAAAGCCGCTGAGAAACATAAGGGTACATCTGTAGTGGAAGTGCTTCAGAACTGTGTGATATTTAACGATGGAACACACAATGCCATAGCAAAGAAAGAAGACCGCGAACGTAATGCCATCTATCTGGAACACGGAAAGCCGATGCTGTTCGGTCCTAACAAGGAATTCGGACTGATGCAGGAAGGTTTCGGCCTTAAGGTGGTCAAACTGGGTGAAAACGGAATAACAGAGAAAGATATTCTGGTGCATGATGCCCACTGTATGGACAATACCCTTCAGCTGAAGTTAGCTCTTATGGAAGGTCCGGACTTCCCTATAGCATTAGGTGTGATTCGTGACGTTGAAGCTCCTACATATGAACAGGCTGTAGAAGAGCAGATAAAAGAAGTTTCAGAAAAGAAGAAATACCACAATTTTGCGGAGCTTCTTGATACTAACGATACTTGGGAAATTTAATTTTTAATCAGCTAGAAAACGTTTGGACGTTAAAAAACTCATTGTCAATCCTACTAGGATGGCAATGAGTTTTTTTATAGGTTTAGGATATATTTTCTAAACTTATTGGAAACATTATTTCAGTTCAAGTGTGACGATAGATTTTGCCGGCAGTTTCACTTTCAGTGTATTCTTGCTTATTTTTGCATCTTTGAACTCTTTAGGACAAACTGCGTCAGGATTTTCAAAAGAGTTGTAATCATCAATCTTGTCAGAAGTCAGGATTCTTCCTGAAACACTCTTGATATTCATTCCGTCAAGTTTGATTGTAATTTCCTGTTCTTCATTCAAATCTACGTTTGACAGCGAGATGTGTGTCAGTCCGTCCTTTTGTGAAGCTGTTGCACTTACCATAGGTACTTTTCTGTTGTCTCTTACTACCTTGTAGTTACATTCAAGATTCAATGGCAGATATGTTGCGTCCTGATGCACGTTGTACATCTCGAACACGTGATATGTAGGAGTAAGCACCATCTTGTCATCTTTTGTAAGAATCATAGACTGAAGAACGTTTGCTATCTGTGCAATGTTTGTCATCTTAACGCGGTCTGTATATTTATGGAACACGTCGAGAGTAAGTGAAGCCACAAAAGCATCGCGCAGTGTGTTCTGCTGGTAAAGATGTCCTGGAACGGTTCCCGGTTCCTCATCCCACCATGTACCCCATTCGTCTACCATCAGGGCGATCTGTTTCTTAGGGTCATATTTGTCCATAATTGCTATGTGGCGTTTCAGTACATCTTCTATTTCAAGACACTTGCCCATTGTCCAGTAATAATCTTCGTTTGAGAATTTTGTAGCCGAACCTTTGCTGCCGGTCCATCCTGCCACTGTATAGTAGTGGAGCGACACTCCGTCCATTCTGTGGCCTATGTTCTGCATAAGCACCTCAGTCCAGTTGTAGTCGTAGTCGCTTGCACCACTTGCAATCTTGAATAGTCTGTTTCCGTTATAGTTTCTGCAGTAAGTAGAATAACGGCGGTATAGGTCGGAGTAATATTCCGGACGCATATTTCCACCGCATCCCCAGCTTTCGTTTCCTACTCCGAAGTATTTCACTTTCCAAGGCTTTTCGCGTCCGTTTTCCTTACGCAGTTTTGCCATAGGGCTTCCCTGTTCTGCAGTCATGTATTCCACCCATTTTGCCATTTCTTCCACCGAGCCGCTACCCACGTTTCCGCTGATGTAAGGTTCGCATCCAAGCATTTCGCACAGGTTAAGGAATTCATGAGTACCGAAACTGTTGTCTTCTACCGTACCACCCCAGTTATTGTTTACCATGCGCGGACGGTTTTCCTTAGGTCCGATACCGTCCATCCAGTGATATTCATCGGCAAAACATCCGCCCGGCCATCTTAGTACAGGCACTTTCAGCTTCTTCAAAGCCTCGAATACATCTGTCCTGTAACCTTTTATGTTAGGAATTTTAGAGTCTTCGCCTACCCAAAGTCCTCCGTATATACATGTACCTAGATGCTCTGCAAACTGACCGTATATTTCTTTAGGTATAATCTGGTTTCCTTTTTCAGGATATATTTCTATCGTAGCCTTCTGCTGTGCAAAAGCCGATACACTTGCCATCATGGCAACTGATAAAATTATGTTCTTCATAAATTACTTTTTAGATATTTCAAATTTATAGATTGCAAAAGTCATTTCTCCTATTTCAGTGTCAAGGATGTTCTTTTCTATGTTGATATTCTTTTCCACCGGAACAATCTTGTTTGGTTCGTCAAGAGTGTTTTCTGCGTCAGAGTTGTCAGAGTGCAGGGTGATGCACTTGCCGTTGACGAGTGATACTGATTTCTTCAGGCCTTTGAATTCGATGTTCAGTTTCTGGCTCTTGTCCGATGTATTAACAACTTTCAGAATGTATGTATTGTTGTCCTTGTCCAATACTGCACTAGCAAAGAGTCCGTTCTGTCCTTCCTGACCGCTTACAGCTTTCTTGTCCATAGTCAGAGGAATTACGTTTGTCCCCTTGTTATGTCCATACAAGTTCTGAACATACCAGCTGCAAGTACGTACAGAGCGCAGATTGTCGAACCATATCAGGTCTGGACGCCACTGCCATCCTTCAACGTGTGCAAGCAATGGAGCATATGTAGCCATATGAACGATGTCGGCATTGCGTTCAACACCTGTCAGGAATGCAGCTTCAAGAAGTGATGCATGGAAATGATTCCATTTCTTGCCTTTGCCGTGGCATGCATATTCGCCTGCAAATACTTTCGGACCTTTGCGGTCGTAGTTGTCATATCTGCTTCCGGAGTTTAGGAACCATTCTTCTGGACGATAGAAGTGTTCGTCCACCAAATCAACCTTAAGTTTCTTCATTTCCGGCCACAGATATTCAAAGTCCTTGCCTTCAGAGTTAGGACCTGACGAACCGATAATCTTCATGTCAGGATATGCCTTGCGTATAGCTTCAACGAATGGTTTCAGACGTTCTGGATATTCAGGTCCCCACTGTTCGTTACCAATTCCGATGAATTTGAGGTTGAATGGTTCCGGATGTCCCATTTCAGCACGCAGACCACCCCATTTTGTATCTGTAGCTCCATTGGCAAACTCTATTAGGTCGAGAGCATCCTGTATGTATGGCTGGAGGTCGCAAACCTTCACGTGTGCATCTTCAGTATTATTCTGGAACTGGCATGAAAGTCCGCAGCTAAGCACAGGTAATGGTTCTGCACCCATATCTTCTGCCAACAGGAAGAGTTCATAGAACCCCATTCCGTATGTCTGGAAATAGTCAGGGAAGAAGCGGTGAGGGAAAGTGTAGTGCCAGCGGTTTTCGTTCAGAGGGCGGTTCTCGACAGGACCTACAGAGTTTTTCCAGTTATATCTTGTTGCAAGATCTGTTCCTTCTACTATACATCCTCCCGGGAAACGGAATACTCCCGGTTTAGTATCGGCAAGGGCCTGTACAAGGTCTTTACGCAAACCGTTTTCGCGACCTTTCCATGTGTCGGTAGGGAATAATGAGATGTGTTCCAGATCGACAGTACCTGCAGATGCCAGGAAGATGCGCAGGTGTGCCTTGGCGAATGTCTGTTCAGGAGTAAGCTTTATTTCATATTTCTTCCATTCCTTTGAATTGATATCCAGTGTCTGCGAAGTTATAACCTGTGTCTCTCCCATTGAAGCATTGTCAATAAGTTCCACAATGATTTTTTGGTTTTCACCTCTTGCCCATACACTGAAACGGTAACTCTCGTTTGCTTTGATACCTATTCCGAAGAATCCTTCGTTTTCAATACCTGTACGTTTGTGTGCATGTCCCGGATTTCCTAATCTTACGTAGTGTGGATTCTTGTCGAACGGACCATCGTCCAGCAGAGTTACATTGCCGAACACGTTCCATCCCATAAAGTTCTGTGGAAATTCGAACGAACGGTTTTTGATAAGTTCTGCATAAAGTCCTCCGTCGGCACCATAGTTTATGTCCTCGAAGAAATGTCCATACATGGTAGGTTGTATTTCGGCACCGATTTTATTTGCCTGAACGACCATGTTGTTTACCTGCTGTGCGTTGATGCCCATGTATGTAGTCAGGGCTAATGCACTTAATAAGAAGTGTTTTTTCATGGAAAAAGTATTAATTATGTTTTTATGATACAAAAATAGTTTTTTTTGTTGGTTTATGTTCAGAAAATCAATACTCATTCTTAGTTGTAACGATAGTTGAACGGTTTATGAACGTTTGTTGAACGAATAATGATGTGTCTTGGTTCATTTAGTCTTCAACGTACGTCTGTTCCTTCGCTAGTCATTTGTATTCGTTTTATTGTTCCGTCTTCATTATAATATAAACGGTCAATGCAGATAGAACGTCGGAAGCTGCCGCCATGAGTATTGATACCACCGTTATGGTAAATGAAATAAGACTTGCCATTGAAGTCTATTATTGACTGGTGGTTGGTATTGGAGTTTCCTGCCAGTTCGTTCAATATTCCTTTATATTCCCACGGTCCGTCGATGCTTTTGCTCATTGCATAGCATATCTTTTCCGGAAATTCCGATGCAAACGAAAGATAATACCAGTCGCCGTGTTTATGTATCCATGGTGCCTCGGTGAAGCGTGGAAGTTTTATAGGAATAATGGGTCCGTCAAGTTCTATCATATTTTCTTTCAGTTTTGCATAATAGCATTGGGTATTCCCCCAAAACAGATATGCCTGCCCGTCATCATCTATTATTACGGTAGGGTCGATGTCATCCCAATTTATTGAAGTGTACTCTGTGGTCATATCATTGGTGATTAATGCACTGCCTCTTGCATCCTTGAAAGGACCTGTTGGAGAATCAGCTACCGCCACACCGATAGATTTGCCGGGTATTGTAGCATGTTCGACTGTTACATACCAGTAGAATTTGCCGTTTCTTTCTATTACCTGACTAGCCCATGCATCACCTTTTGCCCATTTGAAGTCTTTAGCTTTTAGTGTATACGAATGTTCTGTAAAGGTTTTCATGTCTTTTGTCGAGAAAATGCACCATTCGTTCATCAGATAGTATTGATGTGGCTCGGGACATTCGTCATGCCCGGCATAGATATATACTGTACCGTTGTGTACCAAAGCAGCCGGATCACCAAGATATTTGTGTGTAATTACTGGATTGCCTTTAGCAACGAAAGTAGTGTCGTTCTTTGCAGCATATGATGTATGGCATAATATTACTGCAAGAAATGTAATAATCTGGAAACAGGTTTTATTTTTCATACTGATTAGAATTTAATTTTTTGCAAATATATCTTTCCTTATAGTATCGGAAGGTGGACAAATAAACATGTTAGGTGGATAAATCTGCAACAGCCGGAAAAACATTATTTTATATAGCGCAAAATAGTGAAATAGATTTTAACTTTGTGAATAATTAAAACCTAAGTTATGGGAATAAAGCACATTCTATCGTATTCATTGATTTTTATAGGAACACTGTTGTTGTCTGCAAAGAATGCAGTTACTATTGATATGGCAAATTATATAAACAGATATACTTTGTCTGGAATTACCATGCAGGATGGTTTGCCGCATGTGTTTGTGGACGATGTAATAAAAGATAGTCGTGGATATTTGTGGCTGTCTACTATGGGAGGTGGTGTTTCCCGATACGATGGATATGAGTTTGTCAGCTTTAATACTAATACAGAGGAGTACAGACTTAGATCGAACTTTGTCAGTCATTTGTGTGAAGACAAGTTCGACAGACTATGGATTGCAGGGGATGACGGAATAGATTTGATTTCAATAAACAGCTTGAATGTGATTACCTCCGATATCTCGTCTTCGGTTGTTCCGTTTATGAATTCTCCTATAGCTGGGATGATTCTTTCCAGTTCTGGCAATTTATGGGTTTGCAGTAAGAATATATTATATAAAGTGGTTTTTACAGACAACGGCGAGATAAGCGATGTCATAAAAGTGTCTTATGCAAACACCAATGAACGTGGAGTAGCAATGTGCGAAATAGGTGGATATATATGGTTCCAGAAAGACAATATGTTGTGTCGAGTGTCTGATACTGTTACCGAGTGGCAGGAACCTAGCCCTGTGTCTGCATCATTGGCGTCATTGTTTAATCAGTCTGTTTTCTGTATGTATGTTCTTAATAACGAGGTGTGGATAGGAACAAGTTTTGGATTACTCAGATACAGTATATTAACAGATTCTGTACGTCATTATATGTATAATCGTGATAATCCGTATTCTTTGTCGCAAAATTACATAACAGATATTACGTCTGCCGGAGATGGTACTCTTATTATAGGAACTTTGATGGGGCTGAATATCTATAATCCTGTATATGATAGTTTTCAGCACATTATAAATGATGATGAAGGTGGTTTCGGAAGTGGCTCGCAACTAAACTCGAACTTTGTAAATGTTCTTTATTACGACAAAGGCAATGATATGGTTTGGATTGGTACAGAAACAGGTGGACTAATCAAACTGTATGCTTCACGACTTTATGTTACCAACTATTTGCATCAGCAGAATCAGGCATCCAGCTTATCTAGAAATCTTGTTAATTCTATTGTTGAGGATAGTGATGGAACTTTGTGGGTGGGAGTTGTTGAGGGAGGTCTGAATTGCAAACCCAAAGGGAAAAGTGGTTTTACTCATTTTACAACAGATGTTCCGTATGGCTTGAGCCATAATACTGTAAGCTCATTGGCACTTGATGAAGGTGAAAGGCTTTATGTCGGTACATGGGGAGGTGGAGTAGGCTGGATAAATCGTAAGACAGGTACTGTAAAGCAGTTTAAAAGAATAGATGAGATTGATGATTTATTCATATCTACATTATGCTATGATTCTGTGAACAGTTTATTGTGGATTGGTTCCCAGCATGGGGTATATGTTTACAATCCTATTAACAACAGAGTGGATAGGCTGTTTAGAGATACGGAAAAGGAGATAAATATCAATGCATTGGGGGCTTGTGTAACAAAAGCTGGCGATTTGTGGTTGTCGTCTGTTTACGGGTTGCTAAGAATAGATTTGAAAGCATATTCGAAAGGTGAGTTAAAGTACAGAAAATACACTGATGGGGTACATATACCGGAAAGTGAGCGCATTACCTGTGTACTTGAAGCTGATAATGGCGATTTATGGATAGGAAGTAATGGGGCAGGAATATACCGTGCAGTAAACAATAATGGTGATTATGCTTTTTCTTCTTACACAGTAAGTGATGGGCTTATAAGTAATAATGTACGTGGAATACAGGAGGACTGGTATGGCAATATATGGATTACTACAGTTAACGGATTGTCCAGATATAACCCAAAGGATGATATGTTTGTAGGTTATACGTCTAACGATGGACTACCTTCTGATATTTTTTATTGGAATGCAACAGCTGTATCCGGCAATGGAGAAAAGATATATTTGGGCAGTTTGGGAGGACTGTCTGAAATACACCCTGTGATGGACAAAGAAAACCGTATGAAATTTCCTTTGGTAATAAACAGGGTAAATATATTTGGCAAAACCTGTAATACGGAAGATGGTATCCTGGAACTGCACGAAAGGGATAAGTCATTAACTATTGAGTTCGCTGCTTTGGACTATAATCCTTCTTCGTTGGCGGCATACTCTTATCGTTTGGTTGGTTTTGATGACAAATGGATAGATGCAAGAAGAGATAGACGTACAGTGACTTATACAAATCTCAAACCTGGTAAATATAACTTTCAGTTAAGATATACTCCCGATGGTAAAAACTGGATAGATGCCGGTAATGGGCTTATAATAGAAGTTACACCTTATTTCTATAAGACTCCTTGGTTTGTTCTTTCTGTACTATTGTTCATTATTCTGGTAGGTTATAGGATTGTGGTATGGAGGTTCAATGAAATGAAAAGGCAACAGATTATACTGCACGATAAAGTTGAAGAAAGAACCCGCGAACTCAAGGAACAACAGAAGCTTCTTTCTGTGCAGACAGAAGAACTGTCAAAACAGAATGAATTGCTGAAGGAGCAAAACTTGAAAATAACTGAACAGAAAAATAAGATATTGGAAATGTCGCGTAAAGTAGAGGAACTTACAATAGATAAACTGACTTTCTTTACAAACATTACGCATGAGTTCAGAACTCCGCTTACACTTATTGTAGGTCCGATAGAAAGAGCATTGAAGTTAAGTTATAACCCACAGGTCATAGAACAGTTGAACCTGGTGGAGAAAAACAGTAAGTATCTCCTTTCACTTATAAATCAGCTTCTCGATTTCAGAAAGGTAGAAGATGGAAGAATGAAAATTATATGCCATCATGGTAATATAAATACGTTTTTAGACGATTTGCTTTCGCCTTTTGTCGCTTTTGCTGCCGATAGAGGTATCTCTTTAAGAACTTACAGACGTATTGATAATCCATACATGATGTATGACGAGGATATTATGCGTAAGGTGATAACAAATCTTATAAGTAATGCTATAAAGTTCACTGAAAAAGGTGGATTTGTCTCTGTCTATGCTGCCATTGTAAAGGATAATTCAGCAGAGAAACTGTACATGTGTGTAAGGGATACGGGAAAAGGTATACCGGAGGATGATATAGAAAGAATATTCAACCGATTTTATCAGGCCGATAATCAAGGACACGAATCAGTAAGTGGACAGAGTGGTACAGGTATAGGGCTGTATCTGTGCAAGAAGTTGATAACATTGCTGGGTGGTAACGTAACAGCAATGAATAATCCGGTGGAAGGTTCTTCCTTCAGGATATTGTTACCGGTTGAAAGAGGTGAGAATACTGAAACTGTCGACGAAATGTACGACGATGAACATGAAGATATATCACTGTCACCAGAGAAAAATGGTAAGCTTAACATCCTTATAGTAGAAGATAATAAGGACATGAGGGATTATATAAGATCTATTCTTACAGAGTATTATAATGTAATGGAAGCAGCAAATGGTGAGGAAGCTTTGCAGGTCCTGAAATCCACTAATGTAGATTTTGTTATCAGTGATTTGATGATGCCTGTAATGGATGGAATGGAATTGTCGCATAGAATAAGAAGTGATTTTTCTATTTCGCATATACCTATTCTTATGCTGACAGCAAAGACTTCGGACGAAGCAAGACTGGAAGGTTATAAGGCAGGTGTCGACTCTTATCTGTTAAAGCCTTTCGATGAAAATCTTTTATTGGCACGAATATCCGGTATATTGGAAAACAGAAAACGTTTCCAGCAGAAGTTCTATTTGACAATGGATGTGGATTCATTGGGTATAGAAGAAGAATCCGGTGATAAGAAGTTTCTTGATAAAGCAATGAAGGTGGTAAAGGAGAACTATATGAATCCTGATTTTGATGTTGCAGATTTTATAGAAGCTATGGGTATGAGTAAAAGTCTGCTTAATAAGAAAATGCAGAGCCTTACAGGACAGTCTACAAATCAGTTTATGAGGAATTACAGACTTAATCTGGCCCGAGAACTACTTTTGAAGAATAAGATAACTCATAACATGAATATTTCAGAGATAGCTTATCAGGTTGGATTTAATGATCCTAAATACTTCACACGTTGTTTTACCAAGCATTTTAATGTTACACCCAGCAGTATATTGGAGGATAAATAGGCGGACTTACTGTATTAATGGTGTATGGCTAATAAAGAGAAATAAACTATATAGCACTCATGTGAACGTTTTAATGTCTTTATGACTAATGAAATATGTTTGTTTCAAGTCTGTAAGTGAATTACAGATGGCATAAATCTTTTGTAATAGGTGGACTAATGTAAAAAAGGACTTTTGCATTTTTGTCCACTTATTATCTTTTTTTGTCCACTATCATTTTTCACTTTGCCCCCTATATTTGCAGTGTTAAAAATGTTTTGTTTAATTTTAAGATAATGTATTATGAAAAATGCCTTGAAATTATTCGTCTGTATTGGCGGTGAATTATGTGGATTACGATATTACACCACAAAACGGTTATTCGAGTGATGTAAAGAGATATATCATTCTCGGAACTAGAATTAAAACAAATCTTTGTTAAACTAGAGTAATCTAGTAGTCTATTAAAATTTAAATTTAATACCATTAAAAATGAAAAAACAATTATTTTTTTCTGCAATGCTTGGTTTATGTGGCTTTGGAAGTATGATGGTATACCCTATGTCAGCCATAGCTACTGTAGCGCAATCACCTACCATAAAGGTTCGTGGTCAAGTTATTGATGATCAAGGCTTGCCATTATTGGGAGCTACAATCAGAATTAAAGATGGACAGACTGGAACAACGACAGATCTTGATGGAAATTTCCAATTGGATGTTCCTGGTAATGCTGTTCTTCTGATAAGTTATGTGGGTTATAAAGACCGTGAGGTTGCAGTTAGAAATAGGGCTGTTCTTGAGCCTATTCAACTGCAAACAGATGATTTGATGCTTGAGCAGGTTGTGGTTGTTGGTTACGGTACACAGAAAAAATCAGATTTGACAGGTTCTGTTGCAGTAGTAGATACAGAAGCATTGAAGCAAGTTTCTCATTCCAATATTTCTTCTATGCTAGAAGGTAAGGTGGCTGGTGTGCAAATCACTTCAGATGGTCAGCCCGGAGCAGACCCTTCTGTACGTATCCGTGGTATTGGATCATTTGGAAGTACTGCCCCTCTTTATGTAATTGACGGTGTTCCAATGGGTACTTCCATACGTGACTTTTCATCGAATGATATAGAGACTATACAGGTATTGAAGGATGCTTCGGCAGCTGCTATTTATGGTTCGCGTGCAGCCAATGGTGTGGTTATTATAACTACCAAACGCGGACAGAAAGACCAGCCGTTGAAAGTTGATTATAATGGATATTTTGGTGTTGATAATATCTCAAAAGGTGTTTATGATGTAATGGATGCAAATCAATATAGCCAATATGTCGGTCAGGCATGTCTTAACTCTAACACACCTATACCGTCAGGATATATCCTTGATAGTGCAACAGGAAAATATCATTTCCAGGATGATACCAACACCGACTGGTTTGATGAGGTGTTTAAGACAGGTATTCGTCAAAACCATAATGTAAACCTTTCAGGAGGTGGGGCCCACAATACTTATAATATATCATTGGATTATTTTAACCAGAAAGGAACTCTTGAAGGAGCCGGTCCTAATTATGAACGTTTCACAGCACGTGTCAATAATTCTATGGATACCAAGTTCGTCAAATTCCAGACTAGTGTTGTTTATTCTCATTCAGACCAGGATAATATGGGATTGTCAAATGCTTCGGAATATGTTCAGGGATTGTATGGTGATGTAACCAACGTGCTTCGTGGAACATTACTTATGCAACCTACTATCAAAGCCTATGATTCTTCTACTTGGGTACTTGATGATAAGGTTGGAATTGCAAACGGATTCAACTACGATGCCTACGGTTACGGTGTTTATTATGATACAATACACGGAGATATCTCTGCTTCAAATCCGCTGTTGATTAATAACCTGATGAAACGTAACACAAGAGTAGACCGTTTTGTTGGAACAGCTTCAGCCGATGTAGACCTTCTTAAAATGATTGGTGTAAACAGCAAGAATCATAAACTTAACTATAAGATAAATCTTTCTTATAGTAAGACTCAATGTAAAGATTTTACATGGATTCCTGCATGGGTGCAAAGTAACCGTGTGTATCTGGCAAAGAGTAATGAAAGATTGACAAAGGGCTCGCGTATATATTCTGATGCATTGATTGAAAATATCTTAACTTATGATGGTACAATAGGTAAGCACAATATAAATATAGTAGCTGGTCAGACATTTGAGGAAGAAAATACGGACTTGTTGACGGGATGGGGGCTTAATTTTACAGAACCTTATTTCCTGCAACTTCAGAATGGAGCAGATACTTACTCTGAGAGTTTTGAGTACAAGCATGCAATTCTATCATATATAGGTCGTGTAAATTATAACTATGATGACAGATATTTGTTCTCGGCAACTGTTCGTCGTGATGCAAGTTCTCGTTTGTCTAGGAATATACGTTGGGGTACATTCCCTTCAGTTTCTGTAGGATGGCGTTTTGATAAGGAAAATTTCTTCCCGTTTAATCCTGATGTAGTGAACATGTTCAAGGTTCGCGCCAGCTACGGTGAGTTGGGTAATGAAAATATCGGTGAATATATGTATCAGGCGGTTATGGCACGTAATAACATGACTTACAGCTTCAATAATACACCTATTACAGGTTCTGCCGTTTCTACATTTGTCGATAATAATCTGGCATGGGAAAAGAAGAAAACATACAACGTGGGTGTTGATTTGTCTTTCTTCCGCAACAGATTGGAATTTACCGCCGAGTGGTATAAGAATACAAGTACAGACTTGCTGTATGCTGTGCCTGTTCCAGAACAAGCCGGTGTTTCAAACACCACAGTAACAATGAATGCAGCTTCTATGGATAACTCAGGCTTCGAGTTCTCTGCTACTTATCGTAATCATGACCATGATTTCAAATATGAATTTTCAGGTAACCTTAGTACGTTGCGTAACCGTGTAACGTCTCTAGGATTTGGTACAGACTCTTATATTTCCGGATCATACATAACAAATGTAGGTGAAGAGATAGGTCAGTTCTATGGTTGGGTATATGAAGGTATAGCACGTACACAGGAAGACCTTGATAATCATGCGACTCAGGAAGGTGCTCAGATTGGTGACTGTCTTTATAAAGATGTAAGCGGTCCTGACGGTACTCCTGACGGTAAGGTGGATGCATACGACCAGGTTGTACTGGGCAGCGGTTTGCCTAAGATTAACTTCGGTCTTAGTGCACGTTTTGAATATAAAGGCTTTGATTTAAGTATCGCTACTTTCGGTGCTTTGAACTACCATGTAAGTGATGATATCTATAACTCCCTGAATTCTTGCTATGGCTGGGGCAATAAGGATGTGGCAATTCTTGATGCTAACCGTTTCAGTGAAGATGGCAGCACTTATATTTCGGATGTTCCACGTACTTACATAACAAACAATGCAAGTCTGGCATGGAATGACCTTTTCAGTTCACGTAAGATTCAGAATGCCGCTTACTGGAAAATTGCAAATGTGGAACTAGGTTATAACTTCCCTGATAAGTGGTTCGGCAAATATGTGTCAGACGTACGCTTCTATGTGTCGGCACAGAACCTTCACACATTTACTGGTTATCACGGATACAATGTGGACTATGCCGGTGGTACATTTACTCCTGGTTATAACTTCTGTTCATATCCTACAGCACGTACTTTCATGTGTGGTGTTCATTTTACATTCTAATTTTCATTCAGTATCTAAATACCAAAAATATATATTATGAAACTAAATAAATATTCATTGGCTCTGTTCTTTGGTCTTGGCGTCATGACTTCCTGTATTGACAGACTGGAAATGGTTAATCCTAACCAGCAGACCTCAAGTACTTTCGGCTTTAATGCTGATGATTTGGAGGAAAGTGTGATTGCTGCCTATAATCATATACGTATGGAAGGTTCTTATGCCCGCGTCGGATATACTATAGATGTTTGCCGTGGTGATGAAGCATGGAACTCATCACAAGTGTGGTACCTGCCTTTTGATGATTTAAATGCGGAAGTTACTTCTGATATCACATGGTGGCCGTGGCGTGAGTGGTATTATACGATTAATGTATGCAATTTTGCTATTTCACGTTGTGGAGATGACAATAGTCAGCTTTCTGACAAAATGAAACGTATCAAGGGTCAGGTACTTTTCCTGCGTGGATTGTCCTACTATAACCTTGTGGGCTATTATCAGAACCCGCCTCTTATTACAGATTATAACGAATATTCTTCTCTTGATGGACTTTATGGTGAAAACAGTTCTTATGACGAGGTTCTTGACCAGGTAGAAAAGGATTTTAAAGAAGCTATGGAGTTGTTGCCTTCTCGTGATGAGGGAGGTGAGTGGGCAGGAGGACGTGCCACTTGCGGTGCAGCTGCAGGATATTATGCTCGTACCCTTATGGTGCGCCATAAATTCTCTGAGGCTCTTACTGTCTTGAAGGATATAATAGGCAAGAAATATGGTACATATAGACTGATGGATAATTATGGCGATAATTTCCGTGAAGGTCCTGAGTATGAAAACAATGATGAAAGTCTGTTCGAAGTGCAGTATCTTGATTTTGCATCGCAAGGTACAGACGATGAATGGACACCTGTAAACACAAGTCCAAATGCTACACAGGGTTCTGCTATTGAGAGTAACTTCGCTCCTGGCAACTACGGTGGTTGGGCCGATATATCTGCTTCACCTTGGTTATATCATCTTTTCAAAGCAGAACGTACTAAAGACGGTAAACTTGATCCTCGACTTTATTGGACAATTGGTACTTATGAAGCTGATTGGGAAGACTTTGAGTATGGAAATGTTGCTTATACCCATAAACTGTCTGTGACTGACAATGTGGTGACAAATAATACTTATGGCGGTTTGCCTATTGCTAAGTTCACAAATCTTCGTACCGGACTTTATAGTACTGTAGTTACAGGTCTGCACGATGGTATCAATTTGCGTCTGATGCGTTATTCTGATGTATTGCTTCGTGCTGCAGAGTGCGAAAATGAGGTAAATGGTCCTACTCAGCAGGCTATAGACTGGATTAACGAAGTGCGTGATCGTGCAGGTCTGCCCGATTTGGAACTAGCTGATTTTGATACATCTGACAAACTTTTTGAGCAGATAGCCAATGTAGAGAGACCAAAAGAATTCGGATGTGAATTCGGTCGTGGTTTCGACCTTATCCGTTGGGGATTCTTCTATGATAGTGGTCGTCTTCAGCAGCTTAAAGAGCATGGAACATTCCGTCGTTCAACAGAAGGTGTAAAAGATCCTGTAAGTTATAGTGATATAGCAACAGATCCGGAACTTAAGAGTTCTTATGACACTTACATACAAGGACATGAATTCCTGCCAATCGTTCAGACGTTGACAAATAAGAATCCAAATCTGAAAGGTAACTCTGCAAATAATAGTACAGACAACTCTGTATATTTCCGCGAAAAAGGATGGACTGTACGTCCGGTTGTCAATCTGAATAAGTAGAGAAGTGATAAAAGCGATCTCTCATTTCCAGATATATTGCCTAAGTGTTATGGGAGATCGTAATAAATAAATTACTTATTAATGTTTAATACAATGAGACATTCAAATAATATAGCGTCAGCCTGTTTTTATGTAGCCTTTGGTATGTTGGCTTTGACAGGTTGCGAAGGTGGTGAGATTTATGATGTAAATGCACCAGACTGGATTTCCGACAAGGTACAGGAAATTGAAGATTCAAAGAATAATAATCAGAATGAGGAAGTCCTTGAAGGTATGATGGAAGATGTATATACCATCGGAAATACTGATTATTCAAGTGGATGGTGGACAGCTTTCTCCAAGTATTATGTAATACCGGATGGCGAGAAATGGAATGCCGTATTTAATCTCAATATTAATCCAAGCGCATCAAATACTTATAAGAATTTTGCCTTGATAATTTCATCGGATGCCGATAGAGGTGCTGGTGAATATAAAGAATATGGTGCGATACGTTTCGATAATCAGCCGTCTGGTAATTCAGAGTGGGGGGATTATATTGATCGTTCGTTTATTCAGAGCACTCTCACATTCGAAACAGATACAGATGCCGGTATTGATAAATTGGGGGGAAGAGTAACGTTGACAGTAGACAGGACAAATCCTGAAGTATTCAATATCACTATAACGAACGGAGTGGTTACTAAAACTTATAAACAACCTACAGCTTTAGTAAATCTCAATGCCGATCAGGAAAATACAAATATCCGTTGTTTTATGGTTCCTGAAGGTTCGTACATTGATTTTCTGCAGACAAACATTGAACCGATAGGAGGTTGTACATCTGCCGAGGACAAAAATCCTGTTTCAATGGTATTGCAGAATGTACCTTCGGAAGTTAATGCCGGTGTTGAACTCAGTGAAGCCATGTCCGGTGTTACAGCTTTAGTCACCTTCGAAGAGGGAGTTACAAAGACTGTTACAGCTGCAGAGTTAAGTTTCTCTGCGATTCCTGATATGGACACCCCTGGTGAAAAGGCACTCGTTGCAGTTTATAACAAGACATTTAAAGGCGAAAACTGTGATACTCCTATTATGGCAAATGCCAAGTTTGTAGTTGTAGAGAAGATTGTATCTATTGAAGTTACTGCTCAGCCTGCACATACAACCTATTATTATTACACGTCAAAAGCTACTGAGGCCTTAAGCGACCGTACAATAGCTTTCGATCCTACGGGAATGGTTGTTACAGCTACTGAATCTACAGGAAAACAGAGAGTCCTTGAAAACTCAAGACTTACTTTCTCGGCTATTCCTGCCGTTGCAGGTTCGCATAAAGTAACTGTTACTGCTGATGAAGGTGTTACTGCCGAGGTTAGTATAACAGTCAAGAAATCTGAAGTTTCATCTGTTATCTACAGTGGTACTGTTGGTGCAGAAGATAATAGTACCGGTTTCCTGGGAGCTTATTCAGACAACTTTAAAGTGGCTGTAGGTGAAACAAAATCTGCAAGGTTTATTAATTACAGTAATCTGTTGGGCAACTGGAACAACTTTATTGTAGCCCTTAGAAAGAATGATAGCAGTCTGTATTATTGGCTTCGTGCTGACAATTATGGCAAGAGTGCTGCCGATGTGGAGATTGCATTCCCTCACAGCGGAACACAATGGGTCAATCAGACATGGGAAGAGTGGCTTCAAAGCATGAATGGTGCTGAGGTTACTGTTTATGTTACAAACTGTGGCAACGGAACTGCTGATGTTCAGATTGAGATGATTGGCAATGACAATGAACTTGACACACAATATTATTTGGGTGCTAATGCAATAGATCCTGATGATTTGTATTTTGCGCTTTCTGTTGATGGCTGTCATCTTGTTTTCGAATAATAATTATTTTCTTCAACAATGCATGCCGTTGCTATTGTAAACAACGGCATGTTATAAACAAAACAATCAAATGAAAAAGATATCATACTTTCTTATATCCTTATTTTCAGTCTTAACTTTTGTAGCATGTACTGATGGTTTGGATAATATAGAATACAATAGTAATAGTGGTATTGTGGCATCTTCGCCTGTTGTAAGTGCAAAGACAGGTTCTTCGCTGACTCTTACTTCTACGGTGAGCGGTGATGTAAACAATGTGGTGAAAATGGGGTTCTGTTATAGCTTGAATGCCCAGACTCCAACAATTAAAGATAATGTGGTAGACGCTGACGAGAATTTCACTGCTACAATCTCCAATCTGAAGGGTGGAACTACTTATTATGTACGTGCTTATGTTTATGGCAACAGCCGTTATTCTTATTCGGAAACTGTTTCTGCTACAACAGATAATCAAAGTCTAGAAGAACAACTGGAGAGTTATGTAGCACCTGATTATGTTGATGACTATTCAGGTATTTCGGCATGGGCAAATCGTGATCAGTGGAATTTGAGTAATGTGCATGACCCGTCGGTAGTTCTGGCAGAAGACGGATATTATTACATGTATCAGACAGACGCTTCTTATGGAAATGCACATACCGAAGGTGGACATTTTCATGGACGTCGTTCAAAGAATCTGGTAGACTGGGAGTATTTGGGTGGTACTATGCAAAGTCTGCCTGAATGGGTTATTCCTAAACTCAATGAAATACGTCAGGAAATGGGCTTAAGTGAAGTTACACCTAATATTGCCGATTTCGGATACTGGGCTCCATGTGTACGTAAAGTCAGGAACGGTCTTTACAGAATGTATTATTCTATTGTTTGTCCAGGAACTTTGGACGGTGACGGAACATGGAGTGAACGTGCATTTATCGGTATGATGGAAAATGATAATCCTGCCAACAACAATGGTTGGGTGGACAAAGGTTATGTCATTACAAATGCTTCGGACAAGGGGTTGAACTTTCATGTAGCTGCCGATAACTGGGGCAACTGTTATTACAAATGGAATGCTATTGACCCAAGCTATATTATTACTGAAGATGGAAAGCATTATCTGGTTTATGGTTCTTGGCACAGTGGAATTGCTTTGGTGGAACTGGACGGAGAAACAGGAAAGGTTAAGGCTGAATTGCCTAATTCTTGGGGTAATAATGAAGATATTGCAGCCTATGGAAAGTTGATTTCTACCAGACAGATGGGCAATCGTTGGCAGGCTTCCGAAGGTCCTGAGGTGATATATCATGATGGATATTATTACCTGTTCCTGGCATACGATGCATTGGACATCCCTTATAACACACGTGTGGCCCGAGCAACCAATATTGAAGGTCCTTACCTGGGAATGGACGGAACAGATGTTACTAATAACGGAGGCGATCTTCTTCCTGTAGTGACACATCCGTATAAATTCAGCAGCGGTTATGGTTGGGTAGGTATTTCACACTGTTGTGTATTCGAGGATGGAAATGGAAACTGGTTCTTTGCATCTCAAGGACGTTTTCCAGCCAATGTTGGTGGAAATGAATACAGCAATGCTCTTATGATGGGACATGTACGTTCTATCCGCTGGACAAAAGAAGGATGGCCTCTTGTAATGCCTGAACGTTATGGAGCAGTGCCTCAGGTTGATATTACCGAAAATGAACTGATTGGCGATTGGGAACATATCGACTTGTCTTATTCTTATGGTAAACAGAAAACATCCAACAAGATGACTTTGGCTGCCGACCACACTGTTACAGAAGGAACATGGAAAGGTACAACGTGGGAATATGACAGCAGTAACCGTATACTTAAATTCGGCAACGGTGTTGAGGTGTATCTGCAACGTGAAACAGACTGGGAGGCTTCCCCTAGAACTCATACGATTGTTTATGCCGGATATGGAACAAACAATAAGACATATTGGGGCAAAAAAAGTAAATAAATTAGTATAACAGCTCTGTATACAAAAGAAGTAAAGAAATATAAAATAGAGAATGGGTGATTTTGCTTGCAGAATTACCCATTTTTTAATTTCACTCCTTTGCGGAAATGGAATTTCATCATGTTTTTGTGAATCGTAATTTAATAATTTGAGAAAATCATGAAACATATAGCATTATTAGCTCTCATGTCTATGGCTGTTGCCACAGGAGATGTATACTCTCAGCAGAATAGACCTTCTGTTATTACTACCGATAATGTAATGACCCACGACCCTGTGATGATAAAAGAAAATAATACATATTATCTCTTTGCCACGGGGCAGGGAATAAGTGTTATGTCATCGAAAGACATGAATAACTGGAAATTTGAGCCTCCTGTTTTTGAAGAAGCACCGAAATGGGCTGTCGAATTGATTGACGGATATAAAGGTCACACATGGGCACCCGATGTTATTTATCACAACGGATTGTATCATATCTTCTATTCATGTTCTGCATTTGGAAAGAATACCTCTGCTATAGGACATGCCACAACTCCGACTCTTGATAGAGAAGACCCTCGTTTTAAGTGGACTGATCATGGGATGGTGATACAGTCTGTTCCAAACCGTGATTCGTGGAATGCCATAGACCCCAATATAATCATAGATGAGAAAGGCACTCCGTGGATGTCTTTCGGCTCTTTTTGGGATGGAATAAAACTGGTACGTCTTACAGGTGACCTTAATGCAGTCGCTGAACCTCAGGAATGGTATTCTATATCACGTCGTCAGCGCTCGGTCAATGTGAAAGCCGAGGATGCCGGCGATGGCGCTGTTGAGGCTCCGTTTATAATGAAGCATGGCGGATATTATTATTTGTTTGTTTCGTTCGATTATTGCTGTCGTGGTCTGCAAAGTGATTATAAAGTCGCTGTAGGTCGTTCTAAGAATGTATGCGGTCCGTATCTTGACCGTGACGGTAAATCCATGGAACATGGAGGAGGAACAATCTTGGTGAAAGGTAACAAAGATTGGGCGGGAATCGGTCATTGTGCAGCATATGAGTTTGACGGTAAGTCATACTTCATAGCACATGCATATTCAGTAAAAGAAGACGGGTCGCCTAAACTTATTATCCGTGAGATAAAATGGACATCAGACGGATGGCCTGATATTATCTTCTGATTATATTGTTAAATTATGTTATACAATTAAGTGTAGTTATTACAATATATTTGTTTGCTTTTATCTTTGTATATAGATTTATGAAGTCAGTTTAAGCTTAAGTCTAATAAGCAAAAATTGATGTGATAAATCATGAACGACACGATAAATTCTGGTGCCGACTACAGTGGGCATCACTGCTGACTGCAGTAGGTAGCATTGCCGACTATAGTGTGCATCACTGCCGACTATAGTCAGCACCAGAAAATGCCTGCAAATTTTTCAGTAACTAACCAAAATACTTATGAACAAACATCTTTTATTTTGTGCATTTGCACTATCTTTTTCTATTGCATCGGCTCAGCAAGCCACAGTGACAGGACCTGACGGAAACTTGAAAGTTGACGTATCTGTTAAAGAAGGTAAGCCGCTTTACACAGTGACTTATAAGAATAATGTTGTACTTGAAGATTCGCCTTTGGGATTTGTAACTAACATCGGTGATTTCAGTACAAATGTTTCATTTCAGGGACAAGAATCGTCTACTATAAAGAAAACTTATGTTCAGGACAGAATAAAACAGTCATTTGTGGACTATAATGCAAATGAACTTAAGGTTACATTGGTAAATGCCGATAAGCATTCATACGATGTGGTTTTCAGGGTAAGCAACAATGATATAGCTTTCCGATATGAAATGCCACAGTATGGCGAGACAGCTTCCATAGTGATAAAATCCGAAGCTACCGGTTTCGACTTCCCTGAAAGTACTACCACATTTATATGTCCTCAGAGCGACCCGATGGTAGGGTGGAAAAGAACCAAACCAAGTTATGAAGAGGAATATAAGGCTGATGCTCCTATCACTACCACATCGCAGTATGGTGAAGGATATACATTCCCATGCCTTTTCCATGTTGGCGACAATTGGGCCTTGGTGTCGGAGACAGGTGTGAGGAGTAAATACTGTGCTTCTCATCTGAGTGATGCTACAGCATCAGGACTTTATACTATTGCTTTTCCTAATGAGGGTGAACTGAACGGGCTGGGTACATCTACTCCGGGACTTGCACTTCCGGGAGAAACACCGTGGCGCACCATAACAGTAGGCGATAATCTGAAACCTATTGTAGAGACCACTGTTCCCTTTGATGTGGTAGAACCATTATACGAACCTTCACAGGAATATAAGTTCGGACGTTCTACATGGAGCTGGATTGTATGGCAGGACCCAAGTATCAATTACGAGGATCAGATAAAATTCATTGACCTGGCTGCGCAGATGGGATATGAATATACATTGATAGACGGCGGATGGGAAACAAACATAGGTCGTGAACGCATGGAAGAGCTTTTCAAATATGCCAAGAGTAAAGGGGTAGGAGTATTCGTATGGTATAATTCAAACGGATACTGGAATGATGCTCCGCAGTGCGCAAAACAGTGCATGAGTAATTCTGTAGACCGCAAACGTGAGATGAAATGGTTGCAGAAATGTGGTGTGAAAGGTTTGAAGGTAGATTTCTTTGGTAGTGACAAACAGCAGATGATGGGGCTTTACGAGGATATCTTGAGCGATGCGAATGATCATGGACTCATGATAATATTCCACGGTTGTACTATTCCGCGCGGATGGGAACGTATGTATCCTAATTATGTGGGCAGTGAAGCTGTACTGGCATCCGAGAATCTGATTTTCAGTCAACATGCTGATGATAACGAGGCGTTTAATGCTACCCTTCATCCATTCATACGTAATACCATAGGAAGTATGGAATTTGGCGGTACAATTCTAAACAAGAGATTGAACAAGACAAATGATGGAGGAACATATCGCAGAACAACAGATGTCTTCCAGATTGCCACTGCCGTATTGTTCCAGAACCCAATCCAGAACTTTGCTATAACTCCTAATAATCTGTATGATGCTCCTGCATCTATGATAGAATTTATGAAGGAAGTTCCTACAACATGGGACGAGACAAGATTCATTGACGGCTATCCTGGCAAATATTGTGTCCTGGCACGCCGTCATAATGACAAATGGTATATAGTTGGTGTAAGTGCACTAAAGGAACCTTTGAAGCTTGAACTCAACCTTTCCATGCTTTCCGACGGTGACGAATGTACATATTATTACGATAATAAAAAGCGTGAACCTCAGAAAGAGGTACTGAAGATTAAGAGAACATCGTCTGTTCCGGTAGTGTTGCAACCTGAAGGAGGAGTGGTTATCGTGAAGTAAAACAGTGCTTTATATTTATATATTGAAAGAAAATTACCGGTAGTTTATGTCCGTCATGGAATTTATTTATAACTTTGCGGTCTAACGTAATTATAATGCATTATGGAAAATAAACTATTAATCTATAATACACTGAGCCGTTCGAAAGAACTTTTCAAACCGGCTCATGCACCTCATGTGGGTATGTATGTGTGCGGGCCAACCGTGTATGGCGATGCCCATTTGGGACATGCACGTCCGGCAATTACTTTCGATATCCTTTTCCGTTACCTTACTCATCTTGGATATAAAGTACGCTATGTACGTAATATTACTGATGTAGGTCATCTTGAGCATGATGCAGATGATGGTGAAGACAAAATTGCAAAGAAAGCACGTCTGGAACAGCTTGAACCAATGGAAGTGGTACAGTATTATCTGAATCGCTACCATAAGGCTATGGAGGCTCTTAACGTTCTTCCTCCAAGCATCGAACCTCATGCTTCGGGACATATCATAGAGCAGATACAGCTGGTAGAGGAAATCCTTAAGAACGGATATGCTTATGAAAGCCAGGGTTCTGTATATTTCGATGTGGCAAAATACAATAAGGACCATCATTACGGAAAATTGTCGGGCAGAAATCTTGACGATGTGCTGAATACTACCCGCGAACTCGACGGCCAGCAGGAAAAACATAATCCTGCCGATTTTGCGCTCTGGAAGTGTGCGCAGCCTGAACATATCATGCGCTGGCCTTCGCCATGGAGCGATGGTTTCCCAGGATGGCACTGTGAGTGTACTGCAATGGGTAAGAAATATCTGGGCGAGACATTTGATATTCACGGTGGAGGCATGGACCTTGTGTTCCCTCATCATGAATGTGAGATAGCGCAGAGTGTGGCTTCGCAGGGACACGATATGGTACGCTACTGGATGCACAATAATATGATTACCATTAACGGTCAGAAGATGGGTAAGTCATTGGGCAACTTCATAACTCTTGACGAGTTCTTCACCGGTAGCAACAAGTTGCTGGCACAGGCATATTCGCCAATGACAATCCGTTTCTTCATCCTTCAGGCACATTATCGCAGTACTGTCGATTTCAGCAATGAAGCACTTCAGGCAGCCGAGAAAGGTCTTGAACGATTGATGGAGGGTGTGAAGAATCTTGAGCGTATCACTCCTGCTAAGGCTACAAGTGGTATCGAACCGTCAGGACTTCGTGAGAAATGTTACGATGCAATGAACGACGACCTCAATACTCCTATAGTAATTTCACATCTTTTCGATGCTACACGTATGATAAATACAGTAATCGATAAGAAGGCTACAATAAGCGAAGCCGACCTTGAAGAATTGAAACAGGTTTTCAACATGTTTGTGTTCGATATTCTTGGTCTTAAGGCTGATGCCGAAAACAATGCAGCACGTGAAGAAGCTTATGGTAAGGTTGTTGATATGTTGCTCGAACAGCGTATGATAGCCAAAGCCAATAAGGATTGGGCTACAAGCGACAAAATACGCGATAACCTGGCAGCTTTGGGATTTGAAGTCAAGGATACCAAAGATGGATTTACATGGAAACTTAATAAGGGGACTTCTATAAATTAAATCCCTGATTATAAGTTGCATAAGCGGATAAAATGCTTATATTTGCAGAAACAGA
>CALUPA010000020.1 GCA_944322395.1 uncultured Phocaeicola sp.
ACAGATGTCTTTAAACACTCAAAATCAAAGAATTAATTTTGCTTCTATTAAGAATCCGATGCAGTATCCGGATTTCTTGGAAGTACAATTGAAATCGTTCCACGATTTCCTGCAATTGGACACTCCGCCTGAACAACGAAAGAAGGATGGACTCTACAAGGTATTCTCTGAGAATTTTCCAATAGCGGACACACGTAATAACTTCGTGCTCGAGTTCCTTGACTACTATATCGACCCGCCACAATATTCAATAGACGAATGTCTTGAACGCGGACTTACATATAGTGTCCCTTTGAAAGCTAAAATGAAGCTTTACTGTACAGACCCCGATCACGAAGATTTTGATACAGTAATACAAGATGTATTCTTGGGTCCTATCCCTTATATGACTCCAAAGGGTACTTTCGTTATCAATGGTGCAGAACGTGTAGTGGTTTCGCAGTTGCATCGTTCACCAGGTGTTTTCTTCGGACAGAGCATTCATGCTAACGGTACTAAACTTTATTCAGCTCGTATTATCCCGTTCAAGGGTTCATGGATAGAGTTTGCTACTGACATCAATAATGTTATGTATGCATACATTGACCGTAAAAAGAAACTTCCTGTAACGACATTGCTTCGTGCTGTAGGTTTTGAGAATGATAAGGATATCTTGGAAATCTTCAATCTGGCAGAAGAAATAAAAGTCAACAAGCAGAACTTGAAGAAGATTGTTGGCAGAAAACTTGCTGCACGTGTCTTGAAGACATGGACTGAAGACTTCGTAGATGAAGATACAGGTGAAGTTGTTTCAATTGAACGTAACGAGGTTGTTATTGACCGTGAAACAATTATCGAACCTGATCATATTGAAACTATTATAGAGTCTGGAGTGCAGAATATTCTTGTACACAATGAAAATGCCAATGCTTCAGACTACTCAATTATATATAACACTCTGCAGAAAGACCCGTCAAACTCAGAGAAAGAAGCTGTTTTGTATATCTACAGACAGCTGAGAAATGCTGACCCTGCCGATGATGCAAGTGCACGTGAAGTTATCAACAACTTGTTCTTCTCTGAAAAACGTTATGATTTGGGTGACGTTGGTCGCTACAGAATAAATAAGAAGTTGTCACTTGATACATCAATGGATGTAAGAGTGTTGACAAAACAAGATATTATCGAAATCATCAAATATCTGATTGAACTTATTAATTCAAAAGCAGATGTTGATGATATCGACCACTTGAGTAACCGTCGTGTAAGAACTGTAGGTGAACAGTTGTCAAATCAGTTCTCTATAGCACTCGCACGTATGAGCCGTACTATTCGTGAAAGAATGAACGTACGCGACAATGAAGTCTTTACTCCTATAGACTTGATTAATGCTAAGACCATTTCTTCAGTAATCAATTCTTTCTTTGGAACAAATGCTTTGTCGCAGTTCATGGACCAGACTAACCCTCTGGCAGAAATTACACATAAACGTCGTCTTTCTGCGTTGGGTCCTGGTGGTCTTTCAAGAGACCGTGCCGGTTTCGAGGTTCGAGACGTACACTATACTCACTATGGTCGTTTGTGTCCTATTGAAACTCCTGAAGGTCCAAACATCGGTTTGATTTCTTCTTTGTGTGTGTATGCAAAGATTAATGACCTGGGATTCATAGTAACACCTTATCGTAAGGTTAAGGACAGTGTTGTGGATTTGTCACCTGAAGGTATAGAATATCTGTCGGCTGAAGAAGAAGAGGATGTAATCATAGCACAGGGTAATGCTCCGCTTAATGATGACGGAACATTTATCCGTGAGAAAGTTAAAGCTCGTCGTGATGCAGATTATCCAGTGGTAACTCCAGATCAGGTACAGTTGATGGACGTTTCTCCACAGCAGATTGCATCTATAGCTGCTTCTTTGATTCCTTTTCTTGAACATGACGATGCTAACCGTGCATTGATGGGATCAAACATGATGCGCCAGGCAGTTCCATTGTTGCGCACAGAAGCTCCTATCGTAGGTACAGGTATTGAAAAACAGCTTTGTGAAGACTCTAGGACTCAGATTGCTGCAGAAGGTGATGGTGTAATTGACTTTGTAGATGCAACAACTATCCGTATTCTTTACGATCGCACTGACGATGAAGAGTTCGTAAGCTTCGACTCTGCTTTGGTGGAATACAAAATACCTAAGTTCCGTAAAACTAACCAGAGCATGACAATCGACTTGCGTCCAATATGCTCTAAGGGACAAAGAGTCAAGAAAGGTGATATTCTGACTGAGGGATATTCTACTGCAAATGGCGAATTGGCGTTGGGTAAGAACCTTTTGGTTGCATACATGCCTTGGAAGGGTTACAACTATGAGGATGCTATCGTTTTGAACGAACGTGTGGTTCGCGAAGATATCCTTACATCAGTACATGTGGATGAATACATACTTGAAGTACGCGAAACAAAGCGTGGTATGGAAGAACTCACAGCTGATATTCCAAACGTCAGCGAAGAAGCTACAAAAGATCTTGACGAAACAGGTATCGTAAGAATCGGTGCAAGAATTGAACCGGGAGATATCCTTATCGGTAAGATTACTCCAAAGGGTGAATCTGATCCTTCACCGGAAGAAAAATTGCTTCGTGCAATCTTCGGTGATAAGGCCGGTGATGTTAAGGATGCTTCTTTGAAGGCTTCTCCTTCACTTAGAGGTGTTGTTATAGACAAGAAATTGTATTCTCGTGTTGTGAAGACACGTAGCGAAAAGAATGCCGACAAACTTATCTTGCCTAAACTGAATGAAGAATTCGAGGAAAAGGTAGCTAAATTGAAGGATATTCTTGTAGATAAACTTATGGTACTTACTAATAACTTGGTTTCACAGGGTGTTAAGGATTATTTGGGTACTGAAGTTATCGCTAAGGGTGCTAAATTCAACAAACGAGATCTTGAAATACTCGATTATACAGTAATACAATTGAGCTCTTGGACTTCTGATGAGCATAAGAATCAGATGATACGTTCTTTGATTCTGAACTATATCAAGAAGTACAAAGAATACGATGCAGAACTGAAACGTAAGAAGTTTGCTCTTACAATCGGTGATGAACTTCCTTCTGGTATCATGCAGATGGCTAAGGTATATATCGCTAAGAAACGTAAAATTGGTGTCGGTGATAAGATGGCCGGTCGTCACGGTAACAAGGGTATCGTTTCAAGAGTTGTAAGACAGGAGGATATGCCATTCTTGGCAGACGGTACTCCGGTTGATATTGTATTGAACCCATTGGGTGTGCCTTCACGTATGAACATCGGACAGATTTTCGAAGCTGTATTGGGACGTGCGGGAAAAGAACTGGGACTCAAATTTGCAACACCAATCTTCGATGGTGCAACATTGGAGGACCTTGACCAATGGACTGATAAAGCTGGATTGCCACGCTACTGTAAGACATACTTGTATGACGGTGGTACAGGTGAGCAGTTTGACCAGCCTGCAACTGTGGGTGTGACTTATATGTTGAAACTTGGTCACATGGTTGAAGACAAGATGCATGCTCGTTCAATAGGTCCATATTCGTTGATTACTCAGCAGCCACTTGGTGGTAAGGCGCAATTCGGTGGTCAGCGTTTCGGAGAAATGGAGGTTTGGGCAATCGAGGCATTCGGTGCAGCTCATATTCTTCAGGAAATACTGACAATCAAGTCAGACGATGTCGTAGGACGCTCTAAGGCTTACGAAGCTATAGTTAAGGGTGAACCAATGCCAACACCAGGTATACCTGAATCACTTAACGTATTGCTTCACGAATTGAGAGGTCTGTGCTTGAGCATTACAATGGAATAATCAAAAAATTAAATTGAGTATGGCTTTTAGAAAAGACACAAAAATAAAAAGTAATTTCTCAAAAATTACTATTGGTTTGGCTTCACCAGAAGAGATTCTTGAAAACTCTTACGGTGAGGTTCTAAAACCAGAAACCATAAATTACCGTACTTACAAACCTGAAAGAGACGGTTTGTTCTGTGAACGTATCTTTGGTCCGGTGAAAGATTATGAATGCCATTGCGGTAAATACAAACGTATTCGCTATAAAGGCATTGTGTGCGACAGATGTGGTGTAGAGGTAACAGAAAAGAAAGTACGTCGTGAACGTAGCGGTCATATACAATTGGTAGTGCCTGTTGCGCATATTTGGTATTTCCGTTCATTACCTAACAAAATAGGTTATTTGCTTGGTTTGCCTACAAAGAAACTTGATGCAATTATCTATTACGAACGTTATGTCGTTATACAGCCGGGTATAAAAGCTGAGGATGGATTGAGCAAGTATGACCTTCTTGAAGAGGGTGAATATTTGGATATCATGGATTCTCTTCCAAAGGATAATCAATTCCTTGAAGACTCAGATCCAAATAAGTTTATTGCTAAGATGGGTGCAGAAGCTATATATGATCTTCTTGCAGGTCTTGACCTTGATGAACTTTCATATGAACTTCGTCATAAGGCTAACAATGACTCATCACAGCAACGTAAGAATGAGGCTCTGAAACGTCTGCAGGTAGTAGAATCATTCCGTTCATCTAAGGGTAGAAATAAACCTGAATGGATGATAATCAAGAATGTACCTGTTATTCCGCCAGAATTGCGTCCTCTTGTACCATTGGATGGTGGTCGTTTCGCTACTTCTGACTTGAATGACTTGTATCGTCGAGTTATCATACGTAACAACCGTTTGAAGAGACTTATTGAAATCAAGGCTCCAGACGTGATTTTGCGTAATGAAAAACGTATGCTTCAGGAAGCTGTAGACTCTTTGTTCGATAACTCACGTAAGGCAAGTGCTGTTAAGACTGATGCTAACCGTCCACTCAAGTCTCTTTCTGACAGTTTGAAAGGTAAGCAAGGACGTTTCCGTCAGAACTTGTTGGGTAAGCGTGTTGACTACTCTGCACGTTCGGTTATCGTCGTTGGTCCTGAATTGAAGATGGGTGAGTGCGGTATTCCAAAATTGATGGCTGCCGAACTTTACAAACCATTTATCATAAGAAAACTTATTGAAAGAGGTATCGTTAAGACCGTAAAATCAGCAAAGAAGATTGTTGATCGTAAGGAAGCAGTTATCTGGGATATCCTTGAACATGTAATGAAGGGACATCCTGTATTGCTGAACCGTGCTCCGACACTTCACCGTTTGGGTATCCAGGCTTTCCAGCCTAAAATGATTGAAGGTAAGGCTATCCAGTTGCATCCATTGGCATGTACTGCGTTCAACGCCGACTTCGACGGTGACCAGATGGCTGTTCACTTGCCATTGAGCAATGAAGCTGTTCTTGAAGCGCAGATGTTGATGTTGCAGTCACACAATATTCTTAACCCTGCAAACGGTGCGCCTATCACTGTGCCTGCACAGGATATGGTTCTTGGTCTTTACTATATCACTAAATTGCGTAAGGGTGCAAAAGGTGAGGGCTTGATATTCTACGGACCGGAAGAAGCTCTTATCGCATACAATGAAGGTAAGGTTGATATTCATGCAATCGTTAGCGTTGTAGCTAATGATTTGGATGAAAATGGAAATATCGTTAAGAAGATGATTAAGGACACTTCAGTAGGACGAGTAATCGTAAACGAAATTGTTCCTGATGAATGTGGTTACCTTAATACTATCATATCTAAGAAGTCATTGCGTGACATTATCAGCGATGTAATCAAGGCTGTAGGTGTTGCTCGTGCTTGTGAATTCCTTGACGGTATCAAGAACCTTGGTTACAAGATGGCATTCGAAGGTGGTTTGTCATTCAACCTTGGTGATATTATCATACCGAAGGAAAAAGAAGAACTTGTAAGACGTGGTAACGAAGAAATTGAACAGATTATGATGAACTATAACATGGGATTCATTACTGACAATGAACGTTACAACCAGGTTATTGATACATGGACACACGTTAACAGCGACTTGTCTGATATCCTTTACAAAACAATTAAGAACGACGATCAAGGATTCAACTCAGTATTTATGATGCTTGATTCCGGAGCCCGTGGTTCTAAGGAACAGATTCGTCAGCTGTCTGGTATGCGTGGTTTGATGGCTAAACCTCAGAAAGCCGGTGCAGAAGGTGCTCAGATTATTGAAAACCCTATCCTTTCTAACTTTAAGGAAGGTCTTTCGGTGTTGGAGTACTTTATTTCAACTCACGGTGCTCGTAAGGGTCTTGCCGATACTGCGTTGAAGACAGCCGATGCCGGATACTTGACTCGTCGTCTTGTTGACGTATCACACGATGTGATTATTAACGAAGAAGACTGTGGTACATTGCGCGGACTTGTTTGTACAGCGTTGAAGAATAATGATGAAGTTATTGCTACGCTTTACGAACGTATTTTGGGACGTGTATCTGTACACGATATTATACATCCTACTACAGGTGAACTTATAGTAGCTGCGGGTGAGGAAATTACAGAAGCTATCGCCGAAGAAATTGAAAAATCACCTATTGAAAGTGTTGAAATCCGTTCTGTGCTTACTTGTGAATCTAAGAAGGGTGTTTGTGCTAAATGTTACGGACGTAACCTTGCTTCAAGTAAGATGGTTCAGAAGGGTGAGGCTGTCGGTGTCATCGCTGCTCAGTCAATCGGTGAACCAGGTACCCAGTTGACATTGCGTACATTCCACGCCGGAGGTATTGCGGGTAACATGGCTGCTAATGCATCTATCGTTGCTAAGAATCCTGCTCGTCTGGAATTTGAAGAATTGCGTACTGTTGATGCTGTTGAAGAAACAGGCGAACCAGTTAAGATTGTTGTTGGACGTTTGGCTGAAGTTCGTTTCGTTGATATCAATACAGGTATCATCTTGTCTACACATAACGTACCTTACGGCTCTAAGCTTTATGCTGCAGACGGTGAAATCGTAGAGAAGGGTAAACTTATAGCAAAATGGGACCCATTCAACGCCGTAATCGTAACAGAAGTTGGTGGTAAGATAGACTTTGAATCAGTTATCGAAAACGTAACTTATAAGGTTGAATCTGACGAAGCTACAGGTTTACGTGAAATAATTATCACTGAATCTAAGGATAAGAATAAGATTCCTTCATTGCATATTGTTGATGAAAATGGTGGTATCTTGCGTACATACAACTTGCCTGTGGGTGGTCACGTAGTAGTAGAAGATAAGGAAAGCGTTAAGGCCGGTGACATTCTTGTTAAGATTCCACGTGCGGTAGGTAAGGCTGGTGATATCACCGGTGGTCTTCCACGTGTAACAGAATTGTTCGAGGCACGTAATCCATCTAACCCTGCTGTGGTATCAGAAATAGACGGTGAAATCACAATGGGTAAGATTAAACGTGGTAACCGTGAAATCATCGTTACATCTAAGACTGGTGAGGTTCGTAAGTATCTGGTTGCATTGTCTAAACAGATCCTTGTACAGGAAAACGACTATGTACGTGCCGGAACTCCATTGTCTGATGGTGCTATTACTCCTGCAGACATCTTGGCAATCAAGGGTCCTACAGCAGTACAGGAATACATCGTTAATGAAATCCAGGACGTTTACCGTCTTCAGGGTGTGAAGATTAATGATAAGCACTTTGAAATTATCGTTCGCCAGATGATGCGTAAGGTTCAGATTGACGAACCGGGTGATACAAGATTCTTGGAACTTCAGGTTGTTGACAGACAGGAATTCAACGAGGAAAATGACAGAATCTGGGGCAAGAAAGTTGTTGTAAGTGCAGGTGATTCTCAGAACTTGAAACCTGGTCAGATTGTAACTGCTCGTAAATTAAGAGACGAAAACAGTATGTTGAAACGTCGTGACCTCAAGTTGGTTGAAGTTAGAGATGCTGTTCCTGCAACGTCGACTCAGATACTTCAGGGTATCACAAGAGCTGCACTTCAGACATCAAGCTTTATGTCAGCAGCTTCATTCCAGGAGACAACTAAAGTTCTTAATGAAGCAGCTATCAACGGTAAGGTTGACCGTCTGGAAGGTATGAAGGAAAACGTTATTTGTGGACACTTGATACCGGCAGGTACTGGTCAGCGCGAGTTTGAAAAGATAGTTGTAGGCTCAAAAGACGAGTACGATAGAATATTGGCAAACAAAAAGAATATATTAGATTATAGCGATGTAGAATAATATATTCTTGAATAGATATAAAAATAGCAGTAACGGATTGATTCTGTTACTGCTATTTTTGTTTTTATCCAAAACAAATTCCCATTTTCCTACCGTTTACAACCAGTTCGTGATCTTCAGTTACTAATCTGAGTTTTCCAGCTGTTTCTGTCAAAGGAATAGAATCAATCTTATTTCCTTGTAATGCTACCATTCTGCCATATTGGCCTTTGGATATTAGTTCAACAGCGTGACCACCCATTAATGTCGCAAGATTTCTATCGAATGCAGTCGGACTTCCACCTCTTTGGATATATCCCAAGACTGTTTCTCTTGTTTCAAATCCGGTTTCATATTCTATCTCTTCTGCAATGTATTGCGCTGCCTTTTTCCCTTCTGGAGTGTTTATGCCTTCTGCCACAACCACTATAGAATAAGGTTTCCCTTTTTTAAGTCTACTGATAATTGTATCTCCTATTCTATGAATGTCAAAAGGAATTTCTGGCATAAGAATAATATCTCCTCCTCCTGCCATCCCAGAATACAACGCCAGCCATCCAGCTTTATGTCCCATTACTTCTATCACCATGACTCTTTGGTGTGAACTGGCTGTAGAGTGCAATCTGTCAATAGCATCTGCTGCTATTGAAACTGCCGAATCAAAGCCAAAAGAGAAGTCAGTACCCCATACATCGTTGTCAATTGTTTTTGGAATACTTACAACGTTTATTCCTACTTCCATAAGCTTCGCTGCTGTTTTCTGAGTTCCATTCCCTCCTATACAAACAAGACAATCTATACCGTATTCTTCTAATGTTTTGATTATTAAAGAAGGTTTGTTGTTTAGTGAGGTAGACGTTTTCTTAAACGGTTTTTCTCTAGATGTTCCTAATATTGTCCCACCTAAAGTAAGGAGGCCAGACGTTGATTCTTCTGTCAAACGGTTTACATGTCCGTCCATTAGTCCTCTAAAGCCGTTATGAATTCCGTATACTTCCATACCATAGTGGTTAAGTGCACATTTGCAAACCCCTCTTATTGTAGCATTAATACCGGGACAATCACCACCTGATGTCAATATTCCTATTTTCATGTCTTCGTTAATAATTTGATGATGTAAAGTTATTAAAAAAACAAGATTTACTTGTTTTTCACAAAAAAATAATACACTCAATCACATATATAATGAGAAAAAACATACCTTTGCAATAACATGAAATGAAATTGTAGTCAATATGAATCCAACCAAATTGATTGACAGGATATTTGTACCCCGTAGAAGACAGATAGAAAAATATTCTCTTCATGCAGAAGAGATACAAATGCAAGTATTACGAAAACTGGTTGACAGGGCATCTGCAACAGAATGGGGTAAACTTCATAATTATAAAAATATAAAAGATTATTCTGAATACAATAAACTTCCTATACAGTCATATGAAGACGTAAAGGAATATATTGACCGTATGCGTCATGGTGAGAAGGATATTCTTTGGCCAGGAATGGTAAAATGGTATGCCAAATCATCTGGAACAACAAATGATAAGAGTAAATTCATACCAGTTTCGTCAGATGGCTTGAAGAATGTACATTATCGTGGAGGAATAGATGCAGTGTCACTTTATCTTGGTGAGAATCCCAATAGCCGTTTCTTTTCTGGCAAGGGATTGATTTTAGGTGGAAGCCATTCTCCTAACTACAATTTGAAAAACAGTCTGGTCGGAGATTTATCTGCAATTCTTATACAGAATGTAAATCCTTTAGTGAATCTTATTCGTGTTCCAAACAAGGAGATAGCTTTATTGAGCGAATTCGAAGAAAAGGTAGAACGAATAGCTTCTTCTACGATAGGTAAGAATATAACAAACATTTCAGGTGTGCCATCATGGATGTTAGCTGTGATAAAAAGAATATTAGAGAAAACCGGTGCTAAAACTTTGGATGAAGTTTGGCCTAATCTGGAAGTTTTCTTTCATGGTGGCGTTTGTTTTACCCCTTATCGTGAGCAATACAAAAGTCTTATAGCATCCGATAAAATGCATTATATGGAAACTTATAATGCCAGTGAAGGATTCTTTGGACTTCAGAGTTCATTGTCTGATCCGGCTATGCTTCTGATGATTGATTATGATGTATTTTATGAGTTTATTCCTTTGGAAGAATTCGAAAATGATAGTCCAACAGTTGTTCCTTTATGGGATGTCGAAGTTGGAAAGAATTATGCTATGCTCATAAGTACTTCTTGCGGACTATGGAGATATATTATAGGTGATACTGTAAAATTCACACAAAAAGATCCATATAAATTTGTTATAACAGGTCGTACTAAGCATTTTATTAATGCTTTTGGCGAAGAACTTATGGTTGACAATGCAGAGAAAGGTTTGCAGGTAGCTTGTAAGGAAACAGGGGCTCAGGTGTTGGAGTATTCTGCAGCTCCGGTATTCATGGATTCAGATGCCAAATGTCGTCATCAATGGTTGATAGAGTTCAGTAAGGCACCGGATTCTGTTGATCATTTCCGTCATGTTCTAGATAAGGCCCTTCAGAATATAAATTCTGATTATGAGGCAAAAAGACATAAAGATATTACTCTTCAGGAGCTTGAAATAATTGTAGCCCGCCCTAATTTGTTTCATGACTGGCTTAAGCAAAAGGGAAAGTTGGGAGGACAGCATAAAGTGCCGCGCTTGAGTAATAATCGTGAACATATAGAAAGTATGTTAAAACTGAACGTCTAGATTACCATAAGAAATTAATTTCACTTAAGCAGTAAAAAAAGTATAATGAAATATTCCTCATTACATATATTACCATTAGTCGTTTTGATATTTATAATATATGCATGTGCAAGTACTGGTACTCCTGATGGAGGGCCTTATGATGAGACACCGCCTAAGTTTGTACGTGCTAATCCAGAGCCAAACGCCATAAATAGCAAGCGCAAAAAAGTCGTTTTAGAGTTTGATGAGTTTATTAAGATAGAAAACGCAGCCGAGAAAGTGATTATTTCTCCGCCACAGGCAGAAACGCCTGAGGTTAAGGCTAACGGTAAAAGGGTGTCGGTAGAATTCTTTGATACACTTAAAGAGAATACTACATATACTATTGATTTTGGTGATGCAATAGTTGATAATAATGAGGGTAATCCCATGGGAAATTTTGCTTATGCATTTGCCACGGGGGAAACAATTGATACAATGGAGGTTTCGGGAACAGTGCTTAATGCACAGGATTTGGAACCTATCAAAGGTATACAAGTTGGTCTTCATAAGAATCTAAGCGATACAGCTTTCACTAAATTACCATTTGAACGTATTTCCAGAACTGACAGCAGAGGTAGATTTACTATAAAAGGAGTTGCTCCCGGGACTTATCGCATTTATGCGCTGAAAGATGGAAATCAGAATTATCTTTTTGATTCTAAGACAGAGATTATAGCATACAATGATTCCATAATAAAAACTTCTATGGAGCCTGCTACACGACAGGACACTACATGGAATGCTATTGATACTCTAAAAATAGATACAATAGTGACAGTGCATTATACCCGTTTTATGCCTGATGATATAGTTCTAAGAGCATTTAAGGAAGAAAATACAATGCAATATCTTTCTAAGAGTGAAAGAGAACAGTTGAATCGTTTCTCGCTGTATTTCAGTGCAAAAGCTGATACCTTACCAACTGTAATAGGACTAGATTTTGATGAGAAAGATGCGTTTGTAATTGAACCTTCTTTGAATAATGATACAATCAGATATTGGATAAAGGATTCTCTATTGTGCGAAAGAGATACACTTACCATCCAAGTTGACTATCTATATACAGATTCGTTAGGAAATCTTGTCCCTAAACGTGATACTTTGTCTATGATGAACAAAGTAAATAAGGAAAAGCGCCTTGCTATGGCAAAGGAAGCAATGGAGAAGAAAGAAAAGGAAATGAAAAAAAGAAGAAAGAAAGGTGATACTCTTAATATTGTGGAAACAAAATTCTTCAATATGAATGTAGACGCACCGTCTTCTTTGGATATAAACCGTAACATATGTATAAAGTTTGATGAGCCGGTACACAGCATAGATACTTCGGCCATACATGTCGACTTGAAAGTAGATACATTATGGAATGAAGAACGTTTTATTCTAGTTGCAGATAGCGTTGCCCCCCGCCAGTATTATATCTTAAGTGACTGGAAGCCAGGCTTGGAATATAGGTTGAGGATTGATTCTGCTGCTATAAAAAGTATATATGGTCTCCATACGAATAAAGTAGAAAACACTCTCAAAGTTAAAACTTTGGAGGAGTATGGAACACTATATCTTAATATTAGTGGAGTAGAAGGTAATATGAGAGTTCAACTTTTAAACTCTAGCGATGCTGTAGTGCGTGAACAACAAGTGAAGAAAAACAACACTTGTGATTTTTACTTCCTTCAGCCTAATACAAAGTATTATATAAGAATGTACATTGACTCGAATAATAATGGCAAATGGGATACTGGTAAATATGAAACCAATACTCAGCCTGAGGAAGTCTATTATTTTCCAAAGGTATGGGAAATGAAAGCCAATTTTGAGTTTGAGGAAAATTGGGATGTAAAATCTGTTCCGCTTGACAGGCAAAAGCTTGATGAAATAAAGAAGCAAAAACCTGAGGAAGCAAAAAAAATAAAAGACAGGAATAAAGAACGTGCAAAAAAGTTAGGGCTTACATCATGATGAAGAAATTTTTTTTAACTCTGTTTCTTGTGTTGTTTACAGGAATTTGTGCCAAGGCTCAGTGTGGAGCTGTAAATGATGCCATTAAGCCGGGTGAAGAATTGACATATGAACTAAAATTCAACTGGAAGTTTATATGGATTAATGCCGGATGGGCAAAGATGACAGTAGATACAACCACCTATGGTGGAAGAAAATGTTTTAAGACTGATCTCGAATCATATACAAATAAAAGGTTGGACTTGTTTTTCCGTATGCGAGACACTCTTACTTGTATAACGTCCGATGATCTGGTTCCATTGTATTTCAGAAAAGGGGCGGCTGAAGGTAACCGATATAGTGTAGACGATGTAAAATTCAGCTACAAAAACGGGAAATGCATTGTCGATCAGTATAGAGTGGCCAATCAAGGTAAGAAAAAAACTAATTATCAAGAGTCAGCGGTATGCGTATACGATATGCTAAGTATTCTTCTGCAGGCACGTTCTTATGATGCTTCCGATTATAAGCCGGGTGATAAGATTCTGTTTTCTATGGCTACCGGAACAAATATAGAGAAACAGACTCTGATATATAGAGGTAAAGACGTATATAAGGCAGAAGATAATTCAAAATATCGTTGTCTTGTCTTTTCACTTGTGGAATATGTCAAAGGACAGGAAAAAGAAGTAATAACGTTTTATGTGACTGATGATAAGAACCATCTCCCGGTACGATTGGACATGTATCTTAATTTTGGCTCTGCTAAAGCTTTTCTTACAGGATTAAAAGGTAACAGACATCCTTTGGAATCTTTATTAAAGAAATAGTCACATGTTGTCATTGTTAACTTTTAGAATACTATTTTGATAAATCATTATAATATGATAAGTTATGTATTGAAAAACCGTAAATATTTGATGCTGATAATACTTATAAGTGTGTTCCCTATTATTATCAGTGCTTATTGCGTTGATTCTGGCAATAATCAGGAAACTATTTCTGATACACAATATACATGCGTAGAAGTACCAAGATATGTAGTATTTTGTAACGATACGGTCGATTTGACCAGATATGATCGTCATGAACGTATGGATCGTGAACTCATGGCTTTCTCGTTCATGCATAGTACTTCCATACAGACAATAAAACGTGCAAACAGATATTTCCCTGTAATAGTCCCTATCTTAAAAGAGAACGGAATACCGGAAGATTTTAAGTATCTTATGGCTATAGAAAGTGCATGCAATCCACTAGCCCGTTCTGGAGCTGGAGCAGCGGGATTATGGCAGTTTATGCCAGCCACAGCTAAAGAGTATGGTTTAGAGGTCAGTTCATATGTAGATGAAAGATATCATGTAGAAAAATCTACTTATGCGGCATGTAAGTATCTTAAGGAATCATATTCCAGATTTGGCGATTGGATCAGTGTAGCAGCATCATACAATGCCGGTCAGGCCAGAATCTCAAAATTACAGGAAAGTCAGTATACCGATGAAGCTCTGGATTTATACATGGTGGAGGAAACATCACGTTATGTATACCGTATTTTTGCAGCAAAGCTTTTATTTGACAATCCGTCGTTGTTCGGATTCAGATTACGTTCATCCGATCTTTATCCACAGATAAAATATCGTACGGTTAAAGTGAGCGAAACGATAACAGACTTGCCTCGATTTGCAAAAAGTCAAGGTATTACTTATGCTCTTCTTAAAAATATGAATCCATGGCTAAGAGATACATCATTACCTTCCAAAAACGGAAAGGAATACGAGATTATAATTCCATTGAAAGATGAAATGGATTATAACCCTGATTTTACAGTTCCTTATTCCAAAAAGTGGGTAGTTCAATAGTAACGTTATTTTATAGTATCATTATAAACACTAGTTTTTAACACAATTAAAGTTTTATACTATTATGAAACACTTATTTCTAGGTACTTTGTGCCTTTGTGCATTGTCAGCTTCTGCCCAAAGTTTCAAAGAATGGCAGAATCCTGAGATAAACCAGATTAACAGGTCGGATATGCATACAAGTTTTTTTGCATACGATAATTTTGAGGAAGCTATACAAAACAAAAAAGAAAAATCAGATAATTTCCTGTCGCTGAATGGAACATGGAAATTCTTTTGGGTAGAAAATGCCGATCAGCGTCCTACAGATTTTTTCCGTATAGGATATAACGATAAAGGATGGGATAATTTGCCTGTACCTGCAGTGTGGGAACTCAACGGATATGGCGATCCTATATATGTGAATGTAGGTTATGCATGGCGTAACCAATATAGGAATAATCCACCATACGTACCTGTGCAGAAGAATCATGTAGGTTCCTATAGAAAAGAAATCTTTGTTCCGGCAGATTGGAATGGGAAAGATATAATTGCGCATTTCGGCTCTGTAACATCAAATATGTATCTTTGGGTGAATGGCAAATTTGTGGGCTACAGTGAGGATAGCAAACTCGAAGCCGAGTTCGATATAACCAAATACTTAAAACCAGGACAGAAAAATCTTATAGCTTTTCAGGTTTTCCGTTGGTGTGATGGAACCTATCTTGAAGATCAGGACTTTTTCCGCTATTCAGGCGTAGGCCGTGACTGCTATTTGTATTCTCGCAATAAAAAAAGAATAGATGATATACGTATTACACCAGACCTTGATAGTGAATATATAAACGGAACACTTGCAATTGAGCTTAAGTTGAAGGGAAGCAATACCGTTTCTTTGCAGTTAATTGATGCCAATGGCAATGAAGTGGCAAAAAAAGAAGTCAAAGGTTCCGGTACTGTAAATACATCGTTCGAAGTAGAAAAACCACACAAATGGACTGCCGAGACTCCATATCTCTATACCCTCTGTGCCAGTGTTAAAAGAGGAAATCAGATTTCTGAGGTTGTACCAGTAAAAGTAGGTTTCAGAAAAATAGAGATTAAAAACGCCCAGGTTCTTGTAAATGGTCAGCCGGTATTGTTCAAAGGAGCCAATCGTCATGAAATGGACCCTGATGGAGGATATGTGGTTTCACGCGAACGTATGCTGCAGGATATACAGATAATGAAGAAATTCAATATCAATGCAGTTCGTACTTGCCATTATCCGGACGATCCGTACTGGTATGAACTTTGCGACAAATATGGTATATACATGGTTGCAGAGGCAAATATAGAATCACACGGAATGGGATATGGTGAAACAACATTGGCAAAAGTCGATTCGTACGCCAAAGCACATATGGAGCGAAACGAACGAAATGTTCAGCGCAACTTCAACCATCCAAGCATTATATTCTGGTCGTTGGGTAATGAAGCTGGTTACGGACCTAATTTCGAGAAGGCATATGATTGGATTAAAGCCGAGGATTCCAGTCGTCCTGTCCAATATGAAAGAGCCGACATAGATGGCAAGACTGATATATTCTGTCCTATGTATTATTCTTATAGTAGTAGCGAACAATATTCTACAAATGATAAGTACCAGAAACCACTTATCCAGTGCGAGTACGCACATGCTATGGGAAATTCGCAAGGAGGTTTCAAGGAATATTGGGATTTAATTCGCAAATATCCAAAATATCAAGGAGGCTTCATTTGGGATTTTGTAGACCAGTCATGCCGTTGGACAGGTAAGAATGGTAAGATGGTATACGCATACGGAGGAGATTTCAATCGCTTTGATGCAAGCGACAATAATTTCTGCGACAATGGTCTGATTAGTCCTGACAGAGTACCTAACCCTCACATGTACGAGGTGGGATATTTTTATCAGAACATTTGGACTAAACTTCTGGATTCTGCAAAAGGCGAGATTCAGATTTATAATGAGAATTTCTTTCGCGATTTATCTGCATATCGTATGGAATGGGAATTGCTGAAGGATGGCAAGGCTGTTCGCAGCGGATTAATAGAAAAACTTGAAGTTGCACCTCAGCAAACTTCAACAGTAAGACTTGGAATAGGCAATTTGTCTGATGATGGAGAATGGTTGCTGAATGTCAAATACGTACAGAATAATCGTGAAGGACTTATTCCGGCGGGTCATGTAGTGGCAAAGAATCAGTTGGTTTTGAAGGCTTACGAAGCACCGCAGATGAATCTGTCAAATGCAGTAGCTGTTAATGAACCGGTGGTTGCACCAACACTGAATAATGAAAATGTCAATTGTATAGAGATTACTGGCGAAACGTTCAATATTCAGTTCAATAAATATACGGGATATATGGACAGCTATATTGTAAATGGAACGCAGATGATAAAAGACGAGGCATGTCTGTCTCCTAACTTCTGGCGTGCTCCAACCGATAATGATTACGGAGCAGGTTTGCAGAACAGATATTCTGTATGGAAAAATCCGCAAATCAAGTTGCTTTCATTACGTCCTGAAGTAAAGAACGATCAAGTTACGGTTTATGCTGATTATGAAATCAAACAAGTTTCAGCTAGATTGTCACTCACCTATACTATTAATAATGTAGGTGCAGTTAAGGTAACCCAGAGTATGAAAGCTGATAAGAACGCCAAAGTTTCAGATATGTTCAGATTCGGAATGCAACTCGTTATGCCGAAATCTTTTGAATATATCAGTTACTATGGTAGAGGTCCTGTTGAGAATTATTCCGACCGTAACACTAGTGCCGATCTTGGTGTGTACAACCAGACAGTGACAGAGCAATTCTATTCTTATATTCGTCCGCAGGAGAATGGAAACAAGACAGATATACGTTGGTGGAAACAAATCAATTCTGAGGGCAAAGGATTGATGTTTGTTGCAGAGTCACCTTTCTCTGCATCAGCATTGCACTACACAATAGAGTCATTGGATGATGGCGTGCAGAAAGACCAGCGTCATTCGAATGAAGTGGAACCATCCGACCTGACAAATGTCCTTATTGACAAAGTACAGCAAGGACTTGCATGTGTCAACAGTTGGGGAGCTATACCTGAACCACAGTACAGAGTGCCATATGCAGATTATGAATTCACATTCATTATGTATCCTATATCAAATTCAATTTCTTTGGACTGATATTTAATAGATATAAATAACTTCAGAATACGCCTTGACGTTTTAAGTAAAATGCCTTGTTGTTTTACCTAAAACGTCAAGGCGTATTCTATTTTTATCAAGAACCTTTTTACATGAATAAAATTTAAAGCTTCTTTTGTTGAAAAATTGGAATATATGAAAAATATTATTATATTGCATGCAGTTATGACTTGAAGAACACATTAATTATATACTATGGTAAAAATGCTACACTTTCTTTATTGTGATAATAAAATTATTTTGTCAGTTACGCCTTTATGTCTGATATATTTATAAATAAGCCTGTTGATTGTATTATTTTGTACTATTGATGTACGATTTTAGCATTTGGGCGTAACACATTATTAATATATTTGCAAAATAAAACCTTGAAAAATAAACTTAATGTAATTTTATCTTTATGAAAACTGGATTCCAAGAAACTTTAAAATGGAAGAGGGCTTTCAGTGTTTTACTGTTAACCTTAGTTGTGGTCACCGGGGCGGTGGCGCAGTCTCTTGTTAGAGGAAAGGTAATCGATGATACCGGATTGGAAGTCATCGGTGCCAGTATCTTAGTTAAAGGAACAAATCAGGGTACTATTACTGACATGGATGGAAAATTCTCTATGTCTGTACCAGACAAAAATTCAATCCTTGTGGTTTCCTACATCGGTTATCAGACTCTTGAAATAAAAGTTGATTTGTCGAAGCCGATGTCAATCGTTTTGAAGGAAGATTCGGAGATGCTGGAAGAAGTCGTTGTTGTAGGTTATCAGGAGGTCAAGAAGAAAGACTTGACAGGTTCTGTAGCCAAGGCTAATATGGAAGACCTTCTTAATACTCCGGTAGGATCATTTGACCAGACATTGGGTGGACGTGTAGCCGGAGTTAATGTAACTTCAAGCGAAGGTACACCGGGTGGAACTATGAACATCGTTATCCGTGGTAACAACTCTTTGACTCAGGACAACTCTCCACTTTACGTCATCGACGGGTTCCCGGTTGAAGATGCTGCAATGGCAAGTACAATCAACCCTGCCGATATCGAATCTCTTGATATCTTGAAGGACGCGTCAGCTACAGCTATCTATGGTGCTCGTGGTGCTAATGGTGTTGTAATCATTACAACAAAGAAAGGTTCTATTGGTAAGCCTCAGATAACTTATGACGGTAGTGTGACAATGCATAATGTTACACGTAAGATTCCTATGATGGATGCTTATGAATTTGTGAAACTGCAAGCTGAGACTTATCCTTCTGCAATGACTTCTTCTACTGGAGGTTATTTGATGGAGTGGGAAGGCAAACAGTGGACTTTGGAGGATTATCGCAATATAGACCAGTATGATTGGCAGGACGAAATTTTCCGTACAGCTTTCCAGCATAATCATAGCTTGCGTCTTACTGGTGGTACTGAAGGTATCAGATACAATGCTTCAACCTCATATTATGACCAGCAGGGACTTTTGCTGAATACAGGTTACGAACGTTTCCAGATGCGTGCGAATACGGTAGTGAAAAGAGATAAATTAGATATCAGTCTGACTACTAACTATTCACGCAGTATACAGACAGGTTCAACTCCTTCAGAGAATTCATACAGTGGTATGAATAACTTGTTCTACAGTGTATGGGGATATCGTCCTGTAACTTTCCCTAACCGCCCACTAAGTTCTTTGATGGATAGTGCAATGGATGAGGCGATAGATAATAGTAATGACTATCGTTTTAACCCGATATTGTCCCTTAAAAATGAATATCGTAAAAACTATATTAACAATCTCCAGATCAACGGATATGTAGCCTATGAACTGATGAAAGGATTGAAACTTAAGATTTCAGGAGGTTATACATATGATGCACGTAAGCAAGACCAGTTCAACAACTCGAAAACACGTTATGGTGGTCCAACATCAACGGATAAGGTAAATGCGCAGGTTATACGTAACGAGCGTCTTACGTGGTTGAATGAAAATACTCTTACATACCAGACTAATATAAAGAAAAAACATTTCTTCAATGCATTGGTCGGTGTGACATTCCAGAACTCTGATTATGAATATTATTCATTCAGAACAACTCATATACCTAACGAGTCTTTAGGTATGGCAGGTATGTATGAAGGTCAGGCCAATACTACAAATTCATATAAGAATTCCTGGTCAATGATGTCATATCTCGGACGATTGAACTATAACTATAAGTCTAAGTATTATGCTACAGCTTCGTTCCGTGCCGATGGTTCTTCCAAGTTTAGCAAAGGAAACAGATATGGTTATTTCCCTTCAGGTTCTTTGGCTTGGAACTTCATGGAAGAAGAATTCATGAAACCTTTGTCACGTGTTCTTGATTCAGGTAAACTTCGTGCCAGCTGGGGTTTGACCGGTAATAACCGTATTGGCGAGTATGATTATTATGCATTGTTGCAGGTATTGAAACAGAAACAGGGTGATTATATCTCAAACGGAAGTGTACCAAGTGGTGTGTATCCTTTTGATGGCGACAATACAAATGTGGGTAGTGTTCCAATTTCTATCCAGAACGATAATTTGAAATGGGAAACAACTGAACAGTGGAACCTTGGTCTTGATTTAAGTTTTTTCCGTGAACGAATTACCATTACAGCAGATTTGTACCGCAAGATTACACGAGATTTGCTGCTTGATGCTTCTTTGCCTCTATCTTCTGGATTCTATAGTGCTACGAAGAATATTGGTAAAGTAAAGAACGAAGGTTTGGAGTTAAGTCTTAGCACTGTGAATGTTAAAACAAAAAATTTCCAGTGGACAACAGATTTCAATATCGCATTCAATAAAAACGAAGTTCTTGAACTGGCAGAAAACCAAACTTCTTTGTTGACTTCTGCTGCTTTTGATAAGGATTACAACTCTCAGCCAAGTTATATAGCAAGAGTTGGCTATCCTATGGGTATGATGTATGGATATATATATGAAGGAACATACAAGTATGATGATTTTAACCAATCAGGTAGTTCATATACGTTGAAATCAAATGTACCTCATTATACTTCGGAGAACAATACACAGCCAGGTATGCCTAAGTATAAGGATTTGAATGGTGATGGTATAATTGATTCAAACGACCGTACAATTATAGGTAGAGGACTTCCTATTCACACCGGAGGTTTTACAAACAACTTTACTTACAAAGGCTTTGATTTGAGCATTTTCTTCCAGTGGTCATACGGAAATGATATTCTTAATGCAAACCGTTTGTTCTTTGAAAGTTCTAACAATAAGTCAAGAGAGTTGAACCAGTACGCAAGTTATGCAGACAGATGGACGCCTGAAAATCCTGACAGTGATATTCCTGTTGCCAGCACATCTTCATCAAACAAAGTGTTCTCTTCCAGAGTTATTGAAGACGGCTCATTCTTGAGATTGAAAACACTGACTTTAGGTTATACATTCCCTAAGGCGATGATAGCAAAAGCAGGTCTTAGCAATGTAAGACTTTATGTTGCAGGGCAGAATCTTTGGACACTTACAAGCTATTCAGGATATGACCCTGAAGTTTCAGTAAGAAATACAGCACTGACACCTGGATTGGATTACTCTTCATACCCAAGAACATATACAATAAGTTTTGGTGTGAATTTAGGATTTTAATTAATGCTTAATAAACTGTTTGTTAATATGAAAACTATTAGAAACTTTATATTAGTGGCAGCTTTGCTGGGAGGTTCCTTGACTTCGTGTAACTTTCTGGATAAAGAGCCTACAAAGCTGACTCAGGAAAATTATTTTAATACTGCTGATGAGGCTAATTCTTTTTTGACCGGTGTATATGCAATACTTGGTCAGCAGAGCTTTTATGGAGCAGACTACCTGTATCTGGTAGGTGGTGATGACCTTTCTCATTACGGAGGAACAAATCGTGCTCCAGCTTCAAGTGGATTGATTTGTAACAATGCTACATCAAGTGATGCGGCTGTGACAGCACTTTGGTATACCCTTTATTCTGGAATAAACAGAGCTAATATATTCCTTGAAAATATTGCTAATGTGAAAGATATTAAAGATGATCTCAGAAGACAATACGAATCTGAGGCTAGATTCCTAAGGGCATTTTATTACTTTACGTTAGTTCAATGTTGGGGAGATGTGCCTTTCCGAACAGTTTCTACACAAGATGTTGTGGGGCTTGATTCTCCAAGGACTGACAAGCAGAAAATATATAATTTTATTATTGATGAGATAGAGGCAGCTGTTGATGAAGAAACTGGAGGATTATTGAGCGCCGAAGCTCTGAACTATCGTCCTGGTAGAATCTCAAAATCGACAGCTTGGGGTATTCTTGCAAGAGTATATCTGTTCCGTGCAGGTGAGTATAACAGAGACAACAGAACTCCTAATGAGGACGAAATGACTACATATTATCAGCAGGCAAGTTACTATGCTCAGAAGGTTACGACTCAGAATCATAAACTTACCAAGGATTATTGGGATTTCTTTATAGATCTTTGCGCAAACAGATATAATTCTACCGGCTCAAACGAAAGCATATGGGAAGTAGAGTTGGCTGGTAATAACACTTCTGATGTGAAAGCTGAAGGACGAATTGGTAACACAATAGGGCTTGCAGCTCCTGACATGTCTTCAAAGACAAATATAGTTGGTGCAGCAGACCCAGGATATAGCTACGAGTTTATTTTCGCAACTCCAAAGCTGTATAAACTTTATGGAACAGAGATAAATGCCAGTCGTGTGGCCGATCCTACAAATGCAGATGCAATAGTTTTAAAGAATAAGGACAAAAGATTCTTCTGGAATATTGCACCATTTAAGTATGTTGAGGCAGGAGGAAAGAATACAGGTGTGACTGGTCGTGAATTCTATGAAGAAGGAGCATTGGATAGGGTTAAAGAACTTGATAAAAACCGTTCTTATTCTTATGGCGATTTGGGAGGAAATAAAGATACTAAATTAGGAGACTATACTAATGTACCGTCTGCAGCAGAGTATGCACGTGCATGTGCAAAGTATCGTAGAGAGTATGAGGCTGACAAAAAAGACAAGAACAGTACAGCTATTAACTTCCCTATATTGAGATATTCAGACGTTCTTCTTATGATTGCTGAAGCTGAAAATGAACTGCATGGTCCTAATAAGCTGGCAAAACAATGTTTATATGATGTAAGAGAACGTGCAGGATTGACAGATGCTTTGCCATCAATGGATAAAGATGCATTCCGTCAGGCTGTGAAGGATGAACGCGGTCGTGAACTTTGTTTTGAATACACTCGTCATTTTGATTTGATTCGTTGGGGAGAATTGGTTAAAAACATGAACGAACTGGTAGAAGATGCAACAAATGGTCAGGCTGCAGGTTGGAAGCAAGGACCTTCAAATGTTTATACATACTTCCAGATTTCATCGGCTTATAACTATTTCCCAATCCCAGAAGCGGAAATGGCGGTAAATAAGGCTATCACTGAGAACAACCCTGGATGGTAATTTTGTTAAACCGTAAAATTTTAAATAAATGAAACTGTTAAATATATTTTCTGTAGGCTTGCTCCTTATGGCTTTTGCCTCATGCGAAAATCCATTGGAGACAGACTTGAGTAATGCCGATGTTACAGTTCAACTAAATGATAAAGTTGTAGCAGACGGTAATATAATAAGAGTGAAGAAAGGGACTCCAATAACATTCAATATTATTGGTGAACCTGATTATGTTTCTTTCTTTAGTGGTGAGAAAGGCCATATATATGAATATAGAGACCGTCAATTTATAGATATGGACCAGATAAAATCATCAGTATTAACTTTTGACGTAAATGTCGTTTATGGTAATCCTGCAAATATTTTTAAGATGCTTTATTCTACGGATTTTGTAGGAATGAATAAAAATGACTTTAAGAACGATTCTATTTTGCTTGAGCAGACTCAGTGGAATGAGTTGATAGCGCAGGCAGATTTGCCGCAAACTACCCATGCTAATGCGGATACTTATTCAAGTTATTCTATCGATATGAAGCAGTTTTTTGGTCAGAATATTACTTTGGCCATAAGATATGAGGGTATTGATGCGACACAGTCACAGTCAAAAATTACTTTCAAGGATATGAAAATAACGAATGTTATGGCTAATGGAGATATTATTGAGGTGGGTGCAAGTCAGTTTGGCTTTACTCCAATCAATTTAAACTATATGGATGCAACTACCAAACAGATAAATGCATTACCTGCAGATCTGAAAAATAAAGCCTTGGAAGATTTAACTGTTTTGCAGTATGCCACGGTGACTAACGGTGCGGGAGGCTTTTGGAGAACAGACCAGATTGCAACAGGAAAATTCTGGATGAATGCTTCTGACCCAAGGCAAGATATGCCTATGACGTATAGTTGGATAGTTTCCGACCATTTAGCTGTAAATGCTTGTGAACCGGATGCCGGTGTTAGTGTCAAGAATATGTCCACTGTAGTAGACAAATTTGAATACACTTATAATGAAGTTGGTACATATAAAGCAACATTTGCTTTACATAATGCCAACTATCAATATTCAGACGAAAAACTTTGCAATATAATAATAAATGTAGAATAAATTTTTAATACTATTGAATATGAAACAGCTGAGAAACTTATTGCTGATTATACCTGTGATTCTTGGTGTAATTTCGTGTAATACAGACGATTTAAGAAGTGATATCGACTCTTTAAAAGATAGGGTAACGAACTTGGAAGCACAGGTTCAATTACTTAACGAAAATCTAAATGCTCTTAGAGTACTGGCAGAAGGTGGTAAAACTATACAGTCATATGTATATGATGAAGAAACAGGCAAGTATACTGTTAAACTGAGCGATGGCAGTGAAATCGTTTTGACACAGGGTACAAAAGGAGAAGCTACAACTCCATCTATCACTATAAGTGAGGATGGTTATTGGGTTATCAATGGAGAAAAGCAGCCAACAAAAGCAGAAGGAAGTGATGCTGCAACTCCAAGGTTCAGGATTAACTCAGAAGGTTATTGGCAGGTCGATTTGGATGGTGATGGTCCAAAAGACTTCGAGAATGTTTTGAATGAGAAAGGTGAACCTGTTAAAGCTACTACCGATGAGTCAATCTCAATGTCCGACGAATTCTTCGAAAGTGTTGAAGTTAAAGATGGATGTTTGGTGGTAAAACTTAAAGAAAATGGTAAAACATATTCTTTGCCTATAGTTGAAGATTTGATTTGCGAAATTGTTGATCCTGAACAAGGATTTAAGGATGGTGTTCTAACAGTAGGTTATGGTCAGCCTGTAGAACTTACAGTAAAAGTAAAAGGTGATAACTATGCAGTAACAGCACCTGCAGGATGGACTGCAGTGCTTGGTGAACCAAACGCAGAGACTAATGAGGCTAAATTGTCACTTGTAGCTCCTGCAAAATCATCTGCTTTATCAAGAGCTACTGCAGATAATACTAAAGATTTAACTTTGCAGGTAAATAGCGGAATTAGTTGGGCAGTTGATAAGATTCAAGTTGTTGCAGAAGAAGTAATTGATAGTTATTATGCATTATACGAAGCTGGAGAAACTCTGAATTTAGTTTCAGGACTATCTATCAATAAAGAAACATATGGTGAGGCACAATTAGTAAATTCAAATGACTTTGAATTTACAACTGATTATAAGGTGTATTTTATAGACCCATCAGTTGATTTAAATTGGACATCAACTATTAATTTCCCGAATTTGATATTAATAGGAAATAGTTCTGCTATGAAGAGTAAAATTACTCCAACAAAGCAGATGAAGATTTCTAATGAAGACGGTAATGGTATTTTTGTATCATACAATTTAGAAATAAATACAGAAAACGTGATGAACAATGACGGTTCCGCAAAAACTTATTTGTTGGCGCAGAATGGAAATTCTTCTTTTGGTACGGTAATATTTAGTAATACTAACTTAATATGTTTGTCTGGTCAGGCTTTAACATATATATCACCAAATAATAGAAGTATAGAGAATCTTGTTGTTGAAAACTGTAAATTTGCGTATGATAAGGGAGCGCAGCAGCAATGGGTTGTTTCAGTAGGTTCAAGTACGGCTAAATATGGTACATTGAAATTTAAGAATAACATATTTTATTGTAAAGAACTTGGACTGACAAGTAATTTCAAACTTTATAATGGTAATAAGTCCTCAATAAATAAAGTAATTATAGAAAATAATACATTTATTAATTTAGGAACTGTTAATGTAACATCAACTACGGGTGTAATATATGCTGAAAACTTGACAGAAGCAGAAATTAGCAAGAATATATTCTATGCTAAAGACGGTAGCGCAGATTACAATTATATGGTATTCCGTATTACTAATCCTATAAGTCAGGGAATAAACAATGATAATATCGCTTATCGTAATGACGGAACAACAAGATTGTGGCAAATGTTCTATTCTAGTGGCGGTGTTTCTTGCGCTTGGGAAGGTGCTGGTGAAATGCAAAAGATAACTGATAATCCATTTGAAGGTGGTAAGTTTGATCCTGCTACTGGTACATTTGTTCCTAATGCAACTTATTCAGGTTATGGTGCAACAATAGAATAAAAACTTTAAACCATGAAAAAAATTAAATATTTAATATTAAGTATAATCTCTATCGCTACACTATTTTCGTGTAGCGATATGGACGATATCCGAAATGACATTGATGATTTGAATGCTCGTTTGGATAAGCTTGAGGCACAATTGCCGCAGATTAATCAGGATATAGCGAACTATCAGGGAATACTTAATGGTCAGATATTGATATTAGGGTATACTGTTGATTGGGATAGAAGTGAAGATGAGAATGGAAATGAAAACCTTGAATATACAATTGAATTAAGTAACGGCACAACCATTTCAGTACATTCAAATAAAGTTCCTAATGAGGATATTCCCGTTATGTCAATAGGAGCAGACGGTAATTGGTATTATACACTTAATGGAGAAACAAAACCTTTACTTGATGGACAAGGTAACCCGGTAAGTGCTAATCCTACTGATGGAAAGACGCCTGAGTTCAGTGTTGATGAGAATGGACAGTGGATATACCGATATGACGATGGTGAATGGTTGGATGGAATAGGAGTTGCTAATCCTGTTCAAGGTTCTGGCGAGAACTCTATTTTTGAAAGTGTAACTGTGTCTGAAGATGGAAACTCAATGACATTTACATGGAATACAGATGCCGGACAACTCTCTAAAGAAGTAGCTTTGTTTGGAGGATTAAGTTTGACTGTTAAATATGGTGATGTTACTCCAGTAGTTTTTGGACTAGGTCAAGTTCAGAAATTTGAGGTTGTTCAAGAAGGTGTTGAGAACATAGTTATTGAAACCACGAATTGGGGAATCGAACTTGGAGAAAAAGAAATGACTGTTACAGCTCCGAAAGTAAATGTCTTTGGAAAAGATTATGAAGATAAGTTGGTTATAAAGATATTCTCTAAAGAAGGTTATTGCCGACTTGTGACAATTCCTGTGAAACTTTTAAATAGTACAATAGATAAAAATTCTGCCATTGCATGGCAGAATTTTTTGTCTGGAACAGATAATGTACTTTTAGATTATTCTTATGCGGGATATAATTATGGGGAAACAGTTCCTGCAGATGGTTTTTCTTTAGGATATACAGTATACAATGTTAAGGACGTAATGGAGAAAAACAGTCTTTCTGCAAGGCAGGCTTTTGAAAAAATTCTTGATGATAATAAACTTATAAGAAAAACTAATACTTCTGCAACGAATGCAACAGCAAGAATTCTAATATATTTTCCTGCTGGTGAATATAATTTGCAAGATAACACGACAAGACCCTTACCAATATTTGGAGGTAATTTTGTAATAAAAGGTGATGGACCAGATAAAACGAAATTGGTGATGACTAGCCATATTGGTACAGATGAAGCTTCTACCGGGGCAATGATTAGCATTCAGCACAGTAATAGCCCTCGCAACATCAATAATTCCAAATCATTGGGAAATATAACTAAGAATGCTTCTAAGGGAGACTTTACTGTCTATGGTAGCTTTAGTGGAATAACTTCAGACTCTTGGGTACAGTTGAGATTAAGAAGTAATGATGATTCAGCATTGAAAAGGGAGCTGGGACCTTTATATAATCAAAAAACTGCAGAATGGAGTATAACAAAAGTTCCGGGAATGGAGTCGAATGGTTCAACAGAGGATGGTAATGGTATCAGAATTATAGAATTCCATAAGGTGAAATCTGCAACAAGTACCAGTGTTACTTTCTATGATCCTATAATGAGTGATATTGATGCCTCAATAAAAGATTATAATGGAGGCTGGGAGATTAGAGAATATAAATGCTATGAAAATGTAGGGATAGAGGATTTGGCTTTTGTTGGTAATGCACCAACTCCTTATTATCATCATGGAGAAAATGCTCCAGAGGGTTCTGTTGAATCTTGGATGTATGATTCTTCTTATAAACCGGTTATCTTTATGCGAGTTGTAAACTCTTGGATAAGAAACGTACGATTTACAAGTGTAAGTGAGGCTGTTTCCTTTGATCAATCAGCATTATGTTCAGCATATAATATTACTATTGATGGAGTTCGTGGACATTCAGCAGTTCGCGCACAGGAATCTACACGAGTGTTTATTGGAAAAGTAAGAGATGAAAGTTCAGAAAGTTTAGGTTATCAGGGTAAAGGACAGTGGCATGGATGTGGAGTGTCTAAACCAAGTATAGGTACTGTAATATGGAATACAACATGGGGTAGTAATGCTTGTTTTGAGTCGCATGCTACTCAGCCTAGAGCAACTTTATTTGATAATTGTAGTGGAGGTTTAGTACGTTATCATGCGGGAGGTGCAGTAAGTGAAAATCCTAATCATTTAAGGGATCTTACTATATGGAATTTAAATGTAACAGGAACTACAACAAATCAGGGAACATGGAATTCTGATTTTAAATGGTGGGATGCTGGAAATGACTATTGGAAGATATATCCACCTATTGTTGTGGGAGTGAATGGTGTAGATTCTGATTTCTTTACAGATGAGGAAAATCAACTTACTTATGAAGAAAGTACAGGTATAAAGGTAACTCCGGAATCTTTATATGAAGCACAATTACAAAAACGTTTGGGGTATGTTCCTGCATGGCTTAATGCTTTGAAATAATAATAAATAAAATCGACGAATATGAATAAGAATCTGAATTTTCTTTTCTGTCGTATAGCAATTGTCTTTGTACTCCTTGGTGTTACCATGGGGTGCAAAGACAATGCCGTTAGTGACGGAGATACGACAAAGGATGAAGTGGAGACACTTTATCAGGACAAGGTGGATAAAATGAATGTAGATGCAACTATTATCAGTAAGCTGGTAAATGGGGCGTTAGAAGTAACAGCCAATTGGGTTGACGATAATGGTAACCGTTCGATACAGTTCTCAAATGAATTGGTAACGACTGTATATGCAGATGAAAATTATACAAAAATGAAGACTATTCCTTTATTGGGAGTAGATGAAAATGCTAATTGGATATGTGATTACTATGAAGAAATATTCCCCCTGAAAACTAAGGATGGAAATGTTGCTTCGGTAAAGAATGGCAATATTCCGACTTTAAGACTTAATAAAACCAAATATTGGGAGTATACTTTCGATGGAAAATCTTGGATGCAAATAAGTGATAAACAAGTAGGAAAGATTGAGAATGCGGAACGTGGCGCATTTTCTTTCTTTCAAGCTGCTTCACTCTCGGAAGATCTTTCCTCAATGACAATTTCAATTAAAACGGGAAATAAATCATATAATGTTCCAGTAAAAGAGACGCAAACAACTTTGGCATGGAATAAGTTTGTTTTAGGAGCAGAGGATAATTTGTTGCTTGATTTTTCATATGCAGGCTATAAACATGGTGAGGAATCTGCTCCGGATGGAAAAGCCTGGGGATTTAAAGAAGAAAATATAAGAGACTATATGACTGAAGGCTCTGATTATGCTAGAGATGCACTTAATAAGATACTGGAAAAGTATGATTTGAACAAATCATCTGGTAATTCAAATGCCAAAGTCTTGATTTATTTCCCTGAAGGTGACTATATCTTGCATAACAATAGCGACAATACCAAAGATCCTGATAAAACTACTGGTGATAAGGATGAATTAGGAAATAATACCAGCCATAGTATTGATATATTTGGCGGTAATGTTATTATAAAGGGTGCCGGTAGAGATAAAACCAGACTTATAATGGAAACACCTAATCTGCCGAATAGTAATGCTATGTATTCGTCACCTGTGTTGATTTCCATAAGAAGAAATGCATGGCTACCAGGGGATGGCGAAGTGGGAAAAAATTCAGATGTAACTGCTGATGCCAAAAAAGGAACTTATTCAATAGAGGTTGCAAATCCGGAAATATTCTCTGTAGGTGAATATGTTTGCCTTTATTTGCATGACAAAAATCCTGAACTGGTGGCAAAGGAACTTTTACCTTATCAATGGGAGAGTACTATGACTAATATTGCGGAAACAGGTGTACAGGTGGAAGATTATCATATGATAACTGCCAAGGATGGTAAAAAAATTACTTTTAAGGAACCTATAATGCATGAGGTTGAGGCAAAATATGATTGGACTCTTAAGAAGTATTACTATTATGAAAATGTAGGTATAGAGGATTTGACATTCGTAGGAAATGCAAAGGCGGATTTCGGACATCATGATGATTGGGAAGACGATGGTGCATATAAACCTGTAAACTTCATGCGCCTTGTAAATTCATGGATGCGTCGTGTGGATTTCAAAGATGTAAGTGAAGCTGCATCTATTATTTCAAGTGCAAATGTTTCTGTATATGATGTTAATATCTTAGGTAATAGAGGGCATGCTGCAATACGTTCGCAAGGTTCAAGCCGTGTCTTTATAGGAAAGGTTACTGACAGAACCACCGGACCATTGGACGATTCTCCTTATACTGTGACGGAAGGTGCAGGGCAGTATCATGCGTGCGGAGTATCGAAACCTAGTATGGGCGCTGTGATATGGAATGTATATTGGGGTGATGATGCTTGCTTTGAAGCTCATGCTACACAGCCAAGGGCGACACTGATAGATATGTGTAAGGGCGGTTTCGTACAGTCACGTCAAGGTGGAGATGCAGACCAGGTACCTAATCATCTTAATGATTTGACAATATGGAATATGTATTCTACAAAGACTAAACTTAATGGAAATGGAAATCTGCCTGCAAACGGTGAATTCGACTGGTGGAGAGATGGATGGAAGTATTGGAAAATATTACCACCTATTATTGTTGGTTTCCACGGAGATCCTGTTAACTTTGTAGATTCTCAAGTGAAACTAGATGAAAATAATGGAGTAAAGGTTTTACCGGAATCACTTTATGAAGCTCAGCTTGAAAAACGTTTGGGTCATGTGCCTGCATGGCTTTTAGAGTTGAAATAATTATTAAAAACTTAATATCATGAGACTAAGAAAAGATATTGTATTCTTACTATTGCTCGGAATAGGCAGTCCGATGACATATGCCTCGGGTAAGGCTGTGATGAGAACAGATAATTCACAGACTATAAATCAAAATATTGATGAAGTAAAACTTAAGGAACTGCAAGAATTCCGCAAAAAATATAAACTGTCGGAACCAAAAGCTTCGGAAAGTGAATTGAAAGCAGCTCAGATGGCTCTGAAAATGCTTATGTTGCAACGTACGGGTGATTATACTGTAACCGGAGCTGATTTGTGGGGTGATAAGGTTATGAACCAGCATCTTAGGGATGTTGCTAAAAACGTAAGAGTCTTAGCGTATGGAGCATTGACGTTGGGAAAGTCGGGAAAGGCTGATTTGGATTTGTATCTTGATTATCTGTTTACGCATAACTTCTTCCTAAGAATGCCTAAACTGGTTTATAGTAACTATAGTGATGTGAGAAAGATTCCTACTGACTTTATGAGTGCGATTCCTGTACTGGATGATGTACGCAAGGCTAAAGTTATTGCTGCAGTACAGAAATTGCTGGAGGTTGATGTTATACGCCAGGGAGACAAGGCTATTATGAAGTGGATAAGTTCTGACTATATTTTTAATGTAGTACCTTATGTGTTTGATTTGGCCATTGCAAATCCTGACGACCAGCAGGCTATACAGGACTTGCAGTTGTTGTCTGGTTTTCTGAGAGTATGTACACGCTATAATGTAGGTAATAAGGATATTCTTAAACCTGACGGAACAGGATTCCATCATAATGCGCATTACAATGGATATATGTATTCATATAGAAGTTGGGTAGGATATTTTTACCGCTTTAAAGGAACGACATTGAAGATTGATAGAAAATCATATGAAAGACTTAAGAATGCCGTTGTAACCCTATATATGACAGCAATATGTGCTGAAGGAGATAAAAACCGTATTTATGCGAATAGTATGGCGGGACGTCATCCGTTCTATAGCATAGAAGTTCCGTTTACTCAAGAATTGTTTGAACAACTTGTAGAAATAGGAGGAGATGTAATGGGTACAGATATTGATAAGGATCTGGCAGCTTATTATAATTATTTCTTTAAGACAAACAAATATGATGTTCCTGCAATTGATGCTAATGGATTCTATCAGTACAATTACAGTTCTGCTGGTGTATATCGTCAGCCAGGCTGGGTGGCTGTAATGAAATGTCCTACAGCAATGCTTTGGGGTAGTGAGATTTATAATAAGACCAACAGATTCGGAAGATATCAGAGTCATGGTACTTTGGAAGTGTTATATGAAGGCGGATTGGAAGCAAGTGGATATCCGTCGAATAATGATAATAAGGGTGCCGGATGGGATTGGAATATGATGCCTGGTAGTACTACTGTACATTATATGGATTGGGCGGAAATGATGCCTTATAAGAATGATAAGGATAGGTTTGACCAAAAGGCGAAGACTACTAATTTTGCCGGTGCTGTTTCCATGAAGGAATATGGACTTTTTGCTGCTGCTTTCGATCAGGGAGATAGTTGGGGAAGCCAGAGATTTGTTCCTACGAATCTGACTTTCTGCAAGTCTGTATTGGCTGTAGACGGAATGCTGTTCAGCATAGGTAACGGTATATCTGCAAAAGGGCAGTATGCAGACAATATGACTACTGCAACTAATCTGTTCCAGACTATCGTAACCAAGAACTATAATAAACTTATGGTGAATGGAAAATCTGTTGGTAATGAAAGTAAGATGACAATCCCTTCTGCAGAACCTGTAACAATGATAAATCCTGTATCTACAGGTTTCTTTGTTCCTGCAGGACATGATGATATACAGGTGGTTTATGCCAAACAACAGACTCCTTCTTCTGAGGGACTTGCAGCAAAACCGGCTACAGAGGTTGCAGCAAAGGCTTACATCAATCATGGAGTTAAACCTGAAAAGAAGGACTATACCTTTATTGTTGTACCGGCAGCGGATGAAGCAAAGATGAAGGAAGTTGCAGAAAAGCAGATCAAAGGTGAATTGTTTAGTGTTGTAGAAATGCAAGATTCATTGCATATCATAAAATATATCCCTAGAAATGTTTTGGCATATTCTTTCTTTACTCCGGCTAAAAATTTGAACGCAGGAGAGGTTGTTTCTTCTGCTACAGAACTTTTGCTCATAGAAGAGAAGGATACTGAAGGAAATCTTAAACTGGCCATCTCAAACCCTAACTTGAGACCAAAAGCTATTGACGATAAAAACTGGAGAGAATTGCCAACTCCTGCATTCATAGAATTGAAGGGAGCATGGCAGGCTGATGGAAACATGCCTGGGGTTTTCCTAAAAACAATGGATAATGGCAATACAGAGGTTTCATGTCTGTTAAGAAATGGTATGCCTGTTTATATAAATCTGAAAAAAGTGAAGTAATATCAGATTAAGTTATTATAAAGAAACTCTCCTGAAAGTCACTCCTACTTTCAGGAGAGTTTCTTTATGTTTAATTATCCGATTCCCCTTTTCTATAAGAAAGAGGACTGATGTTATATAAATCTTTAAAACATTTAGAAAAATATCTAGCTGAACTAAAGCCTATCATTTCTGCTATTTCTGTTATGTTTAATTCTGGGTTATTACGTAATAGGAATGCACCTCGCTTTAGTCGTATGTTGATGATAAAATCGTTAGGTGTTTGTCCTGTTATTGCTTTAATCTTTGAAAACAGGTTTGTCCTTGCCATTCCCATTTCACGTGCAAATGTATTCATATTGAAATCTGCGTTTCCAATGTTTTCTTCAATAATTGATGTAGCCTTATCAAGAATTTCTTTGTCTATCTTATTAGTAGCCAGCATTTGTACGTTAGTTTCAGGTTGATGGCTGAATTTTTCCTGAAGTAGTATTCTGGAGTTTATAAGATTATTGCATCTGGATATTAGCAGACGTGTATTGAAGGGTTTCGTTATATAATCGTCTGCTCCAGTTTGAAAACCTTCGATGTATTGCTCTACAGCAGTTTGAGCTGTAAGTAGGATAACTGGTATATGGCTTGTAGAAGGAGTCGATTTAATTCTTCTGCATAGTTCTTTTCCGTCCATACCAGGCATCATTACATCAGTAATTAATATGTCAGGCATTATATTTTCTATTTGCTCTAGCGCTTCTTCAGCACTTGCTAGATCATGTATGGAGTAGAATGGACTGAGTATATCTTTTATTATGGAACGTATCTCTTCATTATCTTCTACTATCATCATGATTGGTTTATTTTTGGATTCTGGTGTATTCTTTATTTCAGAATCTATACTTTTATCGTAAACCATAGGTTCTACAACGATTTCATTGGCAAGTAATGTCGTTTGCTGTTGTCGTATGTTTTTCTCCTCGGTTTTGTATAGAATTTCTGTATCAGAATATATTTCTTTATTCAGTGGAAGTGTAACTGTAAATGTTGAACCTTGGTTTATTTTACTACTTACCTCGATATTCCCATGATGCATTTTTACTATACTCTTCACAAGTGCTAGGCCTATTCCTGATCCAGTCATGTCTGAAGTCCCAGAATTGCTTTCAGACTGATAGAATATATCAAATATTCTTGGAATGTCTTTTTCTGGAATCCCTTCACCATTGTCGGTAATGGATATTGCAGCATCGTTATTATCTTTCTTTATATTTATTGATATGTGTCCTCCTTCTTTTGTGTGTTTGACTGCATTGAATAGAAGATTATTTATGACTTTCTGAATGTGCTTTGCATCATACCACATTTCAATGTCCTCATGTGAGGTCTTAAATTCCAGTGTAATTGATTTCTTGAGTGCATAGTCATAGAACAACATATAGTTCTCTTTAAGGAATTCTACAATGTTACCTTTACTTACTTGCAGTTTTAAGTGTCCTAACTCATGCTTGCGATAATCTAATAACTCTGTTATAAGTTCTCGTAGTTGCATGCAACTGTGATACATTGATGATAACTTTGAGTATATTTGTGGACTGAACTTATTGTTCTGTATAAGAGTCTCAATTTGTGAAATAATAAGAGTTAATGGAGTGCGGAATTCATGTGAAATATTTGTGAAGAGTTTTAGTTGAGCCTGGTTCTCTTTCTTAATGTTCTCAGCATGCTGTTGCTCTATCTTTAATGATTCAGAAAGATGCAGACGAGTGAGGTAAATGCTGATAAGATACCATGCTATTCCTGATATTGTAAGTATATATAGTATATATGCTATAGGAGTCTGGTAGAATGGAGCTCTAATTGTTATATTTAGTCTGTATGGCTTACATATGGATTCGTCTACATTTTGTGGTTTTATTAAAAGTGTATATTTGCCAGGATGAAGGTTGGTGTAAATTATTTCATTGGAATTTCTTGTATCATTCCATTTGTCGGAGAAACCTTCTAGCTTATATATTATTTTGTCTTTGTTCTCAGGGATAAAGTTTGTTACAGCAAACTCAAGGCAAAGCATATTTTGTTTATGGTTTAATTCAATATGTTTTGTGTATTCTATCGATTCGCTTAGAATTCCACTTTCATCTCCTGCTTCAATATATTTTCCGTTCACTAAAAGTCCTGTGGCCATAATATTGTATGGCTTCGGCTGGCGTTTCAAGTCTTTTTCGAAGAAAGATACCATATTGTGTATACCACCTAGAAATATCTCACCGTTTTTTGTGATGTAGAGCGAATTTTCGTTAATGGCATTTATTGGTAGCCCGTTATCTGAGTTGAAGTTTTGAAATTTTTTTGTTGATTTATCAAAAATAGAAAAACCATCAGTTGTGATTAATAGCAGATTATCACTGATTGTTGATTCAATAGCTTGATATATACAATCATTAGACAGATTATTCTTCTTTTTGTCAAAGTTTATGAATTTGTCAGTGTTAGGGTCATATAGGTCAAGGCCGCTTCCGGATGTACACAGCCATATGTTTCCATTACTGTCAGTGATAATGTTATTTATATTATTGTTGCTGAGTGAGCCTGCTGTATAGCTGTCGTGACGGAAGTTTTTTATATAGCCTGTTTTGATGTTGTAAACATAAACACCTTCACCGGTAGCTGCTATCCATAGATTTCCGTTATTGTCGAAATTTATATCGGCTACCATCCCTAGTTTTTGTCTTTTAGGAAGGTTATCCAGTAACTGTCTGCATTTACCGTTTCTCTTAGATAGCAGACATATCCCATTTTGCGTAGCTATTACTAATGTGTCTGACGAATATTCTTCAATATCTCTGATTATATCGGAAGGTAATGATGTTTTATCTCCTGTTACAGTTCTGTATACAGTTATACTGCCAGTGTTGAGTTCGTATTTGTTTAATCCTCCTGTGTGTGTTCCTATCCATAACGTGTGTCTTGTTTCATCTAAATATAATGATTTGATGTTGTTATGTGAAATGGTGTTTTTTTTACCGGATTTTCCAATAAACCATTTGAATTTTCCTGTTGCTCGGTCTAAATAGTTTACTCCTCCTCCCTCGGTTGCTATCCATAGGTTACCTTTACTGTCTTCTAGCATGCGACCTACAATAGGGCTGCTGAGACCTTTTTCTTCTATAACTGAATATTCATATCTATTATATATTGAATATTCAGGATTTATATAGTTAACACCTCCGAAATACGTACCAATCCACAGAGTTCCTTGTTTGTCCTTTTCTATACACCAAACTGAGGAGTGGGTAAGATTATGTTGCGAATTGCCTGATGGTATGTGTATGAATTTTTTTGTGATATTGTCGTATTTGTCAATGCCATTAAAAGTTCCTATCCACATATTACCATAATTATCTTGACAGATTGCTCTGACAAAATCAGATGATATGGAACTGTTTGTTTTGTCGTTTGTTTTTCTGTGGTTTATGATTTGTCCTGATTCTTTAATGATAAACAAACCGTTGTCCCAGCTTCCTGCCCATAAGGAGTTCTCTTTATCAATGTATAACTGGGTGATATTTCCAGTTTGGATGACTTTCAATAGTTTTTTCGTGATTATATTATATTTATAAATACCGCGTGACGTACCAATCCACATATTTTCTGATTCGTCAATGGTCATTGAGTTTATAACATCTACTTCTGCAGGTAAAGTATAGAACTCTTCAAAAGAAGATGTGGAATTGTTGAATATGTAAATGGTATTATCTATACTTATGTATAGCTCTTTCTTGTAATATATACAGTCTGTTTTTCCTTTGTGTAATTTACTGAATCGGTGTGTGTGCATATCAAATTCACATACTCCATCTATAGTGAGAATATAAACATAACCGTTTTTGTTTCCTGTAACTTTCTGTATGAAATTTGATGGTAAGCTATATGGATTGTCTTTTTCTGTTTTGAATGTGTGTATATTTTTCCCATTGTATACATTTAGGCCAACTCTAGTTCCTATCCATAACATGTTGTGCTCATCAATATATATACTGTTGACAGACAGTTGTGACAAACCCTCGTCCGTAGTGAGATGATTGAAGGATGTGGTTTGAGAATATAAATTCAAGGTAAATGTAGTTAGTGTAAATAATAGTAGCTTGAATATGATTTTATAATTTGTCATAGGCTTTGTCTTATTGGACAAAAATAGGTAATTTTTCTGATTATATGGTATAAGTTTTACACTCTTTTCTTGTGTGAATATTGAATTTGTCTTATATTTGTCAAAGTATTTAAATTAAATTTATCATGGAAAACGAAAACAAGAATAATCAGTTACAAATAGAACTGAAAGAGGAGGTTGCAAAAGGAACATATGCAAACCTCGCTATTATAACACATTCAACTTCAGAGTTTATAATCGATTTTGTCTCTGTATTGCCAGGTTTGCCAAAGGCAGGAGTGCAGTCAAGAATAGTAATGACTCCTGAAAATGCAAAAAGATTGATGTATGCATTGCAGGATAATATGATAAAATATGAAAGAAATTTCGGAACAGTAAAGATGCCTGAGGAAAGAAACGCACAAGGTGAGAAAGCTGGCAAAACATTTGTTCCACCGTTGAGCGATTTTAAAGGAGAAGCTTAAAAAAATATAAAAAACGTTTGTTTAGGTCTGATTTGTGCTCTTTTGCATGAATCAGACCTTTTTTATTTTGAAAAGTGTTTGTGTATTAAAAACTTATTCGTACCTTTGCAACCCGAAATATGTAGTTTCGCTTTAGGATTGGAATT
>CALUPA010000021.1 GCA_944322395.1 uncultured Phocaeicola sp.
TGTTTGCAGAAATGGTCTTGTAACTTAAAGTATCCACTCTTAAATCTTTTTTAAAATGTTAACTACTAAAAAACAATTTCCTCACACTCTATCCGTCCCGGACAAAGAAGAATAAAGTGCTCAGAATCTTAATTTTATCTCTATTTGATAATAATCGGCTTGCAAAGGTACAACTTTTCTTGAAACAGACAAAGTTTTTCTGTATTTTTCTGCTACAATCAATTGATACTATGCTAAAAAGGCTACTATCGAAAAAATGACAGTAGCCTTTTTGCAGCGATAATATTTGATTTTATCTAATAATATTTTCAGGATATTTGTCCGGTATAGTTACTTTTTTCCATGTTTCGTAGCACCAGGAATCTATCCTATTGCCGTTTATATCTTCCTTTAGGAAATATTTCACTACCATTACTCCATTGTCTTTCATCTCAAATTCCATTACATTTCTTTTCCCGTTCAATTGTGGTAAATGAAGATTCCTTTCTACAATTTCCGTATAAGATTTTTCAGAGTTAACTTCATAACTTCCTTCTCCTATGATAATTGCTCCATGTGGCATCATAACCATATTTGTAAAACGGCCATCATCAGAAAGAATTTTAAAAGAGTTGCTTGTTTTAAGCTCACCGGCAACATCTGGTGAATTTGAGCGGTAAAAACACATTTGCCATATACCATTGAGGCTTACAGGAACTTTTTCAGCCTTTTGCGCCAATGCATTACCCGATGCTACCAGCAACGATAATGTAAGGAATAAGAAACTGCGCATTTTCATAACACTAAATATTTAAGTTTATTAATAGGTTTCTACAAATATAAGTAAAAATATAGATTAACCATAAATATTGAAGTGTTTTTTTCGGTGTCTTTATAATCTTGATATCCTATAAAAAAAGCTGTACGGATTATCGTATCCATACAGCTTTTTAATATTTGTATTTTTATAATAAATTAAAATTCAGCATTTCTTGGTGTACGTGGGAAAGGTATTACGTCACGTATGTTCGACATACCTGTGACAAACAGCAATAATCGTTCGAATCCCAAACCAAATCCTGAATGAGGGCAGGTTCCATACTTACGGGTATCCAGGTACCACCACATATCCTTCATAGGAATACCAAGTTCCTGAATACGTGTCAAGAGTTTGTCATAATCAGCTTCACGTTCAGAACCACCTATGATTTCACCAATCTTAGGGAACAATACGTCCATTGCACGTACAGTCTTTCCGTCTTCATTCTGTTTCATGTAGAAGGCCTTGATTTCCTTAGGATAGTCTGTCAAGATTACAGGCTTCTTGAAATGCTCTTCTACCAGATAACGTTCATGTTCAGATGCAAGATCGGCACCCCAGAATACAGGAAATTCGAATTTGTGTCCTTTTGCTACTGCATCTTCCAGAATCTTAATACCTTCAGTATAAGGCAAACGAACGAAACTGTCTTTCAATACACCCTGTAAACGTTCTATCAAGCCCTTGTCGAACATGTCATTAAGGAACTTAACATCATCATAGCAGTTGTCCAAAGCCCATTGTACGCAATACTTGATGAATTCCTCAGCCAGATCCATGTTGTCGTAGATGTCATTGAAAGCCACTTCTGGTTCTATCATCCAGAATTCAGCAAGATGACGAGGAGTATTGGAATTTTCTGCACGGAAAGTTGGGCCGAAAGTATAAATTGCACCTAAAGAAGTTGCAGCCAATTCACCCTCCAACTGTCCTGATACTGTCAGGCTAGCCTGTTTTCCAAAGAAGTCATTGTCATAAACTATAGAACCGTTTTCGTCTTTCTTCAAATCATAAAGGTTCATAGTAGTGACCTGAAACATTTGTCCTGCTCCTTCACAGTCGGAAGCTGTTATAATAGGAGTGTGGAAATAGAAGAAGCCACGGTCATGGAAAAATTTATGTATAGCAATAGCCATATTGTGACGAATGCGGAATACTGCACCAAAAGTGTTTGTACGTGGACGCAGATGAGCTATTTCGCGAAGGAACTCCATTGAGTGACCTTTTTTCTGTAGCGGATAAGTATTGTCGCATGTTCCCAACACTTCTATTTCACGGGCCTGAATTTCGGCAGTTTGTCCGGCACCTACAGATTCCACCAATTCACCGTTTACGCTTATACATGCACCTGTAGTAATCTGTTTAAGCATTTCTTCATCGAAGTTAGCCAAATCAACAACCACCTGTACATTATTTATAGTAGAACCGTCATTTAAGGCGATAAAGTTTACTTGTTTGCTACCGCGGCGAGTACGTACCCAACCCTTAACATTGACCATGCTGCCGAATTCACGTAATTTCAGCACGTCAACAATCTTTGTTCTACGAATCATTTCCATCATTTACTAATTTAAATTATTCAAAAGACCCCATACGGAGCATATTCACTTCATTTTCTGTCAGGAATCTCCAATCTCCACGACGTAATCCTTTCTTGGTTAGTCCGGCAAAATAAACTCTGTCAAGTTTGATTACCTTATAGCCCAAATGTTCAAAAATACGACGTACGATACGGTTCTTTCCAGAGTGTATTTCTATGCCAACCTGTGATTTGTCTGTATCCGAAGCATAGCTGACTGCATCAGCATGTATTTCTCCGTCTTCCAGTGTTATACCTTGTACTATTTGGTCAAGATCGGCTTTTGTGACATTCTTATCGCAATACACGTGATAGATTTTCTTTTTCAAATACTTAGGATGAGTAAGTTTTGAAGCCATTTCACCGTCATTGGTAAGTAAAAGAACACCTGTTGTATTGCGGTCTAGTCTTCCCACAGGATAGATACGTTCCTTGCATGCATTCTTTACAAAATCCATTACAGTCTTACGTTCCTGAGGGTCGTCTGAAGTTGTCACACAATCCTTTGGCTTGTTCAGCAACAGATATACCTTTCTTTCGATGTTTACCGGTTGGTCGTGGAATTTAACTTCATCGTTACGATGCACTTTAGTACCAAGTTCTGTCACCACGACTCCGTTTACAGAAACTACACCTGCTGTAATGAACTCATCAGCTTCACGGCGTGAGCATATTCCGGCATTAGCAAGATATTTGTTCAGTCTGATAGGTTCATTCGGGTCAGTTAGCATATCTTTATACTCAATCTGCTTCTTCATGCTATACTTAGCATTCGGATTATAGTCATTTGTACGCTGACGGAATCCCCCTTGACGATTATTACCATATCCGCCACCTTGCTGGCGATATCCACCTTGCTGTCCCTGACGAGGACGGAACGAACGTTGTTCGTTTCCATCGTTGTTAAATCTAGGAGTAAACTGACGTTGCTGGCGTTCTCCTCCATTATTGTTAAAACGTGGCGAATTGTAAGAGCGTTCTCCGTTTTCATTGTTCCCGTATGGACGATTTCCATAAGGACGTTGTTGACGGCCATAATTATTATTGCCGTATCCACCACGCTGCTGGCGTTCACCACCATTGTTATTATTAAATCTAGGGTTGAATGAAGAACGGTTCTGACGCTGTTCGCCACCATCAAAACCATTATTCGGACGGCGTCCGTAATTTCCACCCTCATAACGATTGTTTCTGTTGTAACCTTCTCTGTTGTTGTAAGATTTTCTACCATCGCGGCCAGACTGGTTTTCACCATTTTGTCTGAATTCTCTTTCTGTCATAATAATACAATAAAATCAAAAAATTAATACTCTTACCCTCTCGGGCTATAATGTCACTATATAAATGTAATTTTAATTAAATACCTGTATAGTTGTGTGGAGTGATAGCGCGAAGTTCCTTCTTGATATCCTCGCTTACTTCCAATGTTTCAATAAAGTCTTTTATAGAAGCCTCATTGATAGCCTGGTTAGTACGTGTCAAAGCTTTAAGGGCTTCATATGGATTAGGATAAGCTTCGCGGCGGAGAATAGTTTGGATAGCTTCTGCCACTACACTCCAGCAGTTATCCAAGTCCTCATAAATTTTATGCTCGTTAAGCAAAAGTTTACCAAGTCCCTTAAGCGAACTCTGAATAGCGATAATGGTATGGCCGAAAGGAACACCAATGTTACGCAATACTGTAGAGTCAGTCAGGTCGCGCTGCAGTCTTGATACAGGAAGTTTTGAGGAAAGATGCTCAAAAATAGCATTGGCCATACCTAAGTTGCCCTCAGCATTTTCAAAGTCTATAGGATTGACTTTATGAGGCATTGCACTTGAGCCAACTTCGCCAGCTTTGATTTTCTGCTTAAAGTACTCCATAGATATATACTGCCAGAAATCGCGGTTCATATCAATCATGATTGTATTGATACGTTTCATGGCATCGAATATTGCTCCCAAATTATCATAGTTGGAAATCTGGGTAGTATATTCCTCACGTTCAAGTCCTAATTTCTCAGATACGAATTTATTACCAAATGTTCTCCAGTCGAATTCGGGATATGCCACATGGTGTGCATTATAGTTACCTGTAGCTCCACCGAACTTTGCTGTAATGGCACACGACTTCAAGATATCAAGCTGTCTGCGCAATCTGTACAAAAACACCATAATTTCCTTGCCAAGTCTTGTTGGCGAAGCCGGCTGTCCGTGAGTTTTTGCCAGCATTGGAATATCTTTCCATTCTTCTGCATAAGAAGCTAGCTGGTCGATAAGTTTCTGTATCTGTGGATAATATTCTTTTTCCAAAGCCTCTTTTATAGACAAAGGCACGGAAGTATTGTTGATATCCTGCGAAGTCAGTCCAAAATGGATAAACTCCTTGTACTTTTCCAGTCCGCCAAGCTTGTCGAATTGTTCCTTGATGAAATATTCTACAGCCTTCACGTCATGGTTAGTAACGCTTTCTATTTCTTTAATGCGCTGAGCATCAGCTTCTGAAAAGTTACGGTAAATATTGCGCAAAGATTCAAAACGTGAATTGTCAAAACATTTCAGCTGAGGCAGAGGAAGTTCGCACAAAGTAATAAAATACTCTATTTCCACCTGCACACGATACTTAATCAGTGCGTACTCAGAAAAATATTCGGCCAAAGCTCCCGCTTTGGTTCTATATCTGCCGTCAATAGGAGAAACAGCAGTGAGTAAGTCAAGCTCCAACATTGTTTTTCAGTTTTTCTAAATTAATGATCATTAAAACTTTGCAAAAGTAATTCTTTTTCCCGACTTAACCGTCCTAATAATGAAAAGTTTAGTAATTATTACATAAATATTTCGATTAGGAATAAACATGTAAAGGAGGACAGATGTTTTGTAATGATAAAAAACGGATTGCCGATAATAGGGCAATCCGTTTTTTTGCGTATATCTTAGTCTGATTTGTATCCTTAGATGTTTTTTGAAAACGACAGGACGTTTTGACTAAAACGACAGGTCATTTTAGATGAAACGACAGGTCGTTTTTTTTTGTGTTTATTTTACCTTGATATTAAACACTGGTTGCTCCTTCTGTGTATCCATAGGCACAGCGCGATATTTCACTTTACTGAAGTCGATATCCTTAAGGTCGATGCTTCTTATGGCACTGTTGTACATTGTGCGGAAATATATTTTCAGGTTATTCATGTCTGTGGCTGATGTCCATTGTGTTGCACTCGGAATATTAACAGGGACTTGTCCGCGTGCGAATTCTATTCCTACAGGAATATCGAAGTTGTTTAATATCTGAAAACTTTGAAGTACTGTTTCCTCCGAACTGTTCTGTACTGGTGCTGTAGCCTGATAGAAGGCAGCCCTGACAAATCTTGACGGTGGAGTTACATCACCCGGTATTCCAAGGAATCCACTTCCTGCACCGAACTGTGAAAGTTCTGTATTTCCAAGCTTTTGTGATGGAGCCGAGCCAGGGAAAAGATTTACATAATTGTTAAGATTCGTCATTTGCCATTTAAAGTCGGGCGAATTAGTAAGAACACCAAGTTCGTTCTCATAGAATACGGCTTTGCCATCTATTATTTCCAACACAATCTGTCTTCCGCTTGTATCTGCAAATCTCCAGTGTACGGTTGAAGCTCTTGGATCAATAGCTATTACATGAACCTTATTTATTGCTTCCTTTACTTCATCCACATTCTGGCATTCGCCCAGAATCCACGAAACCAGTTGCAAATCGGCAATGCTTTGTTCTTTATTTGCTGCATTATATTCTTCGTATTTACCGTATTTAGGGAAATAGAAGAGTCCTGCAGACAACCCTTTCTCGTTAAGCCCTTCGGCTATGAATTCTTTTTGTTCCACGGCCAGTCCTACGTATCCGTATTTTGATGTAAATTTCATTCCCTCTACACCTCCGGGAGTATATGATTGTGCTGTATATCCTCGAGGAACTATAACATACTGGCTGTTTAGGTCACTTCCTCCCCATTCGATAGTCCTTGCCAGAATTTTAGTACTGTCTTTGGCTGTTAGTGTAATGCCTGTGCAGGCGTTCGATGTGTTTGTACCTATTGCTGCCATTGTAGCTGCAATGCACATTGTAAGAATCTGTTTTTTCATAAACTAAGAATATCTTTGTCCTTTTAATTCAAAAAACAACATAAGTTATACTTTTGTTGTTTATATCCTCAAAATTAAAGACTTTGTTGATAAAAATCAAGTATTGATGATGAAAAAACAGTTTTAGTCCAGCATTTTCCCTTTTCTCTTTTTCCAGAATATTATATGTTTCGGACTTCCTACTACTTGTGAAGTGTAAATACCTGTGTGTCCTGAAAACATATATGCAGTTACACAAGCTATTCCTATATATACAGCGCAGTCGGCTCCGAATAATTCTATACCCATAAGTGTGCATGCAATAGGTGTGTTTGTAGCTCCTGCAAAAACAGCAACAAATCCAAGTCCGGCAAGTATGGAAACGTGTAGCGGCAGTACGGCTGAGAGTGCACTACCCAATGTCGCGCCGACGAAGAAAAGGGGAGTAACCTCTCCACCTTTGAAACCAACACCTATAGTGAAAGTGGTAAGAAGTATCTTTAGCAGGAAATCGTACCACATTTGTACCTCGCTAAATGATGCGACAATAGTTGGAACTCCCAAACCAATATACTTGGTGGTTCCCAACAGATAAACACTCAGTGCAATGAATATACCGCCTACAAAAGGACGCAGTGGGGGATAGGCTATGTATTTTTTTGCAAGACCTCCCCAGATTTCTATAAAGCGAGAGAATGTCATTGCTGCAAGGCCGAAAATGATACTTGCCGCCAGAACCAGCAATAAAGTCTGTATGTTAATGTCAGGTATGCTTGTGATGCTATAGTGAGTATGGGCAATTCCCCATGCATGGCATGTAAGGTTGGCGAAAAATGAAGATAGGAATACTGGCAATATGGCGTCAAATCGCAATCTTCCCACTATTATGACTTCTAGTGCAAAGACTGCTCCTGCAAGTGGTGTGCCGAATATAGAAGCGAATCCGGCTCCAATACCTATCTGAATCATAATCTTTCTGTCATAAGAATGCATTTTAAATATGCGCGACATGAAATCGGCTATTGCACCTCCCATCTGTACTCCTGTGCCTTCGCGTCCGGCTGAGCCTCCGAAAAGATGAGTAAGCACAGTACCTATATAAACCAGCGGAGCCATCTTGAAAGGTATTATGTTGCGCGAAGAGCGTATTTCCTCTATGAGAAAGTTATTCCCTCTGGCAGCAGTACCTGCAAGATAGTGATACATGAGCCCTATAATGAGACCTCCAAGAGGAAGAAGTGCAATTATCCATAAGTTGTTTTCACGATAGTTGGTAGCCCAGTTCAGCGATGCCAATAGTAATGCCGATGCTGAACCTATTAATGCGCCGGCTACTGCTCCAATTATGGTCCATTTCAGTAAATACCATAATATGGGTAGTTGCTCGGCTTTTGTTCCTAATTTTGTGATGTTCTTGTCAAGTCTCATTTTATTTAATTGTCTTTGTCGTTTTTTTTAATGATGTTACATAATCAGCTTTTTCTTAGCTGAGTGCTTAGTTTTATTTTTATCAGTGTTGGTATATAACAAAAAAATCCCGATTCCTTTGAGAAATCGGGATTTTACTGTCATTTGTTTTTCTTTAAGTGGTGCCACCAGGAATCGAACCGGGGACACAAGGATTTTCAGTCCTTTGCTCTACCAACTGAGCTATGGCACCGTTGTTTTTCAAATGCGATGCAAAGATATGGCTTTATTTTTTAATATCCAAATTATTTATGGAAAAAATCAAGAAAAATATGATTTTGATGTGATTTTAATACAAAAATATCGAAGAGTGTGGATTAAAAACAGTATTTCCATATCCGCATTACAACTTCTATAAATCTAGAAACTGTAACGGGGATATGGAAATACAAGAATGATATTGGTTATTATCTTTCGTGATAATCTCCGTTAGCCTTTATCAGTTCTATTAGTTTTTCAACAGCTTGTTCTTCAGGGATGTTCTTTTCGATACACTCCTTACGCTTGTACAGACTGATTTTACCACGTCCGGCACCTACATAACCATAGTCGGCATCTGCCATTTCGCCAGGACCATTGACTATACATCCCATTATGCCTATTTTAAGGCCTTTCAGATGTGATGTTGCAGCCTTGATACGAGCAATTGTAGATTCGAGATCGTAGAGGGTTCTTCCGCATCCCGGACAGGAAATATATTCTGTTTTTGAAGTACGCACTCTGCCAGCTTGCAATATACCGAAAGCTGTTTCATCAAGTTTTGTATCTGCAATGGCCGAAGAGTTATTGTATAACAAAATACCGTCTGCCAGTCCGTCGAAAATCAGTGCCCCCATGTCTGCTGCTGATTTTATCTGCAAGTCTTCAACAGAATTTTCCTCATACATCTGGAAGAATATTACCGGATTGCCTAGTCCTTGTCTTGTTAACTGATGAACAAGACCACGGTATTCTCCAAGACGATTTGGATGATTGCTCTGTGCTATAATTACAACCTCAGGATGCAGGCGCAGGCATGCTGTTACCTCTTCGTTCAGTCCCATATATGTAGTAAACAGGAATTTGACATCCGATTGGATTTGGTGCAAACCGATAATTTGCTGTGTGTTGAATGCAGGATAAGTACCTTCCTCACCGTTCCATACATTGGCATCTACTATATAACCGAGGTCTTTTCTTCTGTTCTCAGGCAGATTCTGTCCACAATAAACGTAATCAGGTTTGAACTGTTCGTTCATGTCCATGTTTCCGTTCAGACGGACAGATACCACTACCGGAAGGTTATCACTTCCGATATTTCCTATTGCATTAGTTTTGCGTCTTGAAGGATTAGTATAGCAGAAATCGTCAGCCTCAGCTCCCGGTATGTAAGGGTGGTTCTCACGTTTGATGATATAATCTACTAGTTTACGTGCTACAGGAATTTCTGCTTCAGGAGCCTCGCTTAGTGATACACGTATAGTATCGCCAAAACCATCAGCAAGTAGTGCACCTATTCCTAGAGCAGACTTAATACGTCCGTCTTCTCCGTCGCCTGCTTCGGTTACACCAAGATGTAGAGGGAATGCCATACCTTCCTTTTCCATCTGTTCGGCAAGCAGTCTGACTGTTTTTACCATAACAACAGTGTTTGAAGCTTTGATAGAGATAACTGCATTGCTGAAATTTTCTTCTACACAGATTCGTAAAAACTCCATGCACGATTCCACCATGCCTTCCGGAGTATCGCCGTAGCGTGACATGATACGGTCTGACAGTGAACCGTGGTTCACACCAATACGGATTGCTGTGTGATTCTCCTTGCAGATGTTCAGGAATTTTACGAAACGTTCTCGTATCTTCTGTATCTCCTGTACATATTCTTCGTCAGTATATTCCAGATTCTTGAATGTACGCGCCGGATCAACATAGTTGCCTGGATTTATTCTTACCTTTTCAGCATATAGTGCAGCTACGTCGGCTACGTTAGGGTTGAAGTGGACATCGGCTACAAGGGGAGTGTTGTAACCTTGCGAGCGCAGTCCTATGTTGATATTCTTCATATTTTCAGCCTCGCGCACACCTTGAGTGGTGAGACGTACATACTCTCCGCCAGCATCGATTATACGTTTAGCCTGTTCAACGCAAGCTTCGGTATCCATCGTTACGGTGTTGGTCATGCTTTGTATGCGTATAGGATTAGCGCCACCCATAGGAGTGGCGCCAACATATACTTCGTTAGCCTTTCGGCGTGAATAGTTGAAGTAATCCATTTAATTAGTTTTGTATGCGTATTTAACTTCCTTCAGTTCCTCATTGGCCTTTACAATCTTGTTTTTTAGGCTTTCCTTGTAAGCTGCAAACTTCTTGGCCAATTCTTCGTCTGACAGTGCTATCATCTGTACTGCCAGGATTGCAGCGTTCATTGCTCCATTGATGGCAACTGTTGCTACAGGTATTCCTGGAGGCATCTGTATGATAGAGTAAAGGGCATCTACACCGTCAAGGACAGACCCCTTGATAGGTACTCCGATTACAGGGAGTGTAGTATTGGCAGCAATAACCCCAGGAAGTGCGGCAGCCATACCGGCAGCAGCGATTATAACTTTCAGGCCTCTGTCGGCAGCACCTTTTGCAAATGCTTCAACTTCGGCTGGTGTACGGTGTGCTGAAAGTGCATTAATTTCGAAAGGAACCTGCATTTCGTCAAGCAGTTTGGCAGCTTTCTCCATAACTGGAAGGTCAGAAGTACTACCCATGATGATACTTACTATTGGTTTCATTCTTTTTTCTTCTTATAGTTTATATTTGTTTGTTTTTGAGTTTTATACAGTTTAAATATATTCTTTATTGTTCTCAGTTGTTATTCGTTAATCAATTGTTTATATGCTTCAGCATCTAGCAAATCATCTGCTTCGCTGGCATCAGATGGCTTTATTTTTATAATCCATCCTTCACCATATGGATCCTTGTTTACCAGTTCTGGATTTTCTTCAAGTGCCGGATTAACTTCAAGTATTTCTCCTCCTACTGGCAAGAACAAGTCAGAAACAGTCTTTACTACTTCTATACTTCCAAATGTTTCTCCTTTTTCCAGTGTTTCTCCTTCTGTAGGAACATCTACGAAAACAATGTCTCCGAGCTGTGTCTGTGCATAGTCTGTTATACCTACATAAGCTTCTTCACCCTCAAAACGAATCCATTCGTGTTCGTTTGTGTACTTTAAATTAGTTGGAAAATTCATGGTCTTTAAATTTACAAGGTTATTATATCTTTTCAAATAAACAAAATTCCTGTGACACCGCAAAATAATCCGAGGACAAATCCTCCTAAAACCTCCGTTAATGTATGTTGTCGTACAATAATACGGGCTGTGCATAGCATTCCTGCCAATAAAATAAATCCTGCCAGCCACCATACTGGATTGAACTGAAACAGGAAACTGTATGAAAGTAACCCACCTACCATCATTCCGCTGCTTGCAGCATGAGTACTGACCTTAAGTTTGAAATTTACAATTGTACACAGTACCATACATATCAGTACAGCCAAGACTATCCCGCTCATGTATCTTGGAGTGTGTATGCGATACATGGTTATAAGCCCTCCTATATAACTTAGTATGGTTAGTCCGTATGGAATAAATCTGTTTTCCCTGTGTCCCAGCTCTTTTATTCCCCATCCATTTATTTTCTGGAATATATAAATGCCTAACATAGGGAAAAGAATAGTGAAACAGTAGATAAGCCCTAGTATGGACAGTTTGTAAGAAAATGGCATGATATTTAGATATGTGAATATAAATATCAATAGAAACGCAACAAACGGAACCATAAAAGGAGTGAATATAGCTGATACTATATACGATGCAATATATAGCGGATCTTTCTTCTCTTCTTCAGTTAGAGGTACAGGATCGTGATATGTCAGTTCGTTAGGAATATTGTTTTCTTCCATAAATTACCTTCTTAATCTAGCTACAGGGATATTTAATTGTGTACGATATTTGGCAACCGTTCTTCTTGCTATTGGATATCCTTTTTCTTTTAGAGAATCTGCCAGCTCGTCATCAGTAAGAGGCTTTTCCTTATCTTCGTTGTCGACTAGCTCTTTAAGTATTCTTTTTATTTCCCTAACAGAAAGTTCTTCTCCGCTTTTGGTCGTATATCCGTCGCTAAAGAAATATTTCAGTGGAAAAATTCCAAAATTGGTTTGCACATATTTACTGTTACTTACTCTGGACACCGTTGAAATGTCAAGCTTGGCTTTTTCTGCCACATCTTTCAGAATCATAGGCTTGAGTAAAGTCTCGTCGCCATCTGTAAAGAAAGGACGTTGAAGGTCTATTATAGCTTGCATAGTGCTGAGTAGAGTATTTTGTCTTTGTTTTACAGCATTGATGAATCCTTGCGCAGCATCCACTTTTTGTTTCAGGAACATGAAGGCATCTTTAGCTTCTTTCGACTGATTGGCTTTGTTCTTGGTCTGCTCTTCAAGCATGTCTGTGAAAGTGCGGCTTAATCTCAGTTCCGGAACATTTCTATTGTTAAGGCTTAATATTATGTTTCCGTCATCTTCTGTTTCAACTATAAAGTCCGGTATTATATGGTGAAGATTTTTTCCCATAGCTTCTCCCATAGAACTTCCGGGACGTGGATTCAACTTGACAAGCTCTGCTACTGCTGCGTTGTATTCATCTTCGGTTATATTAAGCTTCTGTATAATCTTCTCTTTATTTTTTTTTGTGAATTCGTCACAATATTGGTTTATGATATCATATTCAATTTTTTTAAGTGGCGAGTCTTCCTTTCTTTTTATCTGAAGCAGCAGGCATTCTTGAAGATTTCTTGCACCTATTCCTGCCGGGTCGAAGTCCTGTATTATTGATATGATATGTTCCAGTTCCTCTTCAGTGGTATAAACACCTTGATAAATGGCAAGCTCGTCCATTATAGACTCTGTTGTTTTTCTCAATAACCCATCGTCATCCAGCGAACCGATGATGTATTCTCCAAGCATCTTTTGTTCGTCTGTAAGTTCTTGCATGTCCAGCTGTTCTTTCAGTGTCTCGTAGAATGAAACATTATCCGATAGAGGAATCTCTTCCGGAGTTTCTCCTTTTGAACGGTTGTTTTCTTGCAACTTGTAATCTGGAATATCGTCTTCTGTACGGTAATCGCCTAATGAAACATCTTCGTTATAATTGGTATCAGGATCTGCATCAGGGTCAGTCGGGTATTCGTTAGCTTGGTCTTCTGCTATTTCCGAAGGATCTCTACCTTCTTCCAATGCCGGATTGTCAAGAATTTCTGCATGTACCCTTTCTTCCAACTCTACTGTTGGCAATTCCAAAAGTTTAACCAGCAACACTTGTTGAGGCGATAGAGTCTGCACCTGTTGCTGAGATTGCGATTGTATTTGACGTGAGTTTTGTGCCATTTTTATAAACTCTGATAAAATTTTATTGGCAAATGTAGTAAAATAATTGTGATGGTCAATCTTTGAAAGGTTAGTTTGTATTAATGTACTCTTCTTTTGTGTAAAGATTTTACTATAGACGAATGTTAAAAAATATCTTTCCGTTGTATCTATGAATCTTCAATAATAACGTACATATGTAGCATATTTTTTTTAGTGAAAAATGAATGAGTAAACATTGCAGGTACTGTAATGTAACATTTGACAAAACATATGTAACATACATGATAGTTGTGTAATATCAGCTATATAGTTTTGGTAATGTGTTTTATGTACACTTATATAATTATAAAGTAATTTTGCTATGTGTTAAATGAAATGTAAATGTGTAATCTTAAATGAAAATGCGTATGAATGTAATTAAAGAAAGTGGCTAGTGATAATTGACGAATTACGAAACAGCTATTTAATTTTTTATTTTTAATTATTAATGTAATGAAAAACATAAGACAAGAGTTTATTGAGAAATTTTCTTTTGATAAGAAGAAACACATTCTCACACAGATTAAGGTGTTCTTTTTCCTGTTGTTGTTCGGTAATGTTTCAATGATGGCTCAGGGCTTTGTCGTAAAAGGAAAAGTGCTTGATGCCAATGATGAACCATTGATAGGTGCTGCAATTGTTTTGAAAAATCAAAGCACCGTAGGTACTGTAGCTGATTTTGATGGAAACTTTACATTGGAAGTTCCAAATAAGAATGCAGTATTGACAGTTTCATATTTAGGAATGACTCCTCAAGATGTAAAAGTGAACGGTAGAAGTACAATAGTGGTTGTGCTTCGAGAGGATTCTGAAATGCTTGACGAGGTAGTAGTTGTAGGTTATGGTCAACAGAAAAAGGTTTCAGTTGTCGGTGCTATTACACAGACAAAAGGTGAAGTCTTAGAACGTACTGGTGGTGTTTCTGATTTAGGATCTGCTCTTACCGGTAATTTGCCAGGTGTAATTACTACTGCCAGTACAGGTATGCCTGGAGAAGAAGATCCACAGATTATAATTCGTGGTATGAGTTCTTGGAATAATAGTGCTCCTTTGATTTTGGTAGATGGTATTGAAAGACCTATGAGTGGAATTGATATCAATTCGGTTCAATCAATATCTGTATTGAAAGATGCATCTGCTACTGCTGTATATGGTGTTAAAGGTGCTAATGGTGTTATTCTTATTACGACTAAACGTGGTCAAGAAGGTAAAGCTACCATAGGTGGTGGTGCAAGTGTAACATTCAAAGTTCCTTCTCAGTTACCTAACAAGTTGGATTCCTATGATGCCTTCCAGTTGCGTAATAGTGCAATAGAATATGAGTTGGGTCTTGTTCCAAGTTCTTGGACTGATATCGTTCCTCAAGCAATAATAAATAAGTATCGTAACCCTGCTAATCTTGAAGAAAGTGAAAGATATCCTAATGTTGATTGGAATGAATGGATGTTCAAAGATTTTGCTTTGTCTGAGAATGTAAATGTAAATATAAGTGGCGGTACTAAGTTTGTGAAATACTATGCAGCTGTTGACTACCAATATGAAGGCGACTTGTTTAAAGAATATGATAATGGTCGTGGTTATCAGACTACTTATGGCTATAATCGTATAAACATGAGATCAAATCTTGATTTTAATTTGACAAAGACAACAGTCTTAAGAACAAACCTATCAGGCTCTCATGGTGTTAAACAGGGACCTCGTACTGCTTATGAATATAATATTTGGGGTAGTGCATATACAACACCTCCTAACGTATTCTTACCTCAGTACTCTGATGGAACTTGGGGATATGACCCTGTGAATAATGCAAACAACTCAGTTGCTCAACTTGCTTTGGCTCCGCAGAACACCAGAACAACAACAAGATTGACAACAGACTTTACTTTGGAACAGAATCTAGATTTCTTATTAAAGGGTCTTAAGGCTAAGGCTTCATTATCTTTTGATAATGTGTTTTATGAACAGAACAGAGGTGTTAATTCTACAGATGCTTCCCAGTATAAGTATATAAATCCAGATACAGGTGAAGCTAGTTACAAAGAAACAACAGGTGTACACAACTTTGACTTCCATGAACAAATTAACTGGGTTACAGAAGGAGGTAGTGTTGATAATGGTGCTACAGAACGTCATTTGTACTATTCAGGTCAGTTGGATTATAATAATACTTTTGGCAAACATACAGTCGGCGCCATGGGATTGTTCAGCCGTCAGGAACGTGCCAGAGGTAGTATTGTCCCTCATTATCGTGAGGATTGGGCTTTCCGTGTAACTTATGATTATGCAGATAAATATTTCTTTGAATATAATGGTGCATATAATGGTTCTGATAAGTTTAGTGCAGAAAACCGTTTTGCATTCTTTAATTCAGGAGCTTTGGGCTGGATGATTAGTGAAGAATCATTTATGAGTTTCTTGCGTGAAAGAAAGATTCTTGATATGTTGAAAGTGCGTGCTTCTTATGGTGAAATAGGTAATGATGAGATTGGCTATGAATGGGATCCTGCAAGACGTTGGTTATATATGTCTCAATGGGCTATTGGAGGAAATATTAAGACTGGTTCGTATAATGTTGATAGTCCATATACATTCTATAGAGAAACTACAGTAGGTAATGAAAATATACATTGGGAAGTTGTAAGAAAGTTCAATTTAGGTATTGACTATTCATTCCTTGATGGTTTGATTGCCGGTAGTGTTGAATATTTCCGTGACAGACGTACTGATATTTTGGTTAGCGGTTCGGATCGTGCTATGCCATCATATTTCGGTGGTATTATTTCTGCTCCTTGGGCTAACCTTGGTATTGTCAAGAACTCTGGTTATGAAGTCGAGGTAAGACTTAATAAAGTTCTTAAAAATGGCTTGCGTTTATGGGCAAACATGAACATGACACATGCTAAGGATATTATAGTTGAAAGAGATGATGCTGAACTCCTCCCAGATTATCAGAAAAAAGCAGGTAAGCCTATAGGTCAGACAAATACATATGTTGATAAAGGTTATACACAAACTATGGATGATTTGTACGGTAGTACTCCTTTCGAGTCTCTTGATAATCAAAAACTGCCTGGAACTTATTATATACTCGATTATAATGCGGATGGTGTGATAAACTCATACGACCAGATTCCATATGCATATTCAGGAAATCCTCAAAACACTTATAGTGCTTCATTAGGTTTTGATTGGAAGGGTTGGAGCTTCTTTATGCAGTTCTATGGTGTAAATAATGTAACACGCCAGGTTGTTTTCTCAACATTCGGTCAGAAGCAGCTTATCGCATATGATGAAGGTACACGTTGGGGTAAGAATCAACCGGATGCCGATGTCCCTATGCCACGTTGGGGATCTACAACAAATGGATATTTTGATGGTACAAGGTATTTCTATGATGGTTCATATATAAGACTTAAAAATATTGAGTTGGCATATACATTTACTAATAAATGGGTAAAGAGCTTAGGAATCTCTAATCTTAAACTCTATGTAAACGGTAATAACTTATGGTTGTGGACTCGTATGCCTGATGACCGTGAATCAAACTTTGCAGGAACAGGATGGGCCTCACAAGGTGCATATCCAACAATAAAGCGTGTTAATTTTGGATTGAAATTTACTTTATAATAAGAAGAAATATTATGAAACATCTTAAAACTTTATTATATACAAGTTTGTTTGCATTTGGTTTTGGATTGACCTCATGTGAATCATATCTTGATAAGGCCCCGGAAAGTACAGTATCTGCAGATGATGCATTTAAAAACTTTCTGAGCTTCCAGGGTTTTACAGAAGAACTTTATTACTGTATCCCGGATTTTGCTCATGGATACTGGCAAAATTCGTTCAATTGGGGTGAAGATGAAATTCTGCCATTCGGTCTTGACTATTTTATGGGATACAAAGTTGATAATGGAGACTTTTGGGGATGGCAGTCCGGATTTGATGGTTGGCAGGCTGGTTGGATGGACCGTAATAATACTGTAGCTAATTCAACAGACCGTATGCAGAAATCTATGTGGCCACTTGCATGGTATGGTATTAGAAAAACAAATATAGGTTTGGCTAATTTGGATAAAATGGTTGAATGTACTGAAGAAGAAAAGAATCTCATTCAAGGTCAGCTTTATTTCTTCCGTGCATGGTTTCACTTTACAATGATGCAGTATTTTGGAGGGTTGCCATATATTGATGAAGTACCATCTACTTCGGAACCGTTGAGATATCCAAGATTGAGTTATCAGGCATGTGCTGATCGTGTAGCAGAAGATTTTCGTCGTGCTGCAGATTTATTACCTATTAATTGGGATGATACTCAGGCTGGTAAACTTACATATGGAAATAACCAGCAACGCATAAACAAAATTATGGCTCTTGGTTATTTGGGTAAGAATTATTTGTGGGCTGGTAGTCCATTGATGAATTACGAATCTACAGGAAACAAAACTTATAATGTAGACTATTGTAAGAAGGCTGCTGAAACTTTTGCAGAGTTATTACAATTGGTTGAAAATGGTCAGACACAATATGCATTGGTTGATTTCGAGAAGTATACTGATATATTTTATTCATACAAGCAGAATGCTTTGAATCCTGGTTCAACTGAAGCTATATTCCAAACTCCTATGTATGACTGGTGGATGGGTTCTGGTTGGAGTCTTGGCCCGCAGTATGTTCCAACAGTAAGTGCGGGAGAAGTGAACAATGTATTCTCTCCAACAGCCAATTATGTCAACTATTATGGTATGGCAAACGGACTTCCACTTACAGATGAAGATTCAAACTTTGATGAAGAATATCCATGGAAGGATCGTGATCCAAGATTCTATAAGGATATTATTTTTGATGGTGTAAGAGTTATTCAGAATACTAGCCAGTTTACTTCTGATCAGAAAAAAGGAAATATCCAGTTTGCCAATCTGTATACAGATGGTAACTATAGAGATATTCGTCAAAATAGTAGAACAGGATATTTGCTTCGTAAATTTACTCCAATTTCAGTCAATAGATTTGATGAAGGTCTTAGAGATTATGGAGATGCCCTTACAATTCAGGTTAGTTGGATGCGTCTGTCAGATATTTACTTGATGTATGCCGAGGCTGCAGTCAATGCATATAGCTCTGCATATGGTGCAGCTCAAGGTTTTAATATGACAGCATTACAAGCCTTTGATAAGATTAGGCAACGTGCAGGTGTCACAGGAATGAATTCAAAATATTCATCAAGTGTTGATGGCTTTATGAGTGAGTTGAGAAGAGAACGTGCTGTTGAGTTGGCCTACGAAGGACATCGCTTTAATGATTTGCGCCGTTGGCTGTTGCTTGCAGAATATCCTTATACAATTAAGACATCTCAAGAATTTGTCAGAGTGGGTGAATTCAATGAGGAAGATCCGACTCAGAATCGTGTTTCAGGATGGAGAGAAGAAGTTATATTAGAAAGAAATTTCTCAGAAAAACACAATTGGCTTCCTTTGAAGACTTCAGATTCTTCTATTTATATAGAGTTTGCCCAAAATCCTGGATGGTAATTGTTTAAATGTCTTATTAATTAATATAAAAAATAAGTAAAATGAAATATATCAGATCAAAGTCCATTTTTTGTATGTTTCTTGCATCTTCAATATATCTGAATGCGCAGGATGTACAGAATGGTTTACCAATGCTTTTGACAGATTCTTTGCAGGCAGAACAAGATGAGGTTGTTCAGGTAGCTTTCAAAAAAGTTAACGAAAAGGATCTATTAGGAGGAGTTTCTTTCGTAAATATGGAAGAACTGATGGAGAAGAATTATATCACATACAGTCTTAGTGATATGCAGGGGTATGTTGGTGGATGGAACGGAAACAGTCTTTGGGGTATGGACGAATACCTTGTTTTGGTTGATGGAGTTCCTCGTGATGCTAACAATGTAATGCCTTCGGAAATCGAACAGGTGACATTCCTGAAAGGTGCTTCTGCAGTTGTGTTATATGGTAGTAGAGCTGCTAAGGGTGTTGTATATATAACAACAAAACGTGGAAAGGTAGGAAGAACAAATATAGATGTAAGAGCCAACACTGGTTTTCATGTACCGGTTAGCTATCCAGAATATTTAGGCTCTGCAGAATATATGACATTATATAATGAAGCACGAATAAATGATGGATTGGATCCTGCTTATTCGGCAGAAGAAATCTATAATTATGCTTCAGGCAGTAACCCTTATCGTTATCCTAGTTTGAATTTGTACTCATCGGATTATCTCAAAAAAGCTTATAATGAAACAGATGTAACAGCTGAGATATCTGGAGGTTCAGAAAGAGCACGTTTCTATACTAATATTAATTATTATAATATAGGTTCTTTATTGAATTATGGTGAGGCTGCAAAAGATAAGACTTCTCGTTTGAGTTTGAGAGGTAATATTGATGTTAAGTTGGGAGAATATGTCAAGAGTTATGTAAATGCCAGCGCTACTTTCTATGATGGTAGAGGAGCCAGAGGAGATTTTTGGGGAGCTGCTGCTACTCTTCGTCCTAATAGAATTTCTCCACTTATACCTATTGACTATATAGCCAGTGGTAGTGAGAATGCCTGGACACTTGTAAATAACAGTAATAATCTTATTGATGGCAAGTATATTTTCGGAGGTACATCTCTGGATCAGACAAATGCATTGGCTGACTTATATGCTGCTGGAGTCAATACGTTTACTAGCCGTCAGTATCAGTTTGATATGGGAGTTGACATAGACCTTTCAAAAGTAACAAAGGGGCTCTCTTTCCAGGCTAAGTATGCTGTAGACTACTCTACTTCTTACAATAAGTATTATAGTAATACTTATGCCACTTACGTCCCTACATGGACAAATATGAATGGTAAGGATGTAATAGTTGCTTTAGAGAAACTGGGTAATGATGAAAATAATGGTGTACAGAATGTAGATGGTAGCTGGACTCGTCAAACGATGGCTTTTTCCGGTCAGTTTAATTATGTAAATGTGTTTGATGATGTTCATAATTTATCAGCTGTATTGGTCGGTGCTGGTTATCAGCAGGGAGAAACTGGTGTGTATCATAAAACAAGCAATGTAAACTTAGGCTTACAAGTAGATTATAATTATAAGAATAAATATTATGTAAGTCTTGGTGGAGCTTTGATACATTCTGCTAAACTTCCAGAAAATAACCGTAATGCTTTTTCACCATCAGCTACTTTAGGATGGAGGTTAAGCGAGGAAGGATTCTTAAATGAATCTTCAGTAGTAGATGAACTTATGCTTACAGCTTCTGCTTCAGTGTTGAATACAGATTTGGATTTTGACGAATACTATATGTATGAAAGTACTTACGATCAGGCAAATGGTGCTTGGTGGGGATGGGCAGATGGAAATCAGAGTCATGCAACAGAATCAAGACGTGGTCGTAATTATGATTTGGATTTTGTTACCCGTAAAGAAGTGTCTGCCGGATTGAGAGGTTCTTTGTTCAAGAAAGCTATAGAGTTTGATTTGTCTTATTTTGTCAATACATTGAACGGACTTCCAGTACAGCCATCCAATTCATATCCAAATTACTTCTTGTCATATTGGCCTTCTAGTACGTTATTGCCATACATTAACTATAATGCATCAAGAAGGACAGGTATCGATTTCGCATTGAAATTTAATAAAAAGGTTAGTGATTTTGAGTTTTCTTTAGGTGTTAATGGTACATATTATAATAGTGTAAATACAAAAGTTAACGAACTTTACGAAGAAGACTATCGCTATCGTGAAGGTAAACCGACAGATGGTGTATGGGGTATGGAATGTATCGGATTCTATGAATCAGAAGAGGATGTTGCAACATCTCCTAAATCTTCATTCGGTGAAGTAAAACCAGGCGACTTGAAGTATGTAGATCAGAATAATGATGGTATAATTGACGAAAAAGATGAAGTTTATTTGGAGGGACGTTATGGCTGGCAAGGAGCTCCTTTAACAATGGGAGTTAACTTGACATTAAAATGGAAAAACTTTACATTCTTTGCTTTAGGTACAGGTTATTTTGGCGCTACATCCATGAGATCAAGTGATTATTATTGGGTGTATGGCGATAAGAAATATTCAGAGGTGGTTCGTGGACGTTGGACTCCTGAAACTGCAGCAACTGCAACATATCCTCGATTGACAACATTGAATAATAACCATAATTTCCGTAACTCAGACTTTTGGATGTATAAAAATGATAGATTTAATTTATCCAAAGTTCAGTTGACATATGATCTTCCAAAATCAGTATTGAATGGAACATTCATTAATAGTTTGTCTGTCTATGCATATGCTTCAAATGTCTTGACATTGTCAAAGGAAAGAAAAACATTGGAACTTACAACAGGCGCTGCACCACAGAATCGTTTTTATAATGTAGGTTTCAAGATTGGTTTCTAATTAATGGTTGAATTTTTTAAAGAAAAATATTTTATGAATAAATTTTGGTCTATATTAATAGCGTCATCACTTCTTACAAGTTGTGCAGATTTGTTTGAACCAGCTATTGAAAATAATAAAGATATAACATCAGGTCAGAATGACCCTGCATACGCAGAAGGTATTTTGGCCAATGCATATACAAGAAATCCATATAATTCACAGTCGTTCAATGATGTTGCAACAGATGATGCTGTAACTAACCAAACAGATAATTCATACTTGAAAATGGCCACAGGTTCTTGGACTTCTAATAACAACCCTATGGACCAGTGGGGATCTTGTAAGGCAGCTATTCAGTATATTAATCTGTTTTTGAGTCAGGTTGATAATGTTTCATGGGCTGATGATGAGTTGGTAAATGAAATGTTCTGTGATCGTCTTAAAGGAGAAGCATATGGTTTAAGAGCGATGTTTACATTTTATCTGTTACAAGCTCATGGTGGCTGGACTGAGGATGGTAAACTTCTAGGTGTTCCTGTTATTTTGACAGCCGAAGATAATAATTCTAACTTCAATGTAGCAAGAAACACTTTTGACGAATGTATTAAATATATTTACGATGATGTGGAAGCTGCAAATAAATGTCTTCCTTTAGATTTTGAAGATTTGTCTTCTGATGCAGAGGTTCCCGAGAAGTATCGTTCAAAAGGTGTTTCATACAGTCAGTACAATCGTGTTTTCGGAAAGAATTTCCGTACAAGAATGAGTGGACGTATAGCTATGGCTTTCAAAGCAAAAGCAGCCTTGTTAGGTGCAAGTGATGCATTCCGTGAAGGAACTACTGTTACTTGGGAAGACGCAGCCAATTACAATGGAGAATTACTGAAAATGATTGGTGGTGTAGATGGTGGTTTTGATTGGACTGGTAACACCTGGTATAAGAATAAAGATGAAATAGCCAATCTTGGTGCTGGGGAAAATACTAAAGAAATGTTATGGAGAAATGGTAAGGAAACAAATACTTACAGTCTTGAGCAGGCTCAGTTCCCTCCAAGTTTGTTTGGTGGTGGACAGATTAATCCTACACAGAATCTGGTTGATGCTTTCCCTATGGCTAATGGTTACCCTATAAACGATGAAAATAGTGATTATGATGAAGCAAACCCTTATGCTAATCGTGACCCTCGTTTGAATCTTTATATCGTTGTAAACGGCAGTACTTTAGGGATAGATAACAAAGTGATTGATACTAGTGCAGATAATAAAACAAATAATGATGGCTTGAATAAGGAAGATGGAGTATCAACACGTACTGGTTATTATTTGCGTAAGCATTTACGTGAGGATGTATCTATAACGTCAACTTCGCAAAACGGTCAGCCACACTACAGCCCAAGAATACGTTACACTGAAATATTCCTTAATTATGCAGAGGCTGCTAATGAGGCCTGGGGGCCAACAGGAACAGGAGATTTTACTTTCTCTGCATATGATGTGATAAAAGCTATTCGTGTTAGAGCAGGTGTGGGTCAGGACAACGGCGATGCCTATCTTGAAAGCATAAAAGGAGATAAGAATAAGATGCGTGAGTTAATTCGCAACGAACGTCGTTTGGAACTGTGTTTCGAAGGTTTCAGATTCTGGGATTTGCGCAGATGGAAACTTGATATGAATGAAACAGCTAAAGGTATTCGCATTAGTGGAAATACGTATACTATTATAGATGTTGAGAATAGAAAATACGAGGATTATATGAACTATGGTCCAATACCTTATACAGAAACATTGAAGTTTGATGCTTTGGTACAGAATAAAGGTTGGAAATAAATAATAACTTTATAAGATTTGTAGAAATGAAAAAGAATACATTATTAGTTTTATTGCTTGGTATATTGAGTTTGTCGTCATGCAGGAACCAAGACTGGGAATTTCCTGATTATGATATTCAGACTGTGTATTTTTCATATCAAACACCTGTGAGAACATTAGTTCTTGGTAATGACGAGGTATTTGACAATACACTCGATAACCAGCACAAATGTCAGATTCAAGCAACAATGGGTGGTGTATACGATAATGATATTAACAGAATTGTTGATATTACAGTTACAAATTCTTTGTGTGACAATTTGAAATTCGAAAATGGAAACCCAGTGAAACCTATGCCAGAAGATTATTATACATTGTCTTCTAACCAGATAGTTATACCAAAAGGTAAAATAACAGGTGGAGTAGATGTTCAATTGACTGATAAGTTTTTTGCAGATCCTCTTTCAATCGAAACTACTTATGTGATACCATTGGTAATGTCGAATGTTCAGAATGCAGATTCTATATTGTCTGGTACTCCTTTAGTTGAGTCTCCTGATCGTTTGAATGCTAAAGATTGGAATGTACTTCCTAAAGACTATATTTTGTATGCTGTTAAGTATATTAATCCTTGGGATGCAATTTATCTCCGTCGTGGTACTGATGTCATTACTGAAAATGGTCAGACATCAACAGTAGTTAGACATCAACAATATGTTGAAGAAGATGAAGTCTTTGAACTTAACACAGTCTCTTTGGACAAAGTTTCATGCAATGTTACTGTGAATGTAGCTGGACAAAATACGGCTTGTAATTTGATTCTTAACTTTAATGACAATAATGAATGTACAATTTCTACTGATACTCCGGGATGTACTGTTACCGGAAGTGGAAAATATGTTGAAAATGGAGAAAAGAATTCATTTAACAATAAAGACCGCGATGGATTGTATCTGGATTATACAATTGATTTTGGTACTGCTAAATGTTCTACAAAGGATACATTGGTAATGAGAGATCGTCAAGTAAAAGCAGAGTTTTTTACACCTGTAAAAGAATAATTTAAAAGATAATTTACCATGAAATTATATAGAAATCTAATAATACTAGGTTTACCATTAATGGCAGCTACTTCATGCGTAGATGATGTTATGCAGAAGTATGAGGTAGAAAAACCTGAAAGTATAGCTCAATATGAGTATCTTAATTCATATGATGTACTTAAATCATATGTAGATCGTTCAAAATATCCTAATTTTAAATTGGGTCTTGCTATTGCAGCTGCAGACTACGTTAAAAAAGAAGGCGTATATGAGCTTGTCAATTCAAACTTCGAGGAAATGACAGCTGGTAATGCAATGAAGTATGCTTCATGTGTAAATGATGAAGGCGTCATGAATTTTACTACTGTTATGAACTTTGTTGAAGCTGCAAGAGAGGCTGGTATAACTATTTACGGACATACTTTAGCTTGGCATTCACAGCAGAATAATAAGTATCTTAACGGTTTGATAGCTGACAAAGATATTCCTATTGAACCAGGTCAGGAAGAAGATGTGGAAGATAAGTTTGTAGATTATTCTACTTTTACAGAATTTCCTTTTCATGTAATGGAATATACTCCGACTTTTGAAGATGGATGTATGGTGAGTGAATATCCTGGTGCGTGGTATCAGTATTTTGTTGCCGATAATATACCAACAACGGTAGGAGAATCTTATAAAGTAACATTTGAAATAAAGGCAACAGCTCCTGGATCTATGAATGTTCAGTTCGGAAATTGGGGAGAAGGGAATCTTTTAAATCAACCTTTGGGATTCTCTGATGAATGGCAGGAAGTGAGCATTACATTTGATAATTGTCCGGTAGATAATTCATTTGTGGTTGTTCAGCCTGGAACGTTCGAAGGTAAAATATATTTAAAATCTTTGAAGGTATCTCACTCTGAAGCACCTTCTGTCTCAATAGAAGAAACCGTTGTGGAATATAATTTCGATGATGGTAAAACTCTCGGAGGATGGGGTAATGGATTAGTTACTTCAATCGAAGATGGAACTATGAAAGTTGAGACCCCTAATGCTCTTAATTCATGGGAAGTGCAGTTGTGTCATGAAACAACAACTCCTTTTGTAGTTGGAACCAAATACTATCTTAAACTTAAGATAAAAGGAGATCATGAGGCTGGTATAAATGCAGCATTCCAGAAACCGGAAGGATATGTTGGTTGTGGTGACTTTACAGGAATTCCTGTAACAACAGAGTGGACTGAAGTTGAAACACAGGCTACTTGTACTGGAGAAGGGGCAACACGTCTGTTGATTAATATAGGTAATTATGCTGGTACGCTTTATATGGATGATTTGCGTCTATATATAAAGAAGACAAGTAATACAATTCCATTGACACCAGAAGAAAAGAAAGATACCCTCACGTGGGCTATGGACAACTGGATAACTGGTATGATGAAAGCATGTGAAGGATACGTAACTGTATGGGATGCGGTGAACGAAGCTATTTCTGGCTCTGATAAAGATGGTGATGGCTATTACGATTTGCAGTCTGCTACTCGTGGAACTGTTTCAGCCGAAGATGCAGTTAATAATTTCTACTGGCAAGATTATTTGGGTGACGAGGGTTATGTACAGACAGTTGTTAGACTTGCACGTCAGCGCTTTGAAGAGAATGGAGGTAATCCTTCTGCTTTGAAATTGTTTATCAATGACTATAACTTGGAGTCTGACTGGGATGACAATCAGAAACTCAAGAGTTTGATTAACTGGATTGAACGTTGGGAATCTGATGGAGTTACCAAAATCGATGGTATCGGATCACAGATGCATATCAGTTGTTATGAAGATCCTACTACACAGGAAAATAAGAAGAATCATATTGTAAAAATGCTTGAACTTCTTAAAAAATCAGGTAAACTGGTTAAAATTTCAGAACTTGATATGGGATATGTTGATAAGGAGGGTAATTCTGTAAAAACTGAGGATATAACCTTTGAGCAGCATAAGGAAATGGCAGAACTTTATAAGTTTGTTGTTAGCAAGTATCTTGAAATAATACCAGTTGAGCAACAGTATGGTATCACTCAATGGTGTGCAACAGATAGTCCGGCCGATTCAGGTTGGAGAGGTGGTGAACCTGTTGGGCTTTGGGATTTGAATTACAATCGTAAACCTGCGTATGGAGGTTTTGCTGATGGATTAAAAGGAGTTGAATAAACTTTTATAAATGGGCAGGTAGAGTTTGTATCTGCCCATTTTCCCTTTGTAGAATCTGAAAAATTTGAATAATATGAAATATAGAATAAAACTTGTTATTACTTGTCTTATTTTTGGACAGTTTTTCTTTTCCTGCAGTGATAAAGAGATAATAGAGGAACCGCCTACAGTGGAAGAACCAACTCCTGAACCAGAACCCGAACCTGAGCCAGAACCTGAGCCGACACCTATAGTGACACTACCTGAATTACATGTTGACGGTCGTTATCTGAAAAATGCTGAAGGGGAAATTGTAAATCTACATGGCTTTACCCAGACATATAGTCCTTTTTTCAACAGTAACAGATGGTCTAACTATGATGTAAATGGGTGTCTTAGTTATAATAAGCGTATGGTAGACGAAATTCTGGATGCTGGTTGGAAATTTAATTTTGTGCGTATGCATCTTGATCCATATTGGAGCGATGATACTTCTAAACCTTCTGTACGCTATGAGGGTCATGAAAGATTTTCCGAGGCACGTTTCCGCAAATATCTAGATGAACTTTTTGTCCCTATGGCCGAATATTTTTTATCAAAAGGAATGTATGTGGTTATGCGTCCGCCAGGAGTATGTCCTAATGGTGATGGTTACGAGGGTATAGAGATTGGTGACACTTATCAAGCATTCTTGTTGAAAGTGTGGGATATTATATCAAAACACAGTAAACTGAGGAATAATACCGGTATTATGTTCGAATTGGCTAATGAACCGGTAAATATCAAAGGTACGGATGGCAAATTTGGAAGTAGTGGTGATGCCTGCTTCGCAAATATGAAGGAATATTTTCAGGCTATTGTAGATAAAATCCGTTCTAATAATAGCAATAATATAATATGGGTACCAGGTTTGGCCTATCAGTCTTCGTATGCAGGATATGCTACTCATAGGATTGAAGGAGATAATATCGGATTTGCAGTACATTGTTACCCAGGATGGTATGGCAGTGATGCAGAGGAAGACAGCTCTGAAGGTATCGGTTCTTCTACAGGGGGAGGCTACGAAGCTTTTCAGCGTGGATGGGATGCCCAGGTTGGTCCTGTAGCAGAATTTGCACCTATAATGGTGACGGAAATTGATTGGGCACCGAAGAAATACGGTGATGCTACTTGGGGAAAAAGTATAACCGGAGAAGCTGGAGGAAAAGGTTTTGGGGCAAACTTTAAGTATATAGCCGATAAGTCCGGTAATGTTTCATGGCTGTTCTTCACTACAGATTCTGAAATGTTGGCTGCTTTTGAAGATGTTCCTGGCGAACCGGGAAACTATACTTTCCTTAATGATCCGGAAGCTTGCCCTTGGCCTATGTATCATTGGTTTAAGGAGTACGCTGAAGGTGTAGTTGTTAATGGAGAGTTGGAAAAGCTTGAACTAGTTGGAACAGCAGAGAATATAGAATTGGTTATGGGTGATGCTGAGTATATAAATGTTAAGGCTGTCTATTCTGATGGATCTACACGTATGATTACACATGAAGTAACTCTTGCTTCATCTGATGATTCTGTTGTTAAGGTTGATGGAGTAGGTAAAATTGTAGCTGTATCCGAAGGACAAGCTACTCTTACTATTTCTTATGTAACAGATAGTCAGGACAGAAAAGAACTGTCTGTTTCAGTAAAAGTCCTTTCTCCATTTATTTTAAAAGAGGAATTTTTCAATCCTTCAATATGGGAGGATGGATCGTTTGATGAAGAAACTTCTACACTCATTACAGGGAAATATGGTTTTGGAGGATGGCAATATGCTAATGGACTCGATCTGCATGAGTACAGTTCTATTAGAGTTGAATTGGCTTCACCTAATGACTGTGGAGCATCTTTCAGACTGTTTGACCAAAATTCATATTGGACATCACCTGCCATGTATGATTTTGGCAGTTCTACTGTGGTGAATGTCGATTTACAGAATATGACCAATGCTGAGGGAGTAAAACTGGATCCTTCTCATCTGTATATAGTAGGATTTTGGTCTACAGGAGGCAAACCTATAACAATTAAGAGTATTTCTTTAAATAAATAAGTATCTTTCAATTCTTTTTGTTCATAAGTTTGAGAATATCTGATTAAAGTAGGTTTATTATTAAATACCGGTTCTTGGTGAACAAACATTTCATCGGACCGGTATTTTTATTATCTTTACTGCATGAAATAATATGGATATGAAAAAACTATTAGTTCTATTTATTGCTTTAGTTTCTACTTTTGTAGTTTCTGCCCAAAGTACAACATGTAAACAAAGATTGATTGTAGCTACCGATTTGGGCGGTGCCGATCCCGATGACACACAATCATTGATACATCTTCTGGTTTGTTCGGATGTTGTAGATGTTGAGGGAATAATAAGTTCCTCTTCATGGATAGATTGTCCGGACTGGACTGCTGAAATTATAAAGGTGATAGACGGTTATTCAATGGTTTTGCCTATGTTGAGCAAACATTCCGATGGCTTTCCTGATGCAGACTATTTGAAGTCGGTAGTGAAACGAGGACAGTCAGTTTCGAACATGGCAGGTGTGGGCCAAGGAAAAGATTCGCCTGGTTCCGAACTTATTATTTCAGCTGTCGACAAACAGAACGATCCCCGTCCAGTGTGGCTTGTTGCATGGAGTGGTATGAATACCATAGCTCAGGCAATATGGAAAGTTCACGAAAGTAGAACTCCTGAGGAGTTTAAGAAATTTGCAGCTAAGATACGTATTTATGATGTGTTAGGGCAAGATGATGCCGGGGCATGGATTGCAAAGCATTTTCCTGAAATACTGTATATACGCAATACTCAGGTTTACGGATGTGGTCCCTCTGATGAGTGGATAGCGGAGAATGTGCAGTCAAAAGAATCGTTCGGAGTAACATACCCGGACAGAAAATGGGCTGCTGAGGGAGATACACCTTCTTTCCTTTATGTTTTGGCAAACGGATTAAATGTACCGGACAGTGTTTCATACGGTGGATGGGGAGGAAGATTTTCGAAAGAACCGGTTGCCGGTGTCAGAGGCATGGATTTCATAGAGAAATCGGGCAAAAGTGAGTCACAGTATGATCCATATCATATGTATGCCAGTGCACCAGAAGGTGTAAATGCCATAAATAAATGGAAGGAACACATTCTGAATGATTTTGCTGCCAGAATGATTTGGACAACTACTTCTGAATATTCCAAAGCCAATCATCATCCTGTGGCGGTGGTGAATAATGATTCTACTTACAATCATATCAATATTGATGCATCAGCAGGAGAAACATTATTGTTGGATGCATCTTCTTCGTTCGATCCTGATAATGATGCTTTGCATTACGAGTGGATGGTTTATTATGAACCTGGGAGCTATAAAGGAACTGTTAGCCTGAATTCTGACAATAAGGGAAAATGTAAGGTCATTATACCGAATGATGCAAGAGGCAGAGATTTTCATGTAATATTGGTTCTGACCGACGCTGGAGAACCGTCACTAACAGCTTATAGAAGATTCGTTATAGACGTAAAATAAAAACATCAAGACATTTTACAGAAAACGCTTTGTCGTTTTATATGAAACGACAAAGCGTTTTTCTTTTACTTATATACAAAGTTTTTTATTCAGTAACAATCAGAAAACCGCCCATCGGGAGACATGGGATATTTATAGATTTATTTGTATTGATTTTACCTTTGCTAATGTTAAAATCTTTGCTGTTATCGCCGTCTTTTAACATTATGCATTGTGTGCCGTTGCTTATTTCCAATCTGTTAGTCGAGAATGAGAGTACACGTTTTTCGTTAGTTCCGTTAATACCTGAGATATACCATCTGTTTCCTTTTTTACGGGCCAGTACAACATCTGTTCCCGGATAACCTGACAGAAGTTTTGTATCATCCCAAGAAGCGGGTAAGTCCATAAGTACATTTTTAATTTCATCAGGTAGTGAATAGTATATTTCTGGCCGGTCTGGCATATGCTGGATACCTGATTCAAATAATGCCGTAAGCGCAAGTTCGTGTGCGTAGCTTGTGATGTGTGGGTGCTGTGAGTTTGAAAATGTTCCAGGAGTATAGTCCATTGGTCCTATTACGTTTCTTGTAAATGGCAGTGTTGCATTGTGCGATGCAGCCATGTTTGTCATTGTAGGACCGTTGTTGTACCACTCAGCTCCGTATACTCCTTCTATTGACATAAGATTAGGGTATGTTCTTTGCCATCCGCGAGGAATTGTTGCACCATGAAAGTTTACCATGAGATTGTATTGGGCTGCATCTTCCAGAATGTCAATACACAGATTCATAATGGAAACCATGTCGCCTGGGAAGAAGTCTATCTTTACACCTTTTACACCTATACTGTTCAGCCATTCGAATTCTTTTTTTCGGCTTTCCTTTGTATTTAGTCTGTAGAGTGGGGTAGGAGCGCTTTCACCTATCCAGTTCGTACTTGAGTTATACCACATTAAAGGTTTTACTCCTTTGCTGTTGGCGTATTTTGCTATGTCTTCTATGTTTCCGCCATTTCCCATAGCATCCCATTCCCAGTCTATAAGTGTATATTCCCAGTTCATTTTTTCAGCCAGGTCAACATATTTTTTCAGTAGTTGGTAATCCTTTGTGCCGTGATTGTATGCCCAATATATCCATGATGATATACCCGGTTTTATCCAGTTTGTATTTTTCACCTTTGATGGAGATGCAACGTCTGTTACGAGGGTAGATTCCACTATGTCCTGTATCTTGCCTATTATCATCAGTCGCCATGGAGATGTCCATTCGCTACTGCATTCCAGTCTGTCATCGGGATATGTTATAGTAAATTCTTCTGCTTTTTGGTCATTGCTCAAATATGAAGCACAGTTTCCTTTTGTTATTTCCGATTCTGTAATCAGTACAAACACAGAATCGCAGGTTTCTACCAGTGATGGGAATCCCCATTTATGTGTGTCCGTGGCTGTTCCTGTGGTTGACTTTGGAAAAAATCTCTCATAGCTGTCAGGAGCATAAGTTTGCATCCATCTTGTTTTTCCTTCGGGAATGTGGAATGTTGTATATTCTTTATTTATTGAATTTTGTCTCTTGGCGGCATATCTGAATGCTATACCGTCATTGTAAACTCTGATAATAAGGTTTATAGACTGGTTTTTGTTGTTTTTTACCTCAAAAAATTGTTCTGTCGCAGAATTTCTGCAAATCTTTCGTTTTCCGGTAATCATCTCATATTTTTCTTTTATGAGTTTTGATTTTCCTATAGGGGTAATTGTCAAACTGTCAACAAACGAACCGTTTTCTGTGTCAAGACCGATTTTTACATATGTTGGCAGATTCTTGTTTATATAGCTAATCTTTATACCGGAACGGTATCCTTCTAAGTCATTTTTAATCTCTAAGTTGATTTTTTTATTGGGGGATGATATTGGTTCTGCACTCATGGTTGCAGCAATCATTATCAATGAAGCGAAAAATAATCTGGTTATATTCATGTATTAATAGGTTAATATGAAAAGAAGAGTATAAAGTATCTACCTTATACTCTTCTTTTGATGGTTTATTAGCTAGTCAGTATTATTATTGTATGGTTGCATCATTGCCAGAAGTAGCATAAAGTCCTATCATGGCACCTGTAAATCCGCCTGCTACGTTTGTTGACAAAATATCTCCTGAAACTGTTTCTCCCAGATTCTTGAATTCATCTTTTCCTGTAGCATAGCTGAATGTGTAGTTGTTGCCTTCTGCTTTAACCTGCAGTTTGATAGGTGTTGTATCTTCAACTTTTACACTGGCAACTGTAGTGGAGTTACCTTTAGCTGTACGTTGTAAAATCAAATAGTTGTCTTCAGCCTTTTTGGTTACACCGAATACATAGTTGAATGCTTCGCTCTGATAGCATGTAATACCTGCAAGGTCTTTTTCAGTACGAGGTATGTATGAAAGAGTTGTTGTTGCAGTAAAGTTGATATGCTGTTGGCGATAGAATAATGTTGATGTAGGAACTTTGGCTTTTATATTTGTTTCGTAAGGTGTAATACTAAGTCCTTCTGTAGTTGTAGAAACAAATCCTTCCTTAGCTCCTCTTACGCCAACCCAACGGTAGTCAAGTGGGGTTGTTGTAAATGTGTCGCTGAAAGTAAAGTTTCCGTTAGGGAAGTAACCGTCTTTTCCTGTCATATTCTTTATACCTTGAGGCATTTTTAGTTTCGCCTTAAGTGGTTCCAGACCGCCTTCAAAAACAGGGAATGTACCTGTCCAGTCTACAGGCAGTATAAATGTTTCACGTCCTGTATTTACTCTGTTTGTTTCATTAGGACGAATAGCAAGGAATACACCGTAATATTTACCGTCAGGTCCTTCTACCAAATCGGCATGTCCTGCCCAATCAACTTTCTCAGGTCTGTCGGCTGGTAAATGTCTTTGAGAAAGTATAGGATTCTTTGGAGCCGGTTTAAATGGTCCTTTTGGACTGTCTGCCATAAATATTACTTCGCTATGCCAGCCGCCAGTACCACCTTCGGCACACATCAGATAGTATTTGCCACCTTTTTTATAAAGATGTGGAGCTTCTATCCAAATAGGCTTTTTAGAAAGGTCTACTCCACCGTTTACTATAACTTTGTCAGTTCCTGGAATAATCTGGTCTTTTTCTGTATCATATTCCCAAACCTTTATAACTCTGTGGCCTTCATATAGAGCTTTTTCAGGTGCATCGTTATGAACTATGTATGCCTTGCCATTGTCATCGAAGAAGATGTCAGGGTCAATACCTTCGAAGTTCAGTTTTATAGGGTCACTCCATCCCTGCATAGGGTCTTTAGTCTTTACAACCATGTTTCCGATACCTCCGGCAAATTGAGTTGTAATCATGTAGAAGGTATCATTGTTCGGATTATATCTTATGGTTGGTGCATATATACCAGCGCTTATTCCTGTATCTTCTACTTTAAGCTGTGAAGGACGGTCCAGGACGTGACCTATCTGCTTCCAGTTTACAAGATCTTTTGAGTGGAAGATAGGTACACCGGGATTGATGGCGAATGAAGAACATACCAAATAATAATCGTCTCCCTTACGGCAGATACTTGGGTCCGGATAACATCCTTGTAGGATAGGACTGTAGAATTCATCTTCACCTAAAGGATTGTTTCTATATACTGCGTCGCTTCCGGTATAAGTGAAATCTTTGAAAACAGGAGTTCCCGGTTCTGGTTTGAATCCGTTTTCTGCACACGAGGTCACTATAGCCCCCAATGCGCCTAATGCTAATAATTTGATTTGTTTTTTCATGATTAAATTAATTGAAATTCTTACGTGTGTTTAATGATATTATTGTGTAACCTTTATAGCTGCAAAGATATTATAATGCTTTGTAAAGGAATGTCACGGATGTTTCATAAGTTTTGTTGTGTGTTACTATATATGTTTTTTTAGAATATGGCTTTTAGCGATTATACTTTATTGTAAATCAGAATGTTATGTGTATAAATGTAATATTAACACCATATGTTTGTACTCTGTGGAAATACTTTTTTTAAATGATGTAACATACGTTATTATACTTGTAACATAAAAATTTGAATTTCAATTTATATGGCAATATTTTTGCGTTACAAAAATTGAGTGACTATGGACAAACATTTTATTTTATTTCTTTTCGTTATTATACCCTTACAACTGTTTTCTCGCAGTAAGGTTTTAAGCGATACTATATTCAGTAATATCCTGGATGCCTCTAGACGTTATTCAGTGTACTTGCCTCCATCATATCAGGATAATAAGAAATATCCGGTCCTTTATTTGCTACATGGAATGTCTCAGACAGACCGTGATTGGGTATGGAGGGGACATGTACAGGAAGTTGCCGACAGACTGATATATTCCGGTGAGGCTGATGAAATGATTATTGTGATTCCTGATGCCGGTGGTGATGTGTATAAGGGATTTTGGAACGGATATTTTGATATGCCTGGATGGAAATACGAAAGTTTCTTTTTTGAGGAACTGCTACCTTATGTGGAGAAAAAATATAATGCCTTAGGCGACAAAGCACATCGGGCAGTAGCTGGTCTGTCAATGGGTGGGGGCGGAGCGACTGCTTACGGACTGAGTCATCCTGATAAATTTTCGTCGGTATATGCTATGAGTGCCCTTATGGATATACCGGAATTTGGGGCGGCAAAATATGATAATCCTGATGATAAACTTGCAATATTGACACGGGCTGTTAAAGAACGCAGCTGTATAAGATTTGTTGAAAATGCAAACGATGAAACTAAAGCTGAATTAAGAGCTGTAGAATGGTTCATTGATTGTGGAGATGATGATTTTTTGTTGGATAGAAACATTGAGTTTTTTCATGCAATGAGGAACTCTGGCATAAAGTGTCAGTTCAGGGTGAGAGATGGTGGACACGATTGGGAATACTGGCATTCGGCTTTGTATATGTGCTTGCCGTTTGTTTCAAATGGTTTTAAAGATTAAGATTTGTGCTTTATGAGATTATTTTTAGTATTTGTTTTAATGTCTCTTGTAAATGGAATAGGAGCTGAAAATCTCAGATTATGGTATTCTAATCCTGCAAAAAACTGGTGGGAAGCACTTCCTGTGGGTAATTCCCATATAGGGGCGATGGTTTATGGTGGTATTGACCATGAAGAGATTCAGTTGAATGAGGAAACATTCTGGTCCGGTTCGCCTTATAACAATGATAAATCTGGTGCCAGTCGGTATTTGGGTGATGTAAGGGAACTGATATTTCAAGGGAGGAATGCTGAAGCACGGAAATTGCTTGATGAGAACTTCTTTACAGGCAGTCATGGGATGCGTTATCTTACGGCGGGCAGTCTGTTAATTGATTTTTCCGGTGTAGATAACGTAAAGAATTATTACAGGGAGTTGAATCTTGACGATGCGACAGCTATAACCGGGTTTACTGCAGATGGAATAAAATATAAACGTACCGTCTTTTCATCATTTTCAGGTAATGTAGTTGTGATAGACATTCACTCAGATAGCAATAAAATACATGATTTTGAATTGAAGTATACATGTCCGTTGGCTTTCGCTGTTGATAATGTGGGAAAAGACTTGATAGTGAAATGTAGTGGTGTGGAACATGAAGGTATAAAGCCTGCTTTGGATGCTGTTGTTGGTATTCGCGTGATAACAGATGGAAAAAGCACTTCCGAAAAAGGAAAGATTCGTGTCAGTGATGCGTCGCGTGCCACTGTATACGTATCAGCTGCTACTAACTTTGTGAATTATAAAGATGTAAGTGGTGATGCCATGAATAAGGTGATTGGTTTTCTTGATGAATCGTCTTCGAAGGGATATGTTGCATTGTTAAGTGAACATGTGGATAAATATAAAGAACAGTTTGGCAGGGTGACATTCACACTTCCTGCTTCTGCACAGGCTGTGAAGGAAACGGATGTGAGAATAACTGAGTTTGGAAAGAAGGATGATCCTACACTGCCTGTTCTGTTATTCCAATATGGACGTTATTTGTTGATTTCTTCATCACAGCCGGGCAGTCAACCGGCAAATCTGCAGGGGATATGGAATAAAGAAGTATATGCTCCATGGGACAGCAAATATACAATCAATATAAATGCCGAAATGAACTACTGGCCTGCAGAAGTTACAAATCTGGCAGAGACTCATTATCCTCTTTTTGAGATGATAAAGGATTTGTCTGAAACAGGTCGTAAAACAGCTAAAACTTTATACGGAGCAAATGGATGGGTGGCTCATCATAATACGGATATTTGGAGAATTGCAGGACCTGTAGATTTTGCGGATGCAGGAGTTTGGCCTAATGGAGGTGCCTGGCTTACACAGCATTTATGGCAACATTATTTATTTACAGGTGATAAAGATTTTTTACGCGATTATTACCCTGTAATGAAAGGGGCTGCCGATTTCCTATTGTCTTTCCTCGTTAAACACCCTGATTATGGATGGATGGTAACAGTTCCGTCTGTATCGCCCGAACATGGCCCTGGCGGAGTGTCTATAACTGCCGGTTGTACAATGGATAATCAGATAGCTTTTGATGTGTTGGAAAATACAAGACAAGCTGCTGAGATATTGGGAGAGAGTGGTGATTATATTGATTCTCTGAAAAATATGGCCGCAATGTTGCCACCTATGAAAATAGGCAGATATAATCAGTTGCAGGAATGGCTGGAAGATGTTGATGACCCGAATGACAAACATAGGCATATTTCTCATTTGTATGGATTATATCCAAGTAACCAGATTTCTCCATATGCTGATCCTTTTTTATTCCAGTCAGCAAAAAACACTCTATTACAAAGAGGTGATATGGCTACAGGATGGAGTATAGGATGGAAAATAAATTTTTGGGCAAGAATGCTTGACGGTAATCATGCTTATCGTATCATAAAAAATATGCTTAATATATTGCCTAACGATAATGTTGTCAAGGATTATCCTGAAGGACGTACATACCCGAACATGTTTGATGCACATCCTCCATTCCAAATTGACGGTAACTTCGGATTTACTGCCGGTATAGCGGAAATGTTGTTGCAAAGTCATGATGGAGCAGTTCATATATTGCCTGCATTGCCGGATGAATGGCAGGAAGGTAAGGTGACAGGATTGGTTGCACGGGGAGGATTTGAGATAGATATGGAATGGAAGCATGGCTATGTAGAAAAAATTGTCGTGCATTCACGAATAGGAGGAACCATACGATTAAGAAGTTATGTTCCGCTTGAAGGCAAAGGATTGAAAAAAGCGAAAGGTGAATGCCCTAACAGTCTTTATGCGCGCGCCGATGTACGGAAACCTGTCATTTCTGAAGAACTTACATCTCCTGAAAAGCCTGAACTTAGGAATGTATATGAATATGATTTGAAAACAGTTGCAGGCAAAGATTATGTTATAACAAATAAATAATTTAAACGGTATAAATCCATGAAAAAACATTTTTTATTCTCTTTTATTTTGGCTTTGGGATGTATGTGTGGTGGTGAATCGGCGGCACAGTCGAGTGATAATGGCAATGGAACTTTCACAAATCCTGTATT
>CALUPA010000022.1 GCA_944322395.1 uncultured Phocaeicola sp.
GTTTCTTACGGTGGTGTTCAGGCTGGTTACCTTGAAAAAGGATGCTCTTGGATTACATTGTTCATCGCGATGGCTCCATCACTCGGATTCTTGGGTACTGTAATCGGTATGGTTATGGCGTTCGATAAAATCCAGCAGGCTGGTGATATCTCTCCAACAGTCGTTGCAGGTGGTATGAAAGTGGCTTTGATCACTACAATCTTCGGTCTTATCGTAGCTATGATTCTTCAGGTATTCTATAACTACATCCTTTCTAAGATTGAAGCTATCACAAGCCAGATGGAAGATTCTTCTATCACATTGCTTGACATGATTATGAAGTACAACTTGAAATACAAAAAATAATTGAACAATGGCTAAGATATCATATAAAATGTCTTACTACGTATTCTATGTCTGCGTAGCACTTATCTTGGTGGTACTTGGCATGTTCTACGGTGTAGGATATACAAATCCTGTAGGCGAATACAACGAGCCTGCGCATACTGAAACATTGATATACTTGATGTATGGAATGTTTGGAGTGGCAGTGGTTATTACATTATTAGGAGCTTTGGCTAAATTTGCCGGTTCGTTAAAAGATAATCCTGCAAGCGCTATAAAATCTTTGATTGGTTTAATTCTGATTATAGTCCTGTTAGTTGTAACATATAATATCGGTTCAGCAGAACCAATGGTATTAGGTGATGGTACTACATACAGCGATGTAACAATGCTGAAAGTTACAGATATGTTGATTTTCTCTACTTATATACTTTTCGGTATAGCAGCAGTAGGTACACTTATCAACCTTTCAGGTATTTTCAAAAGATAATATCATTTACAGTTTAATAATTAAGAGTAAGTAAAATGGCAAGAAAGAAAAGAGACGTTCCTGGAATTAACTCAAGTTCCACAGCGGATATTGCCTTTATGTTGCTTATCTTCTTCCTTATTACAACATCAATGGATACTGACCGTGGTTTGGCTAGACGTTTGCCGCCACCACCAGAAAGCGAAGAGCAGAAAGATGATATTATTATTAAGGAAAGAAATATTCTTCAGGTTAAAATCAACAAGGATGACAACTTGATGGTTAACGGAGAAGTTAATTTTGATATAAGACAACTTAAAGACAAAGCAAAAGAATTCATCTCGAATCCAACAGATGATCCTAATATGCCTGAAAAGCATAAGAAGACTCTTCCATTCTTTGGAGATGTAATGATAACTGAAAAGCATGTAATCTCTGTACAGAATGACGTTGGTACAAGTTATGAAGCGTACATTCAGGTTCAGAACGAGCTGGTTGCCGCTTACAATGAATTGCGTAATGAATTGGCAAATTCACAATTCGGTAAAGCATTTGCAGAATGTTCTGACGAAGAAAAAGAAGCTATCATTGACTACTATCCACAGAAGATTTCTGAAGCAGAACCTAAAAAATATGGAGGAAAATAATAATGGGAAAATTTAATAAGACCGGAAAGAAAGGTATGCCTGAATTGAATACTTCTTCTTTGCCTGACCTTATCTTTACCATGTTGTTCTTCTTCATGATTGTAACAACAATGCGTGAAGTTACACTTAAGGTTCAGTTCAAAGTGCCACAGGCTACAGAATTGGAAAAGCTTGAAAAGAAGTCATTGGTTTCTTTCATCTACATCGGTAAACCTATGCCAGAGTTCCAAAAGAAGATGGGTACTTCAGATCGTATCCAGTTGAACGATAAATTCTCTGAATCAAATGAAGTTCAGGATTATATTTATCAGGAACGTGAAAATATGAAAGAAGAGGACAAACCTTTCATGACAGTATCATTGAAAGTTGATGCAAAAACTAAAATGGGTATTGTACAGGAAGTAAAACAAGCACTTCGTCAGGCATACGCTTTGAAAATCAACTATTCTGCAACTCAGCGTCAGTAATAGTAATTTGATAAACATAAAAAAAGAGTTACTCAATTGAGTAACTCTTTTTTTATGTTGTTAATTTACTGAATAGACCTTACTATATATTTCAGATTTGATTTTGTCGAAATCATCATCAATTGTTTCACCTCCAGAAAACATAACATACATCGGTATGGGAGTTCCATTGCTTCTGTAAGGAGGCTGCATATAAGGTTTCAGGCATAACTTGAAACCATTTCTTTCATAGAAACCAATACGTCTTTTGCTCAATTCATCTTCAGGACGTTCCACTTCAAGGATAATTCTGGCATCTTTAAAATCTTCAAGCAGAGTCTGCATAATCATTTTTCCATATCCTTTGTTTCTTACATCGTGTGACGTAGCCAAGTGTTCTATGTAGTGAAAACCATTAAGCTTCCAGATTGTAATTATCCCTACATACAATTCATCATCCATTATCAGATATGCTGTAAATGAGGGATTATGGTCTGTGTAATGTCTTTGCATTTCGTCGTCTCTTCTTTCGTCCATAGGAAAAGACTCGTGTAACAGATTCTCGACAAATCCGTATCTTGAATCAGATGTTTTTATTGGTATAAATTTAATCATAAAACTAATGTTATAGCGTTATTAATTATTTAATGTAGAAATCAATCAGACGTTGTAAAGCGCGTTTGCATACTGGGCAGAATTCCTTAGCTTCATTTGTACGCATTCTGCAGTCAGGTGCTGGTCTATAAATACCTTTCATGCTATATCCTGCTCCCTGGTAAACACCTGTATCTGTACAGGAATCATAATTGTCTTTAGTGATTTTTGTAGGAACAGAGATACCCTTCTTGTCTATCATGTCTTTCCATTTACTCTCAAAATCAACTAAAGTAGTAATATTCTGTTCCCAAGGTTCCACGTCGTACGGGTATAGTGGACTGGGGGTATCTGTATATGCATATTCATCACCAAGTCCACCAAAGCTATGTCCAAATTCATGTACGACAACCGGTTCAAACTTATCGTGATGTGCAGTAGTAAGTGTAAATGAGTTATATATACCTCCACCACCATAAGTATCGGTGTTTGCCAGGATAATGATATGTTCATAAGGAATGCCTGCCAGTAAGTCATGAATATTGTTGACACTGTTTGTTGTCAGATACCGGTCAGAGTAGAAAGTGTCGAAGTGCGAGCTTACAGCTGTTGATTTCCATATTCCTTCTCTCGGTATACTGACACCGCTTTCTTTTGATTCGCTTGCCACTGCTACAACATTAAAATGTTTCATGTTCTCTTTGAAAGGAGAGTGACTGAATATTGCATCACAAGCTTTTTGTGCATCTTTATAGAACATTTCAATGTTACGTTCTGAATATCCTTCCGCCATTATTACAATGTCTATACATTTGTCGGCAGAACCATTCTCCAGAAGAAATTTGTGTGGCGTTACGTTATTCTCTCCGATTTTTTTTATCAAAATATCATCTGGTTTTACAGTGTGTGAAAAAGATGCTGATACTTCATGTCTTGAGTTAAAAAGCTCAACCGTTACTATAGTTTCATTTTTAGGAAAAGGCATTAAAAATGTGTTTTCATATCCTTTGCTTAGATGTTCGGATTCTGTTTCGCCAAGCCATTCCTGAAATAAACTGGAAAACGATGTTGTATAAATAACCATTCCAGACTGTTTGTCCACCATAGTTATCCGTCCGTTTCCTTTCAGAGGAAGTTTGTCAAGATGGGTTCTTCTACCTGCCCAGCCGTCAAAACTCTTTAGTTCATCCAGAACAACAAACTGATTTTTTTTATTTCCAGTGAACAAATAGTCAGCTCTAAGTGTTTTATCAATAAAGAACTTATTGAATTCCTGACAATATGTTGAGGGACACATAGTCAATCCTAAAAAAAATGATAGAAATGTTTTATTCATGATAATTTAGGCCTAATTTTATTTATAATATATAAAAAAATAAAGTATCTGTCACAAAGATAATTAAATATAAGACAAATATAAGAACTTTATTATATATAGTTTGAATAAAAATACTACCTTTGTATAAATTAAAATTATAAGAAATGGGACATCATCAGTTAGATAGTTTGGATGAAAAGATTCTGCGTATGATAGCAGAAAATGCGCGTATTCCTTTTTTGGAAGTTGCTAGAGCTTGTAATGTTTCTGGTGCTGCAATACATCAGAGAATTCAGAAACTCAATTCTCTTGGAATTCTTAAGGGATCTGAATTTATTATTGATCCTGAAAAAATAGGTTATGAGACTTGTGCTTATATAGGTCTGTATTTGAAGGATCCTGAGCAGTTTGATACAGTAACAGAAGATTTGAAGAAGATACCTGAAGTAGTAGAATGTCATTTCACAACAGGACAGTATGATATGTTCATTAAGATTTATGCAAAGAACAATCATCACCTTTTAAGTATAATACACGACAAGTTACAGCCATTGGGGCTTTCACGTTCTGAAACAATAATCTCGTTTCACGAAGCAATCAAACGCCAGATGCCTATAATTGATCTGGCGAATGATGATGATGAATAAACTTTATTTTATACGATCATAATCACAAAAACTATAGGAGTAGAGATGCTTTTCATCCGTTGAATGGCATTCTCTACTTTTTTCTTGCCATACCGCAGGAGATATTTCAGGGAAGAAAGCATCAGCCTCTTTTTCGCAATCATCAATTTCTGTGATATATAGGCGGTCTGCTATCGGCATAGCTTCCTTATATAGACTTGCACCACCTATAATAAAAACCTCAATCTCATCTTTGCATGCTTCAAGTGCATCATTCAGACTATGGAAGCACTCTGCACCTGGGAATGTTACATCCTGGCTGCTCAAGACAATATTTCTTCTGTTTGGCAGAACACCCTTAGGCAGAGACTCGAAAGTCTTGCGTCCCATGATAATGGTATGACCTGTAGTCAGTGTCTTGAATCTTTTCAGGTCATTCGGAAGCCAATACAGGAGTTCGTTCTTATATCCTATACCGTTATTCTTGTTTATAGCTACAATAATCGAAATCATAAATACTCTATCAGTTAATAATTATACAGAAACCTTTCCGGCTATGTGTGGCCACGGGTCATAGTTTTCAAGTTGGAAATCCTCGTATTTGAAGCTGAAGATATCCTTTACGTCCGGATTGATTTTCATCACAGGAAGAGGACGCGGAGTTCTTGTCAGCTGCAGGTCAACCTGTTCAAGATGATTAAGATATATATGGGCATCTCCCAAAGTATGTATGAAATCGCCAGCTTTAAGTCCTGTCACCTGCGCCATCATCTGGAGCAGAAGAGCGTACGAAGCTATATTGAACGGCACTCCGAGGAATGTATCCGCACTTCTCTGATACATCTGCAGGCTCAAACGTCCGTCAGCCACGTAGAACTGGAAAAACATGTGGCATGGAGGTAGATTCATATTGTCAAGGTCGGCCACATTCCATGCATTCACTATGATACGTCTTGAATCAGGATTATTCTTTATCATATCCACAGCTTCCGAAATCTGGTCGATAAACTTGCCGTCGTAAGTAGGCCACGAACGCCACTGATAGCCATATATATGTCCTAAGTTGCCATCCTCGTCGGCCCATTCATTCCATATTCTTACACCGTTTTCCTGAAGATACTTAACGTTTGTATCACCTTTCAGGAACCAAAGAAGTTCGTGGATGATTGATTTCAGATGAAGTTTCTTGGTAGTGACGAGTGGAAAACCATCTTCAAGGTTGAAACGCATCTGATGTCCGAACACGCTGATAGTACCCGTTCCGGTACGGTCGTCTTTCCTTACGCCCTCAGTCTTTATGCGTTGAAGTAAGTCTAAATATTGCTTCATGAATCTTTAAGTTTTTAAGTTTTTAAGTTTTTAAGTTCGTTGGTTTATAGGCAAACTTGAAAACTCAACATTTATTTGAGGGCAAAGTTAATCAAAAACATTATGAAAAACATTACCTTTGCAGATATTAATATATACTGAAGAATATGAATTTCCCCGTTTCATTTATATCACGAACAGCAGCCCTGATAGGCGAGGAAAACTGCAATGCTCTCTGCGAGGCGATGCAGAACGATATACCTGTAAGCATACGAATCAATGGAGAAAAGACCGGACAAACACCAGATGATGCCAAGCTGATACCTTGGACAACAGATGGATATTACCTGTCTGTACGCCCCACTTTCACGTTCGACCCACTGTTTCATGCCGGCAGCTATTATGTTCAGGAAGCATCATCCATGTTTCTGGAGAGTGCTTTGCGTCAGTATGTAGAATCACCTGTTATAGCTCTTGACTTGTGTGCGGCACCAGGTGGTAAATCTACATTGCTTCGTTCGTCACTCCCCGTAGGAAGTCTGCTTATAGCCAATGAAGTGATGCGAAACCGCTCGCAGATACTTGCCGAAAACATAGTGAAATGGGGAAATCCCGAAGTGATAGTAACCAACAATGACCCTTCGGACTTCACACCATTGGAATCACTTTTTGACTTAATTCTGACAGATGTTCCATGCTCCGGCGAAGGAATGTTCCGCAAAGACGAAGTAGCGGTAGAAGAGTGGAGTCCTGCCAACGTAGGATTATGCTGGGAACGTCAACGCAGAATACTCCGAGATATATGGTCTTGCCTGAAACCCGGAGGACTGCTGATTTACAGTACATGTACTTTCAACCGTGAAGAAAACGAAGACAATGTAGCATGGATAGCAAGTGAACTTGGAGCAGAGATTCTTCCTGTAGAAACAAAAGAAGAATGGAACATAACAGGCAATCTTGCCGGATATGATTTCCCGGTATACCGCTTCCTGCCGCACAGAACCATCGGCGAAGGACTCTTCATGGCTGTTCTTCGCAAAAACGGTGCATCAGACGAAGACTATGACATCCTGTCCGACTGCAGTTCAAGAAAGAGTAGTAAGAAAAATAACAGAAAACAGGACAAGAAACAAAATGCCCTGACCGTAACAAACGAAATAAAATCATGGATATGCAGCGGCGAAGATTTTGAATTCTCCATCGACGGAACTATAGCCATAGCCAAATCGCAAAGATTGAGCAGTCTGGAAAATCTTCTTAAAGACAAGGGCAACAATATCCGTATACTTCACCGCGGAATCATCCTTGCCGAGAACAAAGGCAAAGACTGGCAGCCACATCATTCGCTAGCCATGAGTACAAGCCTTAACAGAGAGAGTTTCCCACAGGCAGAGCTCAGTTATGAACAGGCAATAGCATACCTCAGGAAAGAAGCCGTCACTCTAGATGCTTCAGTTCCTAAAGGATATGTACTCGTGACATATCGCGATACACCTTTGGGCTTTGTAAAGAATATAGGAAACCGTGCAAACAATCTTTATCCACAGGAATGGAGAATCCGCAGCGGATATATGCCCGACGAGGTCAGAACGGTTTTCTGAAACCACAACCGTTCTTCCACTCCGAACATCCATAGGCAGTTTTACCCTTTATGATGGTACCTTTACCGCATAAAGGGCAAATCTTGCCAACCATATCATCTCCCACGATTTCCGGTTCAACGTTCTTTTTCTCAACTTTCGGAGTCGCTTTCTTGCGTGGAGTTCTGGCTGTAGCAGTTTTTGCTGCCGCATCTTTCCCCGCCGCATTTTTCTTGGCAGCAGCCTTCACATCCTCCTCCGAAGTTACTGTCACACGGCGGTTGCTCGTATCCCTTATCACGCTATATACAATCTCCGTAACCATCTGTTTCAGCTCGCTGATGAATGTGGAGGCATCGTAGCTCTTCTTCTCTATTTCGCGAAGCTTCTTTTCCCAGATACCTGTCAGTTCGGCAGATTTCAGCAACTCTTCATGAATGAGCTGTATCAGTTCCACCCCCGTAGGAGTAGCTATAAGATTTTTCTTCTCCTTGCGGATATATCTTCTCTTGAACAACGTTTCGATTATGGCAGCACGTGTAGAAGGACGGCCTATACCGTTTTCCTTCATAGCATCGCGCAGTTCATCGTTTTCCACCAGCTTGCCGGCAGTTTCCATAGCTCGGAGCAAAGTAGCCTCAGTGTAAGGACGTGGCGGCTGAGTCCACTTTTCGAAGAGCGAAGGATAATGCGGACCGCTTTCACCTTTTACAAATGCAGGCAAAGTCTTTTCCTCATCATTCTCCTTAGTATCGTCCTGCTGTTCTTTAGAGAACACCACTCTCCATCCCTGCTCCAGGATTTGTTTTCCCGTGGCCTTAAATTCTATAGAATCCGCTTCACCTATCACCGTAGTGGTAGAGAACTTACAGTCCGGATAGAACACAGCTATGAAACGTCTTGCAATATGGTCGTAAACCGTTTTCTCCATATTCGTCAACTCACGTGGCTGCACACCCGTTGGAATAATGGCATGGTGGTCCGTAACCTTCGAGTTGTCGAATACCTTTTTCGATTTTATTAGCTGTTTTCCTGCCAGAGGAGCCGTATATAAGGCATAATCCTTCAGTCCCTCAAGAATCTTGGGACACTTGGGATATATATCGTCACTCAGGAAAGTAGTATCCACACGCGGATAAGTAGCCACCTTCTTTTCGTAAAGCGACTGAATGAGCTGCAAAGTCATGTCGGCAGAATAACCGAACTTTTTGTTACACTCCACCTGTAGCGAAGTAAGGTCGAAAAGTCTTGGCGGAGCCTCCGTACCTTTCTTCGATGAAATGTCGGTGATGAAAAACGGAACGTTCTTTATGCGTTCCAGCAATTGTTCGCCTGTAGCCTGGTCTGTGATAGGAGGAATACCTCTGTTGGCATCTTCTTTCGCAGGAGTTTTCTTTTTCAACTGCGGATTTTCCTTTTCAGCTGCGGCCTCTTCAGCCAGTTCCTCGTCACTCTTGCGCACTATGGCAGAGAACACAGTATCCCTGTACGAAGTTTTCAGTTCCCAATACTGTTTAGGCACGAAATTTTCTATTTCCTGCTGTCTTTTCACTATAAGAGCCAGTGTAGGTGTCTGCACACGTCCTATAGACAAAACCTGTTTGTTCTGTCCGTACTTAAGGGTATAAAGTCGTGTGGCATTCATTCCTAAAGTCCAGTCGCCTATCGCACGGCTGAGTCCCGCCTCATACAATGGCTGGAATTCCGACTGGTCTTTCAGATTGGCAAATCCCTCTCTGATAGCCTCCTCCGTAAGCGATGAAATCCACAGACGCTTCACCGGGCATTTCGCTCCTGCCTTCTGCATCACCCACCGCTGTATCAGTTCACCTTCCTGTCCGGCATCACCGCAGTTTATTATCATATCCGCTTTCTGCATCAACGATTCTATTATCTTGAACTGCTTTTCTATTCCTGAATCGTTTATCAGCTTTATTCCGAAGCGCGGCGGTATCATCGGCAGGCTTGCCAGCGACCACGATTTCCACTGCGGAGTATATTCGTGCGGCTCCTTCAGCGTACACAGGTGTCCGAATGTCCATGTCACCTGATATCCGTTTCCTTCTATGAAACCATCCTTCTTGTTGTCTGTCAGTATAAGCTTATAAAATCGTTAAATGTCATGCAATTTTCGTGATTTTTTCCGATATAACCAAATAAATGTGGTATTTATAGGGATTGAGAAAACATGGCACGGCTTGCATTAAATATTGAAAATTGAAAAATCCAAGGAAATAAATAGGTTGATTTTTAAATTTTCCAAAGAAATAATGGAATTGTTTGTAGCGGATATCAAAAGAATTAAAGCAGAGAACAAGGTTTTATTTTATAATTTCCGACTATGCTTATTTTGGTACTGACTGTAGTCGGCAGTATTGTCCACTATAGTCGGCAGCATTGCTGAATACAGTCGGTAGCTCTGCCCACTATAGTCGGCACCAAAAAAAGTGCCATCATTTTCAGTCTTTTTTGTCTGCTTGTTCGAAATCCATTCAAATACTGTTTAAATGGTATTTAAATATAACAAAACACATATTACCCTTTCGCTGTGTGAAAGATGTGAAAGTGATTTGTACTATAATCTGAAATAATCTTACATTTAATTATTTTTCATTTTGGAATAAAAAGAGTATTTTTGTTGATGAACTGATTTATAACAACATATCATTTTGCTAACGTCAGCAAAATGATTGTACTCGATTCAAGTACCCAACGTAAAATAAATTAAATATTTACACGCTTAAATAAAAGAGCATTATTGCTTTTATTAAAATTTGGATATAATCAAGCTTTAGATGAATGCATTGAATATTTGTCCAAAGATATTAACTCTTTGTGTAACCCATTTATAACTCCGACATTCAATTATAAAGATATAAAGTATTTATCAAAAATAATTACTTTATTATGGATTGCATGTGGTTATACAAAACCATTTATAAGATGCACCATTAAGTATAGCTAAAGCATTGGGAATTATACATAAATACAATGATTAATATTATAGAGATATGCCAAAACCAACCGCATAGAATATAAAAGAGAATTGACTCCCGAACTTGATATTGAAAAGGAGATTGTAGCTTTCTTGAATTACAAAGAAGGTGGATATATCTATATCGGCATTGATAAAGACGGTTCTACCGTAGGTGTGAAAGATATAGATGATTGCATGCTGAGACTGAAAGACCGTATAAAGCATAATATTTCTCCTTCGGCAATGGGGCTGTTTGATATAGCTGAAGAACAGAAGGATGGGCTCAGCATTATAAAAATAACGATTGCGAGCGGAATAGAAAAGCCGTATTTCAAAACAAAATTCGGGATGACACCGCGAGGCGCATATATGCGTGTAGGAACATCGGCAGAGCCTATGCCTCAAGAACAGATTGACCGTCTGTTTGCCATGAGGACACGCAATTCTATCGGACGCATTGTATCCAACCGTCAGGATTTGAGTTTTGAACAGTTGCGTATATATTATGACGAACGGGGTAAAAGACTAAATGATAATTTTAAACGTACTTTGGAACTGCTCACCGAAGATGGGAAATACAATTATGTAGCCTATCTTTTAGCTGATGAGAACGGGAACTCCATAAAAGTAGCCAAGTATTCAAGTTTAGACAGATGTGACTTAATAGAAAACAATGAGTATGGATATTGCTCACTTATAAAAGCCACTAAAAGCGTTTTGTCCAAACTCGATATAGAGAATAAGGTTGCCGCTACTATTACTCCCATGGAACGTATTGAAACTCCACTATGGAACAAGGTTGCTCTGCGTGAGGCTGTTATAAACGCGATAGTGCATAACGACTATTCGTTTGAAGTACCTCCCAAATTTGAAATATTTCCAGACAGACTGGAGATAACATCGGCAGGGCGTTTGCCGGAATCTCTCTCCAAAGAGGAATTCTTCAATGGTATATCAATTCCACGCAACAAGGAATTGATGCGCATATATCGTGATGTGGAATTGGTTGAATCTTTAGGCTCTGGAATACCTCGTATATTAAGAGCGTATGGGAAAGATTGTTTTAAGTTTACTGATAATTTTATCCGTATTACTTTTCCGATAAGTACAAGTGACCATGCAAGTGTACAAGTAACAAAACTCATTTCTGTTTTAATAGGAGAAATGGGACGTTCGGAATTGCAGAATATGTTATTAATTAAGAATAGAGATTATTTTAGAACGGATTATTTAATTCCGGCAATTAATAACGGTTATATAGAACTAACAATACCAGATAAACCCAATAGTCAAAATCAAAAATATCGCCTTACGGCAAAAGGTTTGGCATTGAAGAAGACTTTGAAAAATAGCAAATAACGATTTAGATAATAAAGATGAACGAATAAAATAATCCTATTTAAACAGTGCTTAAATAACGTTTAAACACTGTTTAAATGGTTTTCAAAATGCTTGCAAAAGGTTTGCAAGATATGGGAGTTGATATAATTTCCTGTCACAACCGGATAGTGGGTTTGCTGAAAGCCTATGAAACAGATAAAAAGCAAGGAGCTAACTTTAAAAGTCGCTCCAGTTTCTCCATCAACCACATGATTGCCGAGATTGGCGGTACAAAAATACATACTTTTCGCTGCTTTTCCAGAATTTTAATGTAATCCACATCCCCTCCCCACCGTAAACATTTACTCATAAACATTTGTTTTATATTCAGAAACCAAAAAAACAAATGTAAATCTATGAAACTGATAATGAGCGATAGACCCATTAACGTAAAGATAGGGGAAAATAAAGATATAAAGTATATAGACTTATCGTCCATGAAGATTGCCAATTGTGTGGGATGCTTCGGATGCTGGACAAAGACGCCGGGCAAATGTGTTATTCGAGACGATGCCGCCAAAGTATATCCGTTTATAGCGGAAAGCAGTTCAGTGATATACGTAAGCCATGTAAAATACGGTGGTTACGACTCTGTGATGAAAACAATGATTGAGAGGGCTATCCCGATACAACAGGCATTTATACGCATACACCAGGGAGAGACTCACCATGTGCAGCGTAATGTGGCAACTAAGGATGCTGTAATAATAGCGTATGGCAATACTGACAGTGAGGAACAGGAGATATTCCGACAGCTGGTGGAACGCAATGCACGAAACATGAACTTTGGGAAATATGAGATAGTATTCGTAACGGAACACGAAGTGGAGAAAACTGTTCAAAATGAATTTAAGAAATGGGAAAAGTAATGATTATTAACGGTAGCCCACGTGCTCCGAAATCGAACTCAAGAAAATACTCGGAGATTTTTATTAAATACAGCAAGCTGCAATGTGACTACTTCAACATAACTAAGTCCAACCATCATGAACTGATTGCAGAGATGGAGAAATATTCGGACGTCGTTATTGTATTTCCACTGTATGCCGACTCCCTTCCTGTGGGACTGCTGAACTTCTTGAAAAATCTGGAAACCAATCTTCCTAAGAATAGACCTGTTATTTCAATATTGATTAACTGCGGATTTCTGGAGTATGAGCAGAACTGTGTGGCTGTAAGTATGATAAGATATTTCTGTCGGCATAACAATCTTCCTATGGGTTCGGTCCTCATGCTAGGCAGTGGGGAGGCTATACTTGACACTCCGTTCAGATATATAGCTGTAAGGGCAATAAAAAGATTGTCGGAATCTGTAAACAAAAGAAACTACAAAGATTTAACGGCTACAATGCCACTTCCCAAATGGCTGTTTAAGATGGCAGCACGTTCATACTGGATTCGCTATGGAAAGAAATTCGGAGTCAGCGAAAAAGAAATGAAACGCATGGAAATAGAAGGAAATATGTGAAATAGGTATATAACAACTGAATATAGAAGAATAAAATAGCATGAGTGTTTGCGCTTAGGATAATATAGATAGCATAAATGGTATCAATGATAATTTGTTACTATTAAATTGTTGTTAAAATCAGAGAAAAACTTTCATTTTATTTCGTTATTTCAAAAATATATATACCTTTGCATCGAACAAAAAGAAAATTATATGAATACAATGTTTTTACATATTCTGCTATGCGGTATTATTATTCTACTAGGTACACTGGTGGGAAGTGAGTCGCGTGCATACTGATGTAAGAACATAAAGATATATCAAGCCTTTCTCACTTCCCTGTGCGAAAGGCTTTTTTTTGATAACTATATAAAATGCAATGAATATGAGTGAGAGATTATTTATTTTTGACACAACTCTTCGAGATGGTGAGCAGGTTCCTGGTTGTCAGCTTAATACTGTAGAAAAGATTCAGGTTGCCCGCCAGTTGGAAGCACTTGGAGTGGACATTATTGAGGCTGGCTTTCCGGTTTCAAGTCCCGGTGACTTCAATTCAGTAATTGAGATATCAAAGGCAGTGACATGGCCAACTATCTGTGCACTTACACGCGCTGTGCAGAAAGATATTGATGTAGCTGCCGAGGCTTTGAAATATGCAAAGCATAAAAGAATTCATACAGGAATCGGTACATCAGATTCGCATATTAAGTACAAATTCAATTCTACTAGGGAAGAAATCATAGAACGTGCTGTCGCTGCTGTAAAATATGCTAAGCGATATGTTGAGGATGTAGAGTTTTATGCTGAAGATGCCGGACGTACTGAAAATGAATATCTGGCTAGAGTAGTGGAAGCTGTAATCAAGGCAGGAGCTACAGTAGTAAACATTCCTGATACTACCGGATACTGTCTTCCTGAAGAATATGGCGCAAAAATCAAATATTTGATGGAACATGTCAATGGAATAGACAAGGCCATAATTTCCACTCACTGCCATAATGATTTGGGTATGGCTACTGCAAATACCATTTCCGGTGTTTTGAGCGGAGCAAGACAGGTTGAGGTGACTATCAATGGTATAGGTGAGAGAGCCGGAAATACTTCTCTTGAAGAGGTGGCTATGATTCTTCGCTGCCACAATGACATTGATATTGATACAAACATCAATACTACAAAGATTTATCCTACAAGCCGAATGGTTTCAAGCCTGATGAATATGCCTGTTCAGCCTAACAAGGCTATTGTGGGACGTAATGCATTTGCACATTCGTCAGGAATCCATCAGGATGGAGTATTGAAGAATGTTCAGACGTACGAGATTATCGACCCTAAGGATGTGGGTATTGATGACAATGCTATCGTATTGACAGCTCGCAGCGGACGTGCAGCATTGAAACACAGACTTCATATTCTAGGATTGGATATGACTCAGGAAAAACTTGACAAGGTTTATGAGGACTTCCTTAAGCTTGCCGACAAGAAGAAAGATATTTCTGACGATGATATTATGGTATTGGCTGGTGCCGACAGAAATGTGAACCACCATATCAAATTGGAATATCTGCAGGTTACAAGTGGTGTAGGTGTGCGTTCTGTTGCCAGTCTTGGACTTAACATTTCTGGAGAGCATTTCGAAGCTGCAGCTACCGGTAATGGTCCTGTGGATGCCGCTATTAAAGCTGTCAAGCAGATTATCAAACGTCAGATGACACTGAAGGAATTTACTATCCAGGCTATCAGCAAAGGTAGTGATGATGTGGGTAAAGTACATATGCAGGTGGAATATGATGGTCAGATGTTCTATGGATTCGGTGCCAATACAGATATCATTGCTGCCTCGGTAGAAGCTTATATCGACTGTATCAACAAGTTCAAAAAATAATACAAGTAGCTTTTCAGACAAAAGAACATAAGTACATAAATAAAAAATATGAGATATAATCAAGTAAATATGTCGTTTTGTTCTTATGTCTGAAAACCTTAAAAACTCAATAACTAAAAATAAACATGAATACTTTATTTGACAAAATATGGGATGCACACGTAGTGCAGAAGGTTGAAGAAGGACCTACCCAATTATATATAGACCGTCTTTATTGCCACGAAGTGACAAGTCCGCAGGCTTTCGCTGGTATGCGTGCTCGTGGTTTGAAGTGTTTCCGTCCTGAGAAAATTTACTGTATGCCGGACCACAACACTCCGACTCACGACCAGGACAAGCCGATTGAGGATCCGGTATCAAAAGCTCAGGTAGATGCTTTGGCACAGAATGCAGCCGATTTCGGTCTGACACATTTCGGAATGATGAACAAGAAGAACGGTATCATCCATGTGGTTGGTCCTGAGAGGGGATTGACACTTCCAGGAATGACTATAGTATGTGGCGATTCGCATACTTCTACTCACGGTGCTATGGGAGCTGTAGCTTTTGGTATCGGAACAAGTGAAGTGGAAATGGTTATGGCATCGCAGTGTATTCTTCAGGCACGTCCTAAGACAATGCGTATTACTATCGACGGAAAACTGGGCAAAGGAGTGACTGCAAAAGACGTAGCACTATATATGATGTCGAAGATGACTACAAGTGGTGCTACAGGATATTTCGTGGAATATGCTGGAGAAGCAATCCGCAGTCTTACTATGGAAGGACGTCTTACACTGTGTAACCTTTCTATCGAGATGGGGGCACGTGGCGGTATGATAGCTCCGGACGAAGTGACTTTTGAATACATCAAAGGACGCGAATATGCACCTAAGGGAGAAGAGTGGGATAAGGCGCTTGCCTACTGGAAGACTCTGAAAAGTGATGATGACGCTGTGTTCGATAAAGAAGTCCGCTATGATGCAGCAGATATTCAGCCGATGATTACATACGGGACTAACCCTGGTATGGGTATGGCCATTACTTCTGATATCCCTACTACAGACGGTATGAGTGAAGTGGAGAAAGGTTCTTTCGAGAAATCAATGCAATACATGGGATTCGCTCCGGGGGAAAAACTAATAGGAAAGAAAGTGGATTACGTTTTCCTTGGGGCATGTACAAACGGACGTATAGAAGATTTCCGTGCCTTTGCTTCGATAGTTAAAGGACGCAAGAAAGCAGATAACATTACTGCATGGCTCGTTCCGGGCTCATGGATGGTGGACGAACAGATTCGTGAAGAAGGTCTTGACAAGATTTTGGAAGAAGCCGGATTTGAGATCCGTCAGCCGGGATGTTCAGCATGTCTTGCCATGAACGACGACAAGATTCCAGCCGGCAAATATTCAGTTTCAACAAGCAACAGAAACTTCGAAGGACGTCAGGGACCTGGTTCAAGAACATTGCTTGCAAGTCCGCTTACAGCCGCAGCAGCCGCAGTAACAGGAGTGATAACAGATCCAAGAACACTTATGTAATCAATAAATAGAGTATAACAATGAAACAGAAATTCGATATAATAACAAGCACTTGTATCCCTTTGCCTTTGGAAAATGTGGATACAGACCAGATAATCCCGGCACGTTTCCTCAAGGCGACTACACGCGATGAGAAGTTTTTCGGTGATAATCTTTTCCGCGACTGGAGATATAATCCGGACGGTTCGCTGAATAAAGACTTCGTACTGAACGATCCTAAATATAGCGGACAGGTACTGGTGGCAGGAAAGAATTTCGGAAGCGGTTCAAGCCGTGAGCATGCGGCATGGGCTATTGCCGGATATGGATTCAGAGTGGTAGTGTCAAGTTTCTTTGCCGATATTCACAAGAATAACGAACTGAACAATTTCGTTCTTCCGGTAGTGGTTAGCGAAGAATTCCTGAAAGAACTTTTCGATTCCATATATGCCGACCCGAAAAATGAGGTAGAGGTAAATCTTCCTGAACAGACTATCACAAACAAGGCTACAGGTAAATCGGAGAAATTCGAGATAAATGCTTATAAAAAGCACTGCCTGATGAACGGTCTGGACGATATAGATTTCCTTGTAGAGAACAGGGACAAGATAGCAGCATACGAAGAAGCTGTAAGTAACAGATAATAATTGAACTGATAAATATGAATCATCCTGTAATAGAAATAATGGATACAACACTCCGCGACGGTGAACAGACCAGCGGAGTATCGTTTGTACCGCATGAAAAACTGATGATAGCCCGCATGTTGCTCGAAGACCTGAAAGTTGACAGGATAGAGGTGGCATCGGCACGTGTGTCCGACGGAGAACTGAATGCTGTCAGGATGATATGCGATTGGGCAGCACGCCACAATATGCTATATAAGGTAGAGGTACTTGGCTTTGTGGACGGTACTGTCTCTGTTGATTGGATACATAATGCAGGTGGACGTGTGATAAACCTTCTTTCAAAGGGGTCGGAGAAACACTGCCGCTATCAGTTGAAGAAAACACTTGAGGAACATTTAGGGGATATTCGCCGTACTGTTGATTATGCCTCAGAGCGAGATATGGAGGTGAATCTTTATCTTGAAGACTGGAGTAACGGTATGAAAGACTCACCAGAATACGTCTATGGACTTATTGACGGACTACTTGATACAGGTATCAGACGTTTTATGTTGCCCGATACTTTAGGTATTCTGAATCCTCTTCAGGTGATAGAGTATATGCGAAAAATGAAGAAACGCTATCCTGATTTGCATTTCGATTTCCATGCACACAATGATTATGACCTGGCTGTCAGCAATGTATTGGCAGCAGTTCTGAGCGGTGTGAAAGGTCTTCATACTACAATTAATGGTCTAGGCGAGCGTGCAGGGAATGCTCCTCTTGCCAGTGTGCAGGCGATATTGAAAGATCATTTTCAGGCTATAACACATATTGACGAGAGCCGCTTGAACGAGATAAGTCGTACAGTTGAATCATATTCAGGTATAAGTATCCCAGCCAACAAGCCTATAGTAGGTCAGAATGTATTTACTCAGGTGGCAGGTGTTCATGCCGACGGTGACAGCAAGAACAATCTTTATTTCAACGATCTTCAGCCGGAACGTTTCGGTCGTGTGAGGGAATATGCTTTGGGTAAGAACTCAGGTAAGGCAAATATCCGTAAGAATCTTGAAAGTCTGGGACTGCAGCTGGATGAAGAATCCATGCGTAAGGTGACAGACCGTATCATCGAACTTGGCGACCGTAAGGAACTTGTAACTCAGGACGATTTGCCTTATATCATAAGCGATGTGCTCAAACATGATACTGTAGACAAAAAGGTCAAGCTTTTGAGTTACTTTGTCACTCTTGCCCAGGGATTGAAACCTATGGCTACATTGAGTATAGAGATAGACGGTAAAGTATATCAGGAAAGCTCAAGTGGTGATGGTCAGTACGATGCTTTTGTACGCGCATTGCGAAAGATATATAAAGGGACACTGAACCGTAAGTTCCCAATGCTTGTGAATTATGCCGTTACAATTCCACCGGGCGGACGTACAGACGCATTTGTACAGACAGTAATAACATGGAACTACGAAGATAAGGAATTCCGTACCCGTGGTTTGGATGCCGACCAGACAGAAGCAGCAATTAAAGCTACAATAAAAATGTTGAATCTTATTGATTAGAAAATAAACTTAAAACTCAAATACAATGGATTTTAAAATAGCAGTATTAGCCGGTGATGGAATAGGACCGGAAATCTCCGTTCAGGGAGTAGATGTAATGACAGCAGTTTGTGAGAAATTCGGACATAAAGTTTCATACGAATATGCCATCTGTGGTGCAGATGCAATAGATAAAGTGGGCGATCCGTTTCCTGAAGCAACTTACGAGGCTTGTAAAAATGCCGATGCGGTATTGTTCTCGGCAGTAGGCGACCCTAAATTCGATAATGACCCTACAGCAAAAGTCCGTCCGGAACAGGGACTTCTGGCTATGCGCAAAAAACTCGGTTTGTTTGCAAATATCCGACCTGTGCAGACTTTCAAATGTCTGGTACACAAATCTCCTCTTAAAGCAGAACTTGTTGATGGTGCAGACTTCCTTTGTATCCGCGAGCTGACAGGAGGTATGTATTTCGGTGAAAAGTATCAGGATAACGACAAGGCGTACGATACAAATATGTACACCCGTCCCGAAATCGAAAGAATCCTGAAAGTTGGTTTCGAATATGCTATGAAGCGCCGCAAACACCTTACTGTGGTTGATAAGGCAAATGTTCTTGCTTCTTCACGTTTGTGGAGACAGATTGCTCAGGAAATGGCTCCTCAGTATCCTGTTCTGTAATCAGCGGTTCTATGGGACTTCTTCCATCTGCTTCTACAGGCGAAAGTACACCGGTATTCGAGCCTATCCACGGTTCATGGCCACAGGCTAAAGGGCTGAACATAGCCAATCCATTGGCACAGATATTGTCTGTAGCAATGCTGTTCGAATATTTTGATTTGAAAGAAGAAGGTGCATTGATCCGTCGTGCCGTTGATGCTTCACTTGATGCTAATGTCCGTACTCCTGAAATTCAGGTAGAAGGCGGTGCCAAATACGGTACCAAGGAAGTTGGTCAGTGGATTGTAGATTATATTAAGAAAGTATAATCTTTACTCATATACAATATAAAAAAAGTCTGGACAGTGCCATTTAATTTCCTGTCCGGACTTTTTTATATTGTCAGTAATCTATTGTAATAAATTTTACTACTGGAGTTTGAAATTTACCGGAACAGTGTATTTCACTCTTACAGCCTGACCTTTCTGCATTCCTGGTTTCCATTTAGGCATTTCGCCCAATACTCTTAATGCTTCTTTGTCAAGGTCCGGGTCAATAGAACGTAATACATTAAACTCAGTAGGTGTTCCGTCTTTTTCAACTACGAACTGTACAATGACTCTGCCTTGTACTTTTTTGTCCTGAGCTGCCTTAGGATATTGTATGTTATCCTTAAGGAATGTCATAAGTTCTTTCATGCCTCCGGGAAATTCTGGCATCTGTTCTACTACAGCGAATGCTTCGTCTTTTGTGGTAGATTTGTCGATAGGAACTTCTACCACATCAGCCTTTTCTTTTACATCATCAGTTTTCGATGCCTCCGAAGAGCAGGAAATGTTTCCGGCAAGGAGTAGAGCAAAGGCCGGAATGGCGAACAGGGCATATTTGAAATGTCCCGCACCGTTTGTCTTTTTCTTGTTCATCATAATGATACGTTGTTTAAGGTGAGAAAAATTAAAATTATTAGATAAACCGTACTTGTGATTGTATGTCAGTCCAAGCAGGTGATATTGATAGCTTTTTGTGGCGAATCCGGCATCCATAACCTTTCTGTCTGCCAGGAATTCAAGATTCAGTCTCACTTCGCGTTTTATCAGCCATGCGAATGGATTAATCCAGCAGCATATATTTACCAGTTCGGAGATAATTACATCTATGGAATGTTTCTGGCGGACATGAGCCATTTCGTGAGTGAGAATTTCGTTCATTTCCTCTTCTTTCACATTGTCAGGATTCAGGAAAATCCAGTTGAAGAATGAAAACGGACCAGACTTGTCTTTCATGTACTTTATACGTATTCCGTTTATTTCCTTTTCCGGTGTTTTACGTATAATCAGATATAAACTTATGGATTGAATTATCAGTCTTATGGATAATGCTATTATGCCAGCGATATATATGTATTTTATCCATTCTGAAATTATTAATACTTGATTCCCTGTATCTGCTTCTGCTGTTCCTACAACTATTTCTGGAATAGTGGCAGAATAATCAAAGTTTGTCAGCATTACCAGGCTGTCACGCGTCTCCATCCATTCACGGATATCAATCAGCGGTATGATGAACGGAAGAATAAGTGACAGCATAAGTATCAGTCGTCTTGAATTGAAGAGAGTATCGCGTGTGCATATCAGTTTGTACAGTGCATAAAACAGGATTATGCCCAGATTGACTTGAAGTAGGTATATCATAGCGAATGTATTTTAAAGTATTGATGGTTTTTCAGTTCTCTTGCAGTAGCCTATTTGTCTTCATTCTTTTTTATCAGATTTATGATTTCATTAAGTTCATCTTTCGAAATCTTCTGTTCCTTGGCAAAGAAAGAAACCATTTCCTTATATGAGTTGGCAAAGTAGTTTTTTACCAGGCTGCTTACCGAACTTTTTGTGTAGTCTTCCTGTTTCACTAGTGGGGTATACCTGTAGGTATTTCCGAATCTTTCGGCTTTCAGGTAACCTTTTCTTTTAAGGTTGGTTATTATCGATGCTACTGTAGTATATGGTGGGACGGGTTCGTCATAACACCCCACAACATCCTTTACAAAGCACGGACCAAGTTGCCAGATGAAACGCATGGCTTCTTCTTCCTGAAATGTTAGTTTTTCCATATAGTATTACTTATTACGAATGTTTCGCAAATCTACGGAATATTCGTAATAATCCTATTTTTAGATAGTTAAATTGTTTTAATGCACTGATGTGTAATTTTCTGTATCAGTAATTCTTTTTATGGAAATACTATTTTACTTGTCATTATTATCACTTCATATCTAAAAGGGAAAATATGAACATCAAAAGCGAAAATATCGTAACGACTGTTTTGACGTAACACTCTAACTTTGCGGCAGATAAACAAGATAAACGATATGAAAAGACTATTACTCAATTTTGCTTTTGCCTGTTCGCTTTTTCCTCTTGGAGCGCAACAGGTGTTGACGCTGGAAAAATGTCTGCAAATAGGTATAGAGAACAACCTTACACTACAGACCAAGCGCAATGAAATTATAAAAGGAAAGCACAGTATTTCGGAGAATCGTTCAAAACTGTTGCCCCAAATCAGTGCGGTGGCATCTTTCAACGACAATTTTAATCCTCCCGTTTCTGTTACCGACGGTTCTGCATACGGTAACCCTTATAATGTGACAAAGACGTTGCAGTATAATGCATCGGCAGGGCTTCAACTCCAAATGCCTCTTTATAATCAGACCATATATACGGCCATGTCGGTTACAAAGATGATGGATGAAATAAACACCCTTTCTTACGATAAAGCACGCGAGGACCTGATTATGCAAATAACCAAGATGTATTATCTGGGACAAAGCACAGCCGAACAGATTTCGATAGTAAAAGAAAACATTACACGTCTGGAGGAGTTGAGGGACATTACGACAGCTTTTTTCGACAATGGTATGGCGATGGAAGTGGATGTGAAACGTGTAAATATCAACCTTGAAAATCTTCAGGTACAGTATGACAATGCAGTAGCAATGCTCAGTCAGCAGATAAACATGCTGAAATATGTTATAGACTATCCTGCGGAAACAGAGATTACTCTCACTCCGGTTGATACAGAAAGTATTATTCCAGTGGGGATGAGCGGATTGTACGAAGCTCAGCCGGAACTGGAACTACTGAAGAAACAAGGAACACTGGCAGAGAAACAGAAGAAGATGATTTCGCAGGGATATATCCCTTCACTCTCGCTTACAGGTAGTTTCATGTATTCGGCTTTTACCGACAAGGCAAAGAACTGGTTTCATTCCGGACCGTCAAGCAAATGGTATAACTCATCGGGCATAGGTCTGACACTCAGAGTTCCTATATTCGACGGACTGGACAAACGGTCTAAGATAAGAAAGGCAAAACTTGACATTGAAAATGCAAAACTGTCGTATGAAAATGCATTGAAAAGTTTCAGAACACAGTATCTGAACGCCACGAATGATCTTATGAACAGCCGCCGCAATTTCACCAAGCAGAAAGATAACTACCTTCTGGCAGAGGATGTTTATGAGGTGACTTCCGACCGCTATCGTGAAGGTGTGGCATCGATGACAGAAGTACTTCAGGACGAAATGCGTATGAGTGAGGCACAGAACAACTACGTGACTGCACATTACAACTACCGCATAAATAATCTTACGATGCTGAAACTTACAGGAAAACTTGAGACACTGTTGAAATAAGTATAACTTCAAATAAAAAACGATATGGAAACAAAAGAACTTGATATAAAGAAAAATACACTTGAGCAACAAGCTGCAAAACTTAGAAAACAACGTCGCCGCCAGATGCTGGCAAGTACATTTGGAATTATAATCCTCCTTGCAGGACTTTACCAGATTGGAGTAATGTTCCTCAGTTACAAACTGAACGAAACAAGCAATGATGCACAGATAGAACAATACATCTCACCCGTAAACCTCCGTGCATCCGGATATATAAAGAAGGTTTATTTCACCGAACATCAGATGGTGAAGAAAGGTGATACGCTGATGGTACTTGACGATCGCGAATATCGCATTCGTGTAATGGAGGCTGAGGCTGCACTGAAAGATGCTATGGCAGGAGCTTCCGTTATTGGTCAGACACTTCAGACTACCAAAGCTTCCGCTTCGGTTTATGAGGCTTCTATTTCGGAAGTAGAAATCCGTCTGGCAAAACTGGACAAGGACCGCAAACGTTACGAAAACCTTCTTCAGAGAAATGCGGCAACACCTATCCAGCTGGAACAGATAGAGACAGAATATGAGGCAACAAAGAAAAAACTTGTGGCATTGAAACGTCAGCAGGAAGCTGCAATGTCTGGAGTGAACGAAGTATCAACACGTCGTCAGAACATGGAAGCTGCCGTACAGCGTGCACAGGCTGCACTCGACATGGCACGACTGAATCTTTCATACACAGTGGTTACAGCACCGTGCGACGGACAGCTGGGACGCCGTGCCATAGAGGAAGGACAGTTCATTTCAGCTGGACAGACTATAACTTACATATTGCCCGACACACAGAAATGGGTGATAGCCAACTATAAGGAAACTCAGGTGGAAAATCTTCATATAGGTCAGGAGGTGACACTCACTGTAGATGCTGTAAGCGACAAGGAATTCAAGGGAAAGATTACAGCCATATCCGGTGCTACAGGTTCAAAATACTCGCTTGTTCCTACCGACAATTCTGCCGGAAACTTTGTGAAGATACGCCAGCGTGTCCCCGTAAGGATAGATTTCGAAGGACTGAGCAAGGAAGACAATGAACGCCTTGCTGCCGGAATGATGGTTATTGTGAAAGCTAAATTATAATCTATGCCAAAGAATTATCCATTCTATAATTGGGTTCCCAAACCAGTAGGCATCATCTTGCTGATACTGCTTTTCATCCCGATACTGACTGTAGGCGGAGTGTATACAGCCAATAGCGGAGAGATGACAAGCGGATTGGGAATCCAGTCGGAACATATTCAGTTTGTAGGATTTGTCACTTCGATAGGTATGGCTGCCTTTGCTCCATTTTTCTATCAGCTGGTATGTATCCGTCGTGAAAAGATGATGTGCGTGGTGGGCTTTTCACTTTTGTACATCCTCAGTTATGTGTGTGCTGTTACTGACAGCATCTTCCTTCTTGCATTATGCAGCCTTATCATGGGGTTCCTCCGTATGGTGCTTATGATGGTGAACCTCTTTACTTTGATAAAATATGCTTTCGGGATGGAGGCCACCAGGAATATTACTCCCGGAATGGAACCTACCACAGAAGAAGGCTGGGATACACTTGATGCCGAAAAGAGCAAGAGTATGCCTATCATATACCTTTTCTTTATGATACTCGGTCAGATAGGAACATCGCTCACTGCATGGCTGGCATACGAATATCAGTGGCAGGACGTATATTATTACATGATGGGAATGACACTTGCAGCCATACTTATAATAATGGTTACAATGCCGTATCACAGCTATAACAGCCGACGCTTCCCGATTAATTTCCGTAAATTCGGAAGTGTTGCAGTGTTCAGCTCTATGATGACATGTATAGTCTATGTACTGGTCTACGGCAAGACCCTCGACTGGTATTCAGACCCCACCATAGTCCGTTCCACTGTATTGGCAGTAGTGTTCGGTGCAGCTTTCTTCTACATGGAGTCTTCAGGTCGTTCACCATACTTCATGATGGAAGTGTTCCGCCTGCGTACCATAAATATGGGTATCATACTTTTCCTTCTGTTGATGATATTCAACACCAGTTCCATGTTTGTCAATGTCTTTACCGGAGTGGGTATGAAGATAGACAACTGGCAGAATGCCGCTCTTGGAAACTGGAGTATATTGGGATATTTAATAGGAGCAGTGATAGCCATAGTGTTAGGTTCGAAAGGAGTGAAACTGAAATATCTTTTTGGCACAGGATTTCTTTTGATAGGTCTGTCGGCACTGTTCATGTATTTCGAAGTTCAGACAGCAGGACTCTATGAGAGAATGAAATATCCGGTGATAATCCGTTCTGCCGGAATGATGCTTATATACTCGCTTGCTGCGGTACATGCCAACCAGCGTATGCCGTACAAGTATCTTTCCACATGGATTTGCATTATGCTTTCGGTGCGTATGGTTCTTGGACCATGTATAGGTACTGCGCTTTACACTAATGTCCTGCAGCACCGCCAGCAGAACTATATCACTCGTTTCGCTCACGATGTAGACAGGGTTGAAGTTCAAAATGCAACTTCGTACGACCAGACAGTGCGAGGAATGCGCTATCAGGGAAAAAGTGAAACAGAGGCAGAAAATATGGCTGCCATATCCACTAAAGGCAAGGTACAGGTTCAGGCTACACTCTCTGCCGTAAAGGAAATGTCCGGCTGGACATTCTACGGGTGCATGATTTCGATGCTTTTCGTTCTTGTTTATCCATATCGTAAGAGGAAATTATCGGCTTAGCGGGAATTTTTTCCGCTAAGTCCGGTAATTTTATTAACTTAGCGCAAAGTTAAGTTGGCATGATAAACAGTTCTGAAAGATTAATAAAGCTGGAAGAAAAAATATCCGGTCAGTCTGATGTATGTTCATCAGGCGGACCGGTTTTTGATTTTCCGGAAAGTATGAAAAAGGGATTCATCAATTTCGGTATAGGTTTGATAGTGTGTCATAAAGGTAAGTTTGATTTCAATCTTTCAGGGAAACAGTATAAGGCTCATACTGGCGAGACGGTATTCATCCACGAAGGTTCATATTTCCGTATAACCAGTCAGTCCGATGATATTGAACTAAGCATCATTATATACAAGGTGCTGCCTATACGTGACGTGTTGGGGAATATGGTCTATTCCGTGCATCTCTACTCGCAGATGTCGCCGGAAACACATTGTGTATGGAATACCGGCGATGAAGATGATGTTGCAGGATATATAGCACTCATCGGAACAGAACAACCGCAACAGGATGATTTTTTTCCTGTATACGAAAAACGCCTTCTATTGCTTTCGTTGACGTATAGATTATGTTCTGTATTTCAGAAAAAGTTTCTTTCCGGTAATTCTGCCGGAGCGAGACGCACTGAAATATTTCTCCGTCTTATACAGCTTATAGACCGTCATTTCATGTCCGAACGCGGAGTGGAATTCTATGCCGGTAAACTTTTCCTTTCTCCCAAATATTTATCCGGACTGTCTAAAGCGGTATGCGGATATACAGTTCAGGAATTAGTTTTCAAGGCTATAATCCGCAAGTGTATGGCGATGCTTGACAGTACGAACAAGACTGTTCAGGAAATATCCGAAGAGTTCAATTTTCCTAATCCTTCCAGCTTTGGAACATTCTTCAAGAAGCAGGTAGGGATGTCGCCGCAGAAATATAGGGAAAGAAATCCTATTATTAGATGAAAGTGGAATTCAATGATTAATACGTGAAAGATATATAATCCAGTTCTAATCATACACAGAAAAATGCCTTGGCGTTTTAGGTAAAACGAACTGTCGTTTTGATCAAAACGTCAAGGCATTTTTTCTGTGATTATTATTTTATGTTTTTTAGCTCCCTGTAAAGCCTCTGTACCGGTAGTCCCATGACATTGAAATAGGAACCATTTAAGCGTGATACTCCTATAAATCCTATCCATTCCTGGATGCCGTATGCTCCGGCCTTATCGTAGGGCTTGTAGTTGTCTATATAGTAATCAATTTCTTCGTCAGTCAAAGTGTCGAAAGTGACATCTGACACAGAGCAGAAGCTTTTCTGAAACTCGCGTGTGGTGATGCTTACTCCAGTCATTACCTGATGTGTATGTCCAGATAAAACATTCAGCATCCTGAAGGCATCTTCTCTGTCTTTTGGTTTTCCTAACACTTCCCCGTTGGCATATACTATTGTGTCTGCTGTTATCACGAGATCGTTTTCTGCCATAAACGGGCGGTAGGCAGCCGCCTTTATGCGTGAAATGAATTCAGGAATATCGCCTCCTTTAAGATGTGAAGGATAGCTTTCGTCTACACCGTTAACTAGTTTTACTTCGTAATCAATCCCCAAACCGGAGAGTAGTTCGCGGCGGCGGGGAGAGTTTGATGCCAGTATTATATTGTATTTCTTGAGATTGTCCAACATATGTTTTTGAGTTTTTAGGTTTACCATCCGAATGCATCTTCATGTGACATCCATTTGCCTTGGGCACGGAGTACCTGTTCTATTACGTCACGACCACAACCTTGACCTCCTGCACGATGTGATATGTATTTGCACACTGCTTTGATGTCTGGTGCGGCATCCGACGGGCAGCATGGCAGACCTACAAGGCGGAGAACCTCATAGTCGGGGATATCGTCGCCCATATAGAGTACTTCTTCCGGTTTTAGATTGTATTTCTGCATCAGTTCATTGTATTCCTTAGTCTTTACTGATGCTCCCATGCATACGTCTTTCACACCAAGCCCTTCGAATCTTAATCTTACGGCTTCTGTACGTCCGCCGGTGATTATGGCTACATGCAGTCCACATTTTACAGCCAGCTGTATGGCATATCCGTCTTTTATATTTACCATTCGCATAGGCTCACCATTGGGATGGAGGGGTACGGTATCGCCACTCAACACCCCATCAACATCGAAGAAGAGGGCTTTTATCTTTGTCAGGTCGTAGTTTATCATAATGAATGTCTATTTATTGTTTCCTTGAAATTTGCGAATACTTTTACTAATAAGTCTGTACAGTTCTGCTATTTCCGGCTCGTCATTAAGCATAGACAGGTGATTGTCCATGATATTGTGGTCATTGCGCTGTGCCGGTCCTGTCTGTGCTGATACGGGTGTGAGATGATGAACTTTCTCGGCCGTTTCGTCGATAAGTGGGAGCATAGCACTGAATGGCAATCCGTGAGAGGAAAGCAGGTGTTCGCATATGGAGTACATGTGATTGGCAAAATTGCATGCGAAAACGGCAGATATGTGCAGGTATTTTCTCTGTTCCGATGAGGCTTCGAATACGTGACTGCTTATCAGGGATGCTGTCCTGGTTAGTATTTCTGTATCTTCTTTTGAGTTTGCTTCGATGAAAAAGTGAACATTCTCGAAATCAACTTTTCTCTGTTTGCTGAATGTCTGCATAGGGTAGAGGACACCGTATCTGTCTGTAAGCCCTTTCCATATGTCGATGGAAACACTTCCTGCTGTGTGAACAAACAGAGCCTTACGGTTGCATTCTACTAACTTTGGGAGGATATCTTCCAAGACAGAGTCCTTTAATGAAACGATATAAATATCAGCTTCATTGTCTACTGATGTTATGTCTGTGGTGTAAGGGCAGCCGATATTTTCGGCAAGCATTTTTGCCGATTCCTGAGTCCGGCTATAAACCATTCTTATTCTGCATCCTGCTTCATGAAATGCTCTGCCCAAGTGGGTTGCTACGTTTCCGGCACCTATTAATACTATTGAGGGACTGTATGCTGAATGTTCCGTCATTATTTACCTCCGTATTTGTTTATGTGGATTTTTTCCCATTGCAAGTGTGATTCGTCGAAAGGTTTCCTTTCCATTCCTTTGTGTCCGATGGCTATTATAGAAAGAGCCTGTAACTGTAGCGGAAGGTCTAGCACTTCGTGTACATATTCGTTTGAAGAGACTCCGTTTGCAGTGAATCTTTCGCGCAACTGTACCCAGCAACTGCCCAGTCCGAGGTCTTCTGCCTGTAACTGTATCATTATTGATGCAATAGATGCATCTTCAATCCATACATCGCTAGCCATAGGGTCGGCTGTCACAACAATGGCCAGTGCAGCATCTTTTATGAACGATGCGCTTGATTCCTTGCAGTATGACAGTTTTTCGAGTGTTTCCTTATCATCTACGGCAATGAACTGCCAGCAGTTTGTGCGCTTTGATGTTGGAGACATGAGTGCTGCTTTAAGAAGCGCTACCACTTCTTCCTGGGTAAGTTCTTCAGAAGTGAATTTGCGCATGCTGCGTCTTGATTTTATGAGGTCGCTGAAATTTTCCATAAATGATTGTTTTTAATTAAATGATTTCTACAAATATAGTGTAAACCGAGTGAAGTACAAAGTGGAAGACATAGTTTTCAGACTTTTAATTCCTGGATACATTGTTAAAATATAAGGTTTTAGTTTTTAAGGCTGGAATTTTTTATGTAAATTTGCGATATATGGCAATACGTTTGGTTACATACGAGCATTCTGAAGCGTTGCCTCAACTTCCTGGGAAGAACGTCTTTCATTCGGTAAGCCTGTTTCGGATTCTAGAACGGACTCCCGGGTATACTCCTTTTATGTTGGTGGCTTTTGATGGAGACAGACCTATAGGAAAATTATTGTGTGTAATCAGGAAGTCATGGCTTATGAATAAGTGTGTGGTATACGATACAGGCGAATATTTTGATACAGAAATAAGGCATGACTTGATATTCGAAGAGCTTCTTACTTATTTTACAAACCGTAACAAGGATAATTTTTTTGTTATCGAATTCAGAAATTTAAACGAGCCTTTGTTCGGATATCGGTATTTCAGGCGAAACGGATATTTTCCAATCCGTCGTCTGAGGGTTATAAACTCTATTCATCATGCTACTATTGACAAGTGGATGGGGGCATCAAGAAAGCGTCAGATACAGCAAGGACTGAAAAATGGGGCAGTAATGGGAGTTGCAGATAGCAAACAGCAGGTCAAGTCTTTTTTCAGAATGCTGAAGAATTACTATAGCTCTAAAGTCTTTAAGTATTTACCGGCAATGGAATTTTTTACCACACTGCTTGATATGAAGGAAGAGGATGGTGAGGTGGGCAAAATATTTACAGTGTCATATAATGGGAAAATAATAGGAGGCTCATGTTGTCTTTTTTCAGGTGATACGGTGTTTCTGTTGTTTTCGGGAGGTATGCGTAAAAGTTATCCTACACTTTATCCGGGCGTACTTGCAGTGTGGAATGCTATGCTTTATTCCAGGGAAAAAGGATATAGTCATTTTGAATTTATAGATGCAGGACTTCCTTTTAAAAAGTATGGTTACAGAGACTTTATACTGAGATTCGGTGGCAAACAGTTGAGCACACGTCGTTGGTACAGACTGAAATGGGGCTGGCTGAACAGGCTAATGGAAAAGATATATGTCTAGCATATACGAAATGTATAGAAAATTTGTCAACCAAAGTTTTCAAAATAAATATTCAGACGTTATAAAAAGGTAATTAGGATAAATATTTACGGAAATGTTTCGTATTTTAATCCAAATTTCTTTTCTTTGTCTAGCAGAATTTATGAACTTTAATTTAATATCTAAAAAACAACATCATTATGAAAATATCTCATATTGAACATTTGGGTATTGCTGTCAACAGCATAGAAGAAGCCCTGCCATATTATGAAAATGTATTGGGATTAAAATGTTATAACATCGAAACAGTTGAAGACCAAAAAGTTAGAACTGCATTTCTGAAATGTGGTGAAACAAAAATAGAACTTCTGGAACCGACAGGTCCTGAAAGTACAATTGCAAAATTTATCGAAAACAGGGGAATGGGAGTACACCATGTGGCATTTGCCGTAGAAGATGGTGTAGCCAATGCTTTGGCTGATGCTGAAGGTAAAGGTATACGTCTTATAGACAAGTCACCACGTAAAGGAGCCGAAAACCTTAATATTGCTTTCCTTCATCCGAAATCAACAATGGGGGTGTTGACAGAACTTTGTGAGAAATAAAATACGGATGGAGAAGATGCTTGGAATAAGTTTTTTATAAATATGTGTTTGAAGAGTCAGTTTACATATTATTTATGTAAGCCGACTCTTCAATTTGTTTTTATAAGGAATATTGCTCTGTCCAACTAATGTTATTATAAACTTTAAAAATACTTATAACTATGAGTAATCAATTGGAAAAAGTAAAAGAGCTTATCGAACTGCGTACCCAGGCTCGTTTGGGAGGTGGTGAAAAAGCTATTGAGAAACAGCATGCTAAAGGTAAATATACAGCACGTGAACGTATCTCGATGTTGCTTGACGAAGGTAGTTTCGAAGAATTGGATATGTTCGTTAAACATCGTTGTACTAATTTCGGTATGGACAAGAAACATTATCTTGGCGACGGTGTTGTTACTGGTTACGGTACTATAGAAGGCCGATTGGTGTATGTATTTGCACAGGATTTCACAGTATCTGCAGGTTCACTGTCTGAAACAATGTCGCAGAAGATATGTAAGGTAATGGATATGGCCATGAAGATGGGTGCTCCATGTATCGGACTTAACGACTCGGGGGGTGCACGTATCCAGGAAGGTATTAATGCTTTGGCTGGTTATGCTGAAATATTCCAGCGTAATATCCTTGCATCAGGCGTTATCCCTCAGATTTCAGGTATTTTCGGCCCTTGTGCGGGTGGTGCTGTTTATTCTCCAGCTTTGACAGACTTTACTCTTATGATGGAAGGTACATCTTATATGTTCCTTACTGGTCCTAAAGTGGTTAAGACTGTGACTGGTGAAGATGTGTCGCAGGAAGACCTTGGTGGTGCAAGCGTACACTCAACACGTTCCGGTGTAACACATTTTACAGCTTCTACTGAAGAAGAAGGTCTGGCGCTGATTCGTAAACTTTTGAGCTATATTCCTCAGAACAACCTTGAAGAAGCTCCTTATGTAGACTGTACAGACCCTATCGACCGTCTGGAAGATTCTCTTAACGAAATTATTCCTGACAGTGCAAACAAGGCTTACGATATGTATGAAGTAATCGGTGCTATTGTAGATAACGGTGAGTTCCTTGAAGTTCAGAGAGATTTTGCTAAGAATATAATTATCGGTTTTGCGCGTTTCAACGGACAGTCTGTAGGTATTGTTGCCAATCAGCCTAAGTTCCTTGCAGGTGTGCTCGACTGTAATGCATCGCGTAAGGGAGCGCGTTTCGTTCGTTTCTGCGATGCTTTCAATATCCCTATCGTTTCGCTTGTTGACGTTCCTGGATTCTTGCCTGGTACAGGTCAGGAATATAATGCTGTTATCCTTCACGGAGCTAAATTGCTTTATGCTTATGGTGAGGCTACTGTGCCTAAGGTTACTATCACTTTGCGTAAGTCGTATGGTGGTTCGCACATCGTGATGAGCTGTAAGCAGTTGCGTGGCGATATGAACTATGCATGGCCTACTGCCGAAATTGCCGTTATGGGTGGTGCCGGTGCAGTAGAAGTACTTTATGCAAAAGAAGCCAAGGAAGCTGAAGATCCTAAAGCATTTATGGCTGAGAAGGAAGCTGAATACACCAAACTGTTTGCTAATCCTTATAATGCGGCTAAATATGGTTATATCGATGATGTGATTGAACCTCGTAACACTCGTTTCCGCATTATACGTGCATTACAGCAGTTGCAGACCAAGAAACTTACTAATCCGTCGAAGAAACACGGTAATATTCCTTTGTAATAAACTAAATCCAGAAAGTATTATGAGAAAATTTAATATCGGAATATTCCTTTCTTTGATGCTGTTGGTGGCTTTTTCGTCCTGTAAGGAACAAAAGCCTAACAATAAAGTAGTCATCAATGAAGTGCTGGTGGATAATCAGAGTAACTTCCAGGATGATTACGGATTGCACAGCGGATGGATAGAAATATTCAACAAGTCATATAGCAGTGCTGATTTGGCGGGATGCTTGCTTCGTGTAAGCTCACAGCCGGGTGATACTGCCACTTATTTTATTCCAAAAGGTGATGTGTTGACCCTTTTGAAACCTCGCCAACACACATTGTTTTGGGCGGATGGTGCACCGCGTCGTGGTACTTTCCACACAAACTTTGTATTAAGCAAAACAAACGAGAACTGGATTGGACTTTATGATTCGGGTAAGAAACTTCTTGATCAGGTAGTTGTTCCGGCTGGTGTACTTAAAGAAAATTATTCATATGCCCGGGTGAGCGACGGCTTGAACGAATGGGAAGTGAAGGATGACAGTGCTGAGAAGTATGTTACACCTAGCACAAACAACAAGACTATAGAAAGTAATCCTAAAATGGATAAGTTCGAACAGCATGATCCTGTTGGTGTTGGTATGGCGATTTCGGCTATGGCTGTCGTATTTACAGGTCTGATTCTGCTTTATATTTGCTTTAAGTTTGTCGGTAAGTCTGCAATTGCTTTGCGTAAGCGTAACGCTATGAAAGCACAGAATGTGACAGACCACAAGGAAGCTAAGGAAATGAAGCTTGGTGAAGCTCCCGGAGAAGTTATTGCTGCGATATCTATGGCATTGCACGAAGCTCAGGGCGCCGATCACGATGTGGAAGAAACTATCCTTACAATAAGCCGCGTAAAACGTAGTTACTCGCCATGGAGTTCTAAGATTTATACTTTGCGTGAAACTCCGAACAAGAAATAACTTTGATAAAATTTAA
>CALUPA010000023.1 GCA_944322395.1 uncultured Phocaeicola sp.
ATGTCGTAATTTTTTGTGAGTTATCATTAAATTGTTACCTTTGGGCTCTTCTAAATGTGAAAAGCATGAAAATAGTGATTTTACAAACAGATATTGTTTGGGCCAATCCTTCGGCCAATGTCAAGAAGGCTAATGAAATAATCGACAAATACGAAGATGTTGATATTTTTGTCTTGCCGGAAATGTTTTCTACCGGTTTCTGTACCAATCCGGAAGGTATAGCAGAAAAATCCGATTCAGGGACTTTGGATTGGATGAAACGAACTGCGCAGCGTAAGAAATGTGCCATAGCAGGCAGTATAGCGCTGGAAGATAAGGGGCAGTATTATAACAGATTTTATTTCGTACATCCGGGGGGAACAGTGGAATGGTACGACAAGAAGCATCTCTTTACTTACGGTGGGGAACATAAACGCTTTACAGCCGGAACTCGTCGTGTGATAGTCAATTATAAAGACGTGAGGATTTTGTTACAAGTTTGTTATGACTTGCGATTCCCGGTTTGGAGCCGTAACAGAAATGATTACGATATAGCTTTCTATGTGGCTAGTTGGCCGACTACTCGTGTTGAGGCATGGAAACTGCTCCTGAAGGCAAGAGCCGTAGAAAACCAGTGTTACGTAGTGGGTGTAAACAGAGTAGGCAAGGACCCAAATTGCGCTTACATAGGTGGCAGTGCTGTAATAGACCCATACGGAAAGGTAATCGAAGCTTGCGAAGACGGTAAGGCTTGCGAAGCGGTAGTAGAAATAGATATGTCGGAACTGGAAGCATTCCGTAAGAAATTCCCGGTGTTGAATGATGCCGATTCTTTTGAAATAGTATAACTCGAAATATGGAAAACAGTAAGAAATTATTACTCTTGGGCGACCAGGCTATAGCTTTGGGAGCCATACATGCAGGTATATCCGGGGTATATGCTTATCCGGGTACACCTTCTACTGAGATTACAGAATATATACAGGAACATCCGCTAGCGAAAGAACGTAAATTGCACAGCAGTTGGTGTACTAACGAAAAGACTGCTATGGAGGCTGCTCTTGGAGTGAGTTACGTAGGTAAGCGTGCTTTGGTGTGTATGAAGCATGTAGGAATGAATGTTTGTGCCGATGCCTTTGTAAATTCCGGAATGACCGGTGCCAATGGCGGTGTAGTGGTTATTGCTGCCGATGATCCTTCGATGCATTCATCACAGAACGAACAGGATTCAAGATTCTACGGCAAGTTTGCAATGGTTCCTATCCTTGAACCTTCATCACAGCAGGAGGCATACGACATGATGCAGTATGCTTTCGAAATGTCAGAACGTGAGGGGACTCCAGTCCTTATGAGAATCACTACACGTATGGCACACTCGCGTGCTGCAGTTGCCGTTAAGGATGAGGCTTCTGAAGTTGTATCGACAGGTAGAGCTTCTTCTCCTGCCAATTGGGTTCTTCTGCCTGCAAATGCCCGCCGTCGCAATAAGGAGGTCATCGAACTTCAGCCGGTTTTGCGTAAACTTTCCGAAGAGTCTCCTTTCAATAAGGCTGAAAATATATCTTCTGGGAAGGCTGATTTAGGAATAGTGGCATGCGGTATTGGATATAATTATGTAATGGAAAATTACCCAGACGGATGTCCTTATCCTATTGTCAAGGTATCACAATATCCACTTCCGGCAGATAAAATAATAGCTTTGGCAAATTCATGTAAGGAAATACTTGTGGTGGAAGACGGACAGCCTTTCGTCGAAGAACAACTTCGTGGAGTATTACCTTCGCAGTATGTAGTGAAAGGACGTTTGAGCGGAGCATTGCCACGTACCGGAGAATTGAATCCGGACAATGTCAAATCAGGATTGGGTCTGGCTGCAACAGAAGTATATCCGTCGGCACAAAATGTAGTTCCTCGTCCGCCTGCACTGTGTAACGGATGCGGACACCGCGATGTGTATGATGCACTTAATAAAGTTGCTGCCGAGTATGCCGATACAAAGATTTTCGGTGATATTGGTTGCTATACCCTCGGAGCGCTTCCTCCATTCCGTGCTTTGCACAGTTGTGTTGATATGGGTGCTTCCATCACTATGGCAAAAGGGGCAGCCGATGCTGGTCAGTTCCCTTCAATAGCAATTATAGGCGATTCCACTTTCACTCATTCAGGAATGACAGGACTTCTTGATGCCGTGAACGATAAGTCGAACATCGTTGTAGTAATTTCCGACAATCTTACTACAGCCATGACCGGTGGTCAGGATTCGGCTGGAACAAACAAGTTTGAGGCTATCTGCCTGGGTCTTGGAGTGGAGCCGGAGCATGTACGTGTGGTTGTTCCATTGCCAAAGAATATGGACGAGATAACCCGCATTATTCGCGAAGAGATAGAATACAACGGTGTATCTGTGATTATTCCACGCCGTGAATGTATGCAGACACTGAACCGTAAGTTGAAACAGAAAAGAGCCGAAAAACAATGAAAACAGATATAATTCTTTCAGGTGTGGGAGGACAAGGTATCCTCTCCATCGCAACCATAATAGGCGAGGCTGCTACACGTAGCGGACTGAATCTGAAACAGGCTGAGGTTCACGGTATGAGCCAGCGTGGTGGTGATGTTCAGTCAAATCTCCGCCTCTCGGACAAACCTATTGCTTCCGACCTCATTCCTTTGGCGGGAGCCGACATGATACTTTCCCTCGAACCAATGGAAGCTCTACGCTATCTGCCGTATCTTGCTAAGGACGGATGGATTATCACATCTTCCACTCCGTTCAAGAATATTCCTAACTATCCGGAAGTTGAGTCTGTAATGGCGGAACTTAATTCACTGCCTAATGTGATTTCGCTGGATATTGATGCTGTAGCCAAAGAAAACAATATGCCTAAATGTGGAAATGTGATTCTTCTTGGAGCTGCTGCAGCATATTTAAAGATTCTGGACAAGGAAACTCTCTATGACAGCATAGAACGGATTTTCTCTTCTAAGGGGGCAGCTGTAGTGGAAATGAACCATCGTGCCTTTAATATTGGTTATGAGGCTGCGGCTTCCAAGTGAGTAATTTGAGACAAAAGAATATATATTTTTTTAGACATAAGAACATAAGTACAAATAGATTGCTGTATAAGGATTTACAGTATTAATTTAATATATTGAATTCTTTTTTGTTATTATGTTTTTTTGTCTTTTAACTCAAAGCTATTATGAGTAAAGTCTTCAGTAAAGAATTAGTGGAGCAGGTAGTAAAAGAGATGAAGGTTGCCGACCTACGCAATGCCACAATAGGCGATGTACTGCTTGTAGCATCACGTCTGGAACAGCTTACAGGCATACCTTTCATCCGTATGGACCAGGGCTCTCCTGGGCTGCCTGCCAACAAAATAGGAATTGAAGCCGAAAAGGCAGCTCTTGACAAAGGGTTAGGGGCACAATATCCGGCCGCTGCCGGAGTACAGGAACTAAAAGATGCGGCATCCCGTTTTGTTAAGGCATTCATAAATATTGACATTTCTCCACGTGCGTGTCTGCCTACTACAGGGTCTGTGGCTGCATCGTTCGGAGCATTCATAGCATGTACGCAGCGTATTCCCGGAAAGGATAAGGTTCTGTTTATTGACCCTGGTTTTCCGATTCAGAAATCGCAGTTGCGTATACTAGGTATCAAATGGAAACTCTTTGATATATACAATTACCGTGGTGAAGCCCTCCGCGATAAACTTGAAAGTATGATGTCTGACGGTGATGTGGCAGCAATAGTATATTCCAATCCGAACAATCCGGCATGGTTCTGTCTGGACGAGGATGAGCTGAAAATCATAGGTGAGCTTGCCACCAAGTATGACACGATTGTGATGGAAGACCAGGCATATTTCTGTATGGACTTCCGCAGCCCGTTCGGCCGTCCGTATCAGGAGCCTTACGTGCCTACTGTGGCAAGATATACCGACAATTATATCATTATGCTTTCGGCTTCGAAAATCTTCAGCTATGCAGGACAACGTATCGCACTGGCATGTATCTCAGACAAGCTTTTTGATAAGCAGTATCCGGCATTAGCAGAGCGATATGAGGATTCGGGAATATTCGGCCCTACATTCATTGCATCCATCATGTATATGATAACTTCCGGCTGTACTGCCACAACACAATATGCTATGGCAGAGATGCTGAACAAATCAGTTGACGGAGTGATAGACTTTGTAGCGGACACCCGCGAGTATGAACGCCGTGCACGCCGAATGAAACAGATATTCACCGACAACGGTTTCAGTATAGTTTACGATTATGATGTCAGCCAGAAAGTGGGCGATGGTTTCTTCTTCACTTTGGGTTATCCCGGCATGTCAGGAGGAGAACTACTCGAAGAACTTATGTACTACGGAGTCAGCAGTATATCTCTATCCACAACAGGAAGCGACCAGCAGGGAGTACGTGCATGCACATCGCGCATGAGGGAAGAACTTTATCCTGTCCTTGAAGAAAGAATGAAAGCTTTCAGGGAAGACCATCCACTGAAAAACGCATAATTATATAGGTATATTTTGGTGCTGACTACAGTCGGCACCACTGCTCACTGTAGTCAGTAATACTGCCCACTATAGTAGGCAATGCTGCTGACTATAGTCGGCACCAGAAAATGTCTGCATATTTTGAACATTATGCAGCGATAAAATAAGTAATAAATCTAACCATTAAAGATAATACCCATGTTTTGGAATGAAAATAAGGAATGTATGCCTCGCGAACAGATGCGCGAGCTGCAGGGGAAAAGACTTCAGAAACTGGTGACATATGTCTATCATAATGTCCCGTTCTACAGAAAGAAAATGCAGGAGATGGACTTGTCTCCAGATGATATTCGCAGTATAGACGATATAGTGAAACTTCCTTTCACTACCAAGCAGGATTTGCGCGACAATTATCCGTACGGACTACAGGCTGCACCTGCATCTGAAATAGTACGTGTACATGCATCTTCCGGTACAACCGGTAATCCTACCATTGTGGGATATACACGTAAGGACCTTGCCATTTGGTCCGAAGTGATGTCACGTTGTCTGACAGCCTACGGGGTTACTCGCGATGACACATTCTCAGTGAGCTACGGTTACGGACTTTTCACCGGAGGTCTGGGAGCACACTACGGAGTGGAAAATCTAGGAGCAACAGTGATTCCTGCATCCACAGGTAACACGGAGAAACACATCCGTCTTATTCGCGACCTGAATATTACAGGTATAGCTTGTACGCCGTCGTATGCCATGTATCTGGCAGAGGTGATGGAGAAGATGGGACTTACCAAAAAGGACCTCGGACTCCGCATCGGTGCTTTCGGTGCCGAACCATGGACAGAAAATATGCGTAAGGAGATACAGGACCGTCTCGGCTTGAAAGGTTACAACATCTATGGTCTGAGTGAAATAATGGGACCTGGTGTATCGTACGAATGTCAGGAACAGAACGGTTCGCATATCAACGAAGACCATTTCTTCCCTGAAATAATCGACCCAAACACTCTTCAGCCGTTGCCTTACGGACAGCAGGGTGAACTTGTCTTTACTACACTGACCAAGGAGGGTATGCCATTGCTCCGTTACCGCACTAAGGACCTTACATCACTCATTGATGCTCCGTGTCCGTGTGGACGTACATCTGTGCGTATGACTCCTATTATGGGACGTAGCGATGATATGCTCATTATTCGCGGTATCAATGTATTCCCGTCACAGGTGGAAAGCGTTATCCTCGAAATGAAAGAGTTCGAACCACAGTATATGCTGATAGTAGACCGCAAGGGTAATCTTGATACTCTGGAAATACAGGTTGAAGTGCGCCGTGACTTCTTCAGCGATGACATTGGTGCTATGCTCGCCTTGAAGAAATCGCTTTCCGACAAACTGAAGAGTGTGCTCTCTATCAGTGCCGATGTCAAGCTGGTTGAACCTAACAGCATAGCTCGCAGTCAGGGTAAATCGAAGAGAGTGATAGATAACCGTAAGTTAGTGTAAACAATTAATAATTAAGAATTTGGTTCTTGGTTATAGCTAATTGCCTTTCTTTCTTAATTTTTAATTTTTCATTTTTAATTAAAGTAACATGACCATAAAGCAATTATCAGTATTTCTGGAAAACAAGACAGGAAGAATAAACGATGTAGTCCGTACATTGGGACAAAACGGTATAAACATGCATGCCTTTAGTATGGCAGAGACAACAGATTTCGGAATCCTACGTCTTATAGTATCCGATGTGGATAAAGCAGTGGAAGTATTACGTGCACAGAATTTTGCCGTAATGTCCACTGAAGTTATCTGCCTCAGTTGCGATAACACTCCTGGTTCCCTTGCTGTGATTTTGGAGTATCTGGCAGAAGAGAAAATATTTATAGAATATATGTATGCTTTTGCCCAAAACGACAAGGCACATGTAGTGATTAAGCCTAATGACCTTAAGGCATGTCTGGCTGTGCTTGATGCAAAAGGCTGTACGGTGCTGCAGAAAGGGGATTTGTAATCAAATTATAGACATAAAGAAACAGGTCAGGTGTAGTCCGAAACTCACCTGACCTGTTTCTTTTTTTGTTTACTAGTATTTTTATTATTGTACTGCCGTTCTGTAAAGATTTGTTTTTTGTGGAGTAGAAACCGATGGTGGAATCTCAGATGATTTTGTTCCACGTTTGTAGTTAGGTTTGTCACTCATGACAAAATGTATTTTTATACCATTTTTTACATCTTCATAGTTCAGGAACGACTTTTTGTATATTTTTCCATTTACATACATTTCTTTAATATAAACATTTTGTTCAGACCAGTTTTCTGTAGTCATTTCAATCAGGTTTCCATTGCTCAGTTTAACTGTCAGTCCTTTCAGGCAAGGTGAACCTATATTGTATATATTGCTTGATGGAGCTACAGGGTAAAATCCAAGACAATTGAACATGTACCATGCAGACATTTGTCCGCAATCGTCGTTACCACTCAGCGAACCTGGCTCAGTTCCGTAGAATCGTTTTGTAATCTCCCTTATCCATTTTTGGCATTTCCACGGTTCTCCAAGGTAGTTATATAGATATGTAACATGATGACAAGGTTCGTTTCCGTGCCAGTAACCTCCTATTCTACCTTGTATGTCGTGCGCTCCCGGGATATCATCCGGCATTTCAAGAGTAAACAAGTTATCAAGATTCTTTCTGAAAGTCTTTTTACCGGACAAATTTATATATCCCTGTACATCGTGAGGTACAGTCCATGTATATTGCATTGTAAATCCTTCTGTTATGTCACCCCACCCATTTACAGAGCCAGGACCTTGGTATGCTGTAGGCTCAAAAGGAGTACGCCAGTTACCATTTATGTCCCTTCCGCGCATGAATTTTGTTTTGGGGTCTATGATTGTCTGGTAACCCATTGACCTGTTCAGGAAATATTCATAATCATCTGTTTTTCCGAGAACTTTTGCTGCTTGGGCTATACAGTAATCGTCGTATGCATATTCCAATGTCTTGGAAACGGATTCTTTTTCTTTATCGAAAGGTACCCATCCATTCTTTATATAGTCAGGAAGGCAGTCATAGTTGGCATTCATTGCAGTAGTTTTCATGGCTTCGTAGGCTTTTTCATAATCGAAGCCTTTAACTCCTTTTACTATCATATCAGCAAGAACCGATACAGCATGATAGCCTATCATACACCATGTCTCGTTTCCATAGAAAGACCATATCGGGAGCATTTTCTCTACACTTTTGTTGTAATGTGCAAGCATCGAGTTTGCTATATTGGCATTAAGCTCCTGGTTTACAAGGTTGAGCCACGGATGAAATGCCCTGTAAGTGTCCCATAATGAAAATACTGTATAATTGGTAAAGTTTTCAGCTTGCTCTATGTTCTTGTCCAGACCTCTGAACTTACCGTCTGAATCCTGGAATATGAAAGGATGCATGGCTGCTCTATATGCGGCTGTATAGAATGTAATTTTATCTTCATTACTTCCTTCCACTTTATATTTACTAAGTTCCTTTTCCCATAAATCTTCACCCTTTTTCTTCAGTTGGTCAAAATTTATGCCGTCAAGTTCTTTCAAATTCTCGCGTGCTCCGGCTGTGCTTACGGCTGATATAGCTGTTTTTACTATAACCTCCTCATTCTCTTCTGTCTGGAATGATATACATGCCATCAGGTTTTTCCCCCATGCTTCGTAACTGCTTCTGAATCTTTTTGTATTGTAAATAACAGGTTCTTTATTTTGCATGATTCTGAAGTCCTTAAGCTTTTTGGAAAATGTAGCTGTGAAATATACATGTCTTTCCGGTCCCCAGCCTTTTACTAATTTATATCCGGTTATTGTTGAATCGTTTTCCATTCTCAAATTAGCCCATTCGCAGCTTTGCCACAGTGTGTGGTTCATGTCAACCATTATGAATGACTTGTCTGATTTAGGATATGTAAAACGGAATATACCGCTTCTTAGGCCTGCTGTCATTTCAGCTTTCACGCCATAGTCGAGAAGTTCAACTGAATAATAGTTTGGTGATGCTGTTTCTTTTTCATGCGAATATCTTGACCTGTAACTGTTTTCAGGATTTTCTCTTGTTCCTGGGTCAAATTTCATTTCACCTGTTCCTGGGATGAACAGGAAATCTCCCAAATCTGGAATACCTGTTCCGCTCAAGTGGGTAAGACTGAAACCGAGGATTGAGGTGTGGTTGTACTTGTATCCGGCAGCAGCGTCGTAGAATTTAGAATCGGTATCAGGACTTATCTGTATTCCACCAAATGGAATCTGAGCACCTGGATATACATTGCCATATCCGTCTGTCCCGATAAATGGATTGACGTATGACGTCAGTTTCTCTGCGCAAACAAAGTTTGGAACGATGATCAGTGATAATGAAATAAGTTTTCTTGTTATTCTCATAATACAGAAGTTATTAAGTTTATCAAAATTAAGGTTTACGCAAATATATGCAACATTATTCTTTTGGGTGTTCTCTTGAATGACATATTGTGTTTTGTAGTACAAAAGTCTTAATTGTCTAGTTATGTTATAATAGATTGTTGTAAATCAATATGTTACTAAATGTTCTCAATCTTGACATGTCTCATGAAAGGACAATTATAATAATAAATATTTTGTTTAGTTGTTTTTGATTTATTATTTTATTAATATTGCATTTGGTTTATATAATTATTTAAATAATCAGATTGCGATGAAAAGTATTTTTTTCTTTATTACTTGTATGTTTATTACTTGTCTTTGTATCGCAAATCCAAGGACCGAATATCAGATTAGTTCTATAACTTCCAAACAAGGATTGTCTAACAGTGCCGTACTTACTATTTTTCAGGACCATGACGGTCTGATGTGGTTTGGTACTTATGATGGCCTTAATTGTTATGATAGTAAAGAGATGGAGGTATTCAGAGCACATACAACTAATAGTGATGAAATAACTTTTCGCAGTAATATAATTCAGAAAGTATGTCAGGCAGATAATAATTGTCTTTGGATAAAGACATTTCAGGGGCTTGCGCGTTTTTCGCTGATTGAGAGGAAAATAATGGATGTGTATTCCGGTTCTGACTATTATAGTGTATATTCTAACTCGAAAGGTGATTCGTGGGTGGTCAATAATTCGGAACTTCTTTACTATAATACTTATCTGAAAAAGTTCGTATCGTTGGGAAACGTCCTTACAAAATATGAAAAACTTGTAAATGCTTTTGTTGATAATAACGGTGAAATATGGCTGATGTATTCAGATTCTAAGGATATTCAATGTTTTAGTGTAGAATCTTTTGCTTTGGAAAGAAACCAGACCTCGTATAAAATGAATGAATTACATATTCATAATACAAAGTTGTTTCTGTATTTTGCCCAGGAAAAGTCATTCTGTTTTGTTGATACTGATATGAATCTTTATTTGTATGACGTAGAATCTAATGCAAAAAAGTTTATACGAAACATTTCAGAAGTGGTGAAAAAATACGGTAAAATAGAGAATATTGTTTCTTTGAATGAGGATGTAATTATTGCTTTTCATCTTAATGGATTGGTGAAACTTGATTATAGTGATGACTATAATGATGTTTTGATAGACCGTACTATTAGAGTCTTTTCTATGGTCAAGGACAGGAATCGGGAAATAGCATGGGTAGGTACAGACGGGCAAGGCGTATTGATGCTCAGCAGGAATAATTCTATAGGTAAAACAATAGAACTTACGGATTTATCACCGTTGCTGAAACGTCAGGTGAGGTGTATTGCAACTGACAAATATGGTGGATTGTGGATTGGAACTAAGGGTGACGGGTTGATTCATCTGAATGATTATGAGAGCGAAAACTATAAGGGAAAATGCGTAGAAATTTTTTCAGGTACATCAAAGCAGTCATTGTGTGATTATATTCCATGGAAATATGACAATAGGGTTTTTACCATTATGGAGAGTAGGTTTTATAATGGTATGTGGATTGGTGGTACCAATTCTAACTTATTGTCTTTCTATTCATTTGACTTGAATATGATGATTGAAGTTGGTGGATTTGACACTGGGGGAAATACTGTTGAAATAAAAGGTATATATGAGAAAGACAAATCTACTTTGTGGGTTCTTGCTACATTGTTGGGACTTGTGGAGCTGAAAGTTCAAAATACAGGAAATGATATAAAAATTCTGCAACAGAATAATTGTAAGATTTATAATCCACATGGTGTACCTCTTTCTGTATTTTATTCTATGGTATCTCAAGGAGATTCTGTTTTATGGATAGGAGACAGAGGAAATGGTCTTGTGAAATATAATATATATAACAAATCATATAAAAGCTATTTATTTAAGGATATAATTGGTCGGTCGGCCGATGATATTCTTTGTTTGTGTCAATATGACAATAACAAGCTTTATATAGGAACTTCTACAGGAGTTGTATCCATGAAATATTCGAATTCGGATATCAGTAATGTCAATTATATAGGATTGGAGCATGGTTTGTCCAATGATATGGTGCATGGTATATTGGCTGATAAGAATGGTTTCTTGTGGATGAGTACCAATAAAGGACTTAATAAGTATAATCCTGTAAGCGGGAAAATGCATACTTTTTATGGAAATGGCATTCATATAAGTGAATATAGTGATGGCGCATATTATAAATGTCCGTATACCGGCCGTTTGTTTTTTGGAGGTGTAAACGGTTTGTTATATATATCCGATAATACGAGCATTCCGGATTCCGACTTCCCTAATGTGGTCTTGCGTGAATTTTGTATAGAAAACAATAAAATGCAAACCTCTGACTATGAAGTTGATTCTATGTTGGGATGGAAAGTTAATTCAGACAAAGGATATTTCAGATTTAAATTTGTTGTTCCTGATTATATAGAAGGGGATAATATTGAATATTCGTATATGTTGGATGGCTTTGATTCAGATTGGTCAAAGTTTAATAAAACGAACGAAGTTATATATTCAAGTATTCCTGATGGTAAATATGTATTTAAGGTTAGGTACAAAAAAGATATAAATGAAAACAATGGCAAGATTTTGTGTGTACCAGTTCATGTATATACGTCATGGTATAAATCTTTTGTTTTCATATTTGTTGTGTCGTTGATTGTTGTTGTCTTGTTAGTGGTTTTTATGAGATATTATATGCTTAAAAAAATTTCACCATTGTGTGTGGTTACAAATAACAGTCAGGATATAATAAGTGCCACTTGCAATATTTATGAAGATATAGAACATTGCGGAGTATTGTTCAGAATATATTCTGAAGAGCAAAAAAGATTTGTAGAGAAATTTATTAATATCATTGAAAATAATATAGATAGTGAGAGTCTGGATATTCCTTTTATAGCTTCTCAGTTTAATATAAGTACCAGACAGTTTTATCGTAAGTTTAATGATATGTCTATAGAAATTTCTCCTAATGAATTTATTAAAATATGCCGTCTGGAGAAATCTGCATATTTACTGAGAACTACAGATAAATCTATTCAGGATATATTAGTTGATGTTGGAATGAACAGCAGGTCATATTTTTATAAGGAGTTTACGAAACGATTCGGATTGTCTCCTAAAGATTATAGGAATTCAACTGAAAAATAATGATATAATTTCAGAAAACTGTTTCTTATTCCTATTATTATGTCATGATTCTAATGATTGGCGTGTCTTAATTAAGTATTTAGTTGTGCTTAATTGTGACATGATATAGTCAATATATTAATAATCAGTATTTTATGATAGGGCCTGAAAAGAGTATACACTATTTTATGACAATTTATGACTAAGTGTTTTTTTGGCACCATGTCGGACTGTTTTCTGTATTAGTTTTATTTTCTTTGCATTATATCAGAGCGAGTGAGAATGTAATAGATTAACTTTAAAACTAACTACTTATGAGAACCGTTTTAAGAACATTATTAATAGCTGTATCTGCTTTGGCCTATTCTTCGTGCAGCAATTACAACATCGAAACTGAGAAGTATATTTTGCCGACTCCTGTGGAAATGCAAAAGCTGAACGGTATTTTTACCTTCGAAGACAATATGAGTGTCTATCTGAATGATGATTCTTTGCAGCCAATAAAAGCATTGCTTAAAGAGTCATTAGATATGAACTTTAATTATGTTGCTGACGAAAATAATGCATCTTTAAAAATAATATTGTCTGATGATATCAAAAATGCAGGTGGATACAAATTATCTGTTAATAATAATCGGTTAGTGGTATTTGCTGCTGATTATAACGGAGCTGTCTCCGCCATTTCAACAGTCAGACAACTAGTTCCAGTTTCTGAGTTAACAAAGAAAAATGTTAAAAAAACAATCCCTAATGTAGAAATATTCGACTATCCTGAGTATCAGTGGAGAGGAATGCATCTTGATGTTTCACGTCATTTTTATACAAAAGATGAGGTTAAAAAGTTACTTGATTTGATGAGCCTATACAAATTCAATAAATTCCATTGGCATCTCACAGACGATCAAGGATGGAGAATAGAGATTAAGAAATATCCTTTGCTTACAGAAAAAGGTGCATGGAGAAAATTTAATGATCAGGACCGTACATGTATGGCTCTTGAAAAAGCAAATTCCAATCCTGATTATAAATTGCCGTCAGACCGTATGTCTGTTATAGAAGGCGATACAATTTATGGCGGTTATTACACTCAGGAAGATATAAAGGAAATTGTAAAATATGCATCAGACAGAGGAATTGATGTTATTCCGGAAATTGATATGCCAGGACATTTCCTTGCAGCTATAAATCAATATCCGGAAATAGCATGTAAAGGACTTATCGGATGGGGACAGGTATTTTCGTCTCCAATTTGTCCCGGTAAGGATTCGACAATGGAGTTTTGTAAAAATATTTGGCGTGAGGTTTTCCAGTTGTTCCCTTATGAATATGTGCATTTGGGAGGTGATGAAGTGGAAAAGATAAACTGGAAAAAGTGTAAGGATTGCCAAAAAAGAATGCGTAAGGAGAATTTGAAATCTCCTGAAGAATTGCAGGCTTGGTTTGTAAGAGAAATGGAAGAATTCTTTCATCAGAATGGTAAATATATGATGGGATGGGATGAAGTAGTAGAAGATGGATTGTCTGACAAATCTGTTATCTCATGGTGGAGAAGCTGGTGTACTGATGCAGTGGCTAAAGCTACAGAACATGGAATGAAAGCTGTTATATGTCCAAACTCTCATCTGTATTTTGATTATGAACAGAAAGCTGACTATCTGAAGAAAATATATGATATGGACATTATTCCTGCTGGACTAAGTGATGAACAGAAAAAATTAGTTTGGGGAGTACAGTGTAATATATGGACTGAATGGATTCCGTCGCAAGACAGACTTGAATATATGGTGTTTCCAAGAATGATGGCGGTGAGTGAAATAGGTTGGTGCAACAAATCACGGCTTAATGATTTTGAAACATTCGAAAATAAAGTAATGAATAATATCAAAAGATTGGATGCGATTGATGTAAACTACAGAATTCCAGATTTAACCGGATTTTATGATAAAAATGTTTTTGTAGACAAGAGTAAGCTGGAAATTAAATGTGTTCTTGAAGATGTAGCTATACATTATACAACAGATGGTTCTGAACCTACACTGAATTCACCTTTATATTCATCTCCTATAGAGGTGACACAGAATACAAAGTTTAAATTTAGAGCTTTCAGACCAAACGGAACAAGTGGCAAGATTTACAAAACAGAGTATGTAAAAGAAGAATTTATGCCATCATGCGAATCTGTGAAAAGTGTTGAAGATGGACTTATGGCATGTTTGTATGATTTTACAGGAAATAAATGTGCTGACATAGATAAAGATAAGCTTATTAAAACTTATGTTACAGAGAAAATTCAATATCCTGCAGAAAAGACTGGAAATTTAGCAGTAGTATTCAGTGGTTATATCAATATTCCTTCAGATGGTATTTATACATTTAATCTTTTATCAGATGATGGAAGTATTATGAAAATAAATGATGAAGTGGTTATAGAAAATGACGGGCTTCACTCACCGGCAGATAAAACTGCACAAAAAGCTTTATCTAAAGGACTTCATAAGTTTGAGTTAGATTATTTTGATTATTACGGAGGAGTTGTTCGTCTTTCAGTAATAGATGATAATGGTGAAAAAGTGGAATGTTCGGGCCACTGGTTTAAACATTAAAATAGACTTAACTGAACACTAAGAAAACTTTGTTATTAATTTTAAAACATTGTATTATGAAAAGACCCACAAAAGACTTTCTCAATGGAATGAGAATTGGCGTGATTTCATTAACGTCAATGGTAGCTCCATTCGCATTATGTGAAATGAGGGCTGAAACATTGGACGCAAGTGTTGAAATCACTCAACAGAGTAAGATTGCTGTACAGGGTACTGTAATTGACGACCACGGTGATCCTGTAATAGGTGCAAATATTCTGATAAAAGGAATAACAGGAGTAGGTACAATTACAGATTTGGATGGTAAGTTTACTATTCAGGTACCATACGCTGATGCTACACTTAACATTTCTTTTATCGGTTATACACCAGTAGAGTTACCATTAAAAGGACAAAGAGTTGTAAATGTTACATTGAAAGAAGATACTAAAACACTTGAAGAAGTTGTAGTAGTAGGTTTCGGTACGCAGAAAAAACAGACTGTTACAGGTTCTATGACATCTGTATCAGTCAAGGAGTTGAGTCAGAGTCCTTCTGCAAATGTTTCAAATGCACTTGCAGGACGATTGCCAGGTCTTACAGTGACACAGTATGGTGGTGGTGAACCTGGTAAGGATGTCGGCTCATTGACTATTCGCGGTTTGTCTACATATAACGGCGGTGCACAGTCTCCTATAGTTATTGTCGATGGAGTTGAACGTTCGTTTACCAGTCTTTCTCCTGATGAAATAGAAACATTTTCTATATTGAAGGATGCTTCTGCTACTGCAGTATATGGTGTACGTGGTGCTAATGGTGTGATTATCGTTACTACAAAGCGAGGTGTGAACTCAGAAAAACCAACAGTGGAATTCAAGGCACAGATGGGTATTTCCGAACCGGTGAAGTTCTCTAAATACTTAGGTTCTGCTGATTATGCAACGCTTTATAATCAGGCATTGAAGAATGATAATCCGGGATGGGCCACAGATCCTACAGTTCAGGCCAAGATGTTTCCTGAACAAATGATTGCTAATTGGCGTAAGGCAAAAGGGGACAATTCAGACGGATTGGGATATAATATGAATTTGTTTGATTTTGCTTTTAAACCGGCTTTACAGCAAGATTATAGTTTGTCGGTAAGAGGAGGTAATGAAAGAGCCCGTTATTTTGCTATGATTGCTTTCTTTGATCAGGGTGGTAACTATAAGTATACTGACCTTAATCCTACGTATAGTACAAATGGTGGTTATACACGTTATAACTTGCGTTCAAATATAGATGTGGATATAACCAAGAATTTCTACATCCGTTTGGGACTTGGCGGACGTATTACAAAAACAAGGGAATCAGGAGGTGGATCAGGTAACATTATCTTTACGGCAAATACAGTTCCGCCTATGTATCCTGTAGTTTTGGAATATAATGGTTACCCTGCTAATGATGATTACTATGTTGATAACTCCAGAGGTTTGCTTTTCGGTGATACACAATATCGTAAGAATATCCTGGGAGAAATTGCGTTCATGGGTTATAACATGGGACAACAGACTAATTTCGACGGTACTTTCACCATTGGTCATAAATTGGATTTTATTACCGAAGGGTTGAAGATTGAAGGTTTGTTCTCGTACGATATGGCAGAGTCTCAAACCACTTCTCGTGTTCCGGGACGTCCTACAGTAAATAATGAAACCTACGGAGGTTATGCAACTTTTTATCCGGCAGCAGGTGCTACTGCATTCTGGAATCCTGATCAACCCCATTATATGGGAGCATATGTGCCTGCAGTGAACAGTCATACTGTAAATACTCCGATTGGTAATTCATTTGGTCACGGAAATTCTACAGGAAAGACTTATTTCCAGATTAAACTTGATTATGCACGCAAATTTGGTTTACACAATGTGGCGGCTATGGTTATGGCCAACAGATCTGAAACACAAATAGACAATCAAGTCCCTTATCGTTATCAGGGATTGGCTGCACGTGTAACATATGACTACCTTAACAAATATCTGTTTGAAACGAATCTTGGTGTCAATGGTTCGGAAAACTTTGCAAAATCACACCGTTATGGTGTATTCCCTTCAGTGTCACTTGGATGGGTTGTAACTGAGGAATCGTTTATGATGGGAACACAGCACTGGCTTGACCATATGAAAATACGTGGTTCATTCGGTATTTCAGGTAATGATCAGGGTATAGGACGTTTTCTATATACTCAGTATTATGATAATCAGAATGGTAACGGATGGAATCTTGGACCTAACTTGGATCAGGGAATGGGTGGTGGTTTGCAGGAAGGCGATTTGGCTAATCCTGATCTGACTTGGGAAAAAGGACAGAAAGTAAATGTCGGTATTGATATGGATATGTTTAACAATCGTCTATCTATTACTGCTGATGCTTTCTACGAAAGACGTTATGACATTATTACTAATACGGGAGGTTCCGATGTTGTAGGTATTCCTGACGTTCTAGGAAAAGTTTCATCTTGGGTAAATGCCGGAGAAGTGGTAAATAGAGGTATAGATATTGAAGTCAGTTGGAATGACAGAGTCAATAAAGATTTCTCATACTATGTAAAATTCAACGGAGGTTTCTCAAGAAACAAGATAATAGACATGCTTGAAATAGACCGTGAAGTGCCTTGGATGCAGCGTACAGGACATAGAATCGGTGAGAATTATGTTTATGTAGTAGACCATTTTGTAAAAGACCAGGCAGAAGCTGACCGACTCAATGCAATGAACAATGGCACAGGTTTCCAGAAATGGGGAAAACTGGTTCCTGGTGATGTGGTTTATAAGGATTTGAATAATGATGGTATCATAGACGAACTTCACGATATGCGTCCAATGGGTAATCCGAAAATTCCTGAATTCCAGTTCGGTGTTCCGATGGGATTCTCATATAAGAATTTCGACGTGAGTTTGTTGTGGCAGGGAGCAGCCTTGACATCAATGATGTTGAATGGTCCTGCTGTATATGATTTCCCGGTTATGGGTGCTCAGGGTAATGATATGGGTAAGGTTAAACCAATGCATCTTGACTCATGGACACCTGAAAATCCTGATGCCAAATACCCGGCATTACACTTGGGTAATCATCCGAACAATAAGAATGCAAGCAGCAGTCTGTTCCTTTACAATGCATCGTATGTCAGACTGAAAAATGTTGAAATTGGCTATAGTCTTCCTCTTAAGTGGATTAAGAACGCATACTTGCAGAGAGTGAGAATTTATGCTCAGGGACTTAACCTGCTTACATTCGATGGATTGGGTGATGTGGATGTGGACCCTGAAACCAAGGATGGTGACGGAACTTGGTATCCTATCCAAAGAGTGATTAATTTTGGTATAAATGTTACATTCTAAAAAATGACATATATGAAAATACTACATAAAATATCAGTAATAGCATTGTCCGTATTAATGACAGGAACGATTGCATCGTGCAGTGATTTCTTGGACAGACAAGATGACGGTAAGCTTCAGGAAGCAGAAGTTTTTGCCAAGTATACTGAAGTTGAGAAATTGGTAACTCAGTTATATACAGATATGTATAATCGCTCGAGGGGGCTTGAGCTACTGTATTCACATAATATAGGAACAATATGCGATGAACTGGAATTCAATAAAGCTGACAGTGATGCTCCATACAAAATATTGAATGGTGAGCTTAGTGCAGACCCTGCATCTATCAGTCAGGTGAATGGTGGTGGCTGGTGGTGGGAACAGTATCAGTCAATAAGAAAGGCCAATAAGATAATATGGGGCGTGGATTATTATAATACTCCTGACCACCCATCAAAACCAGGATTGTTGAAACAGCGAGTGGCTGAGGCTACATTCTTCCGCGCATATTTCCATTATATGCTGTTGAGATGGCATGGAGAAATGGCATATATGGACAGATTGGCTAATCCGGATGAAGACCCGGCTACATATGCTTACCGTGAGTCTGTTCATGCCAGTGTGGAAAAAATATGTAAGGATCTTGATGCTGCAGCTGAGAATCTTCCTGCACAGCAGTCTGGTATGGAAATGGGACGTATAGACAAAGGTGCATGTCTGGCTCTGAAGACGATTGTTAGATATATTGCTGCATTGCCTCTGTATAATGGCGGTGAAGCTGGTGTGAGTCCCCTTGGAAATAATGATACAAGAGCAGGTGCCGCTGAATACAGAGAATATAAACCGGAAAGATGGGCTGCAGTTTTGGAAGCGGCTCAACAGTTCTTTGATGAATGTGGTACAAGATATTCTCTTTATTCGAAGTATTCTGAAACAGACTTTGTTGACGATTTGAATGACAAATCGAAATCAGGCAGAAAGGTCTACACAAGACTTAGTAAGATGTTCTCTGATGTTGATTTCTATCTAACTGAATCAATACTTACTCTTAAAGGAGGTAAGGATACACGTTGGATACAGGATAACCTACCAGACAGAAATATTTTCGGAGGACAGACACGTAATCAACCGACTCAGGAACAAGTTGACCAGTATGAATATATTGTAGGTGATTATGGATACAGTATATTCAGCGAAGAAGCGAAACTTGGTGGTTATGATGATGAAAATCCTTATGTAAATAGAGACCCTCGTTTTTATCGTGATATTATATATGCAGGGGCTACTTATCAGTCTATAACTTATTCACCGCAGGTGGGAGGAGAGGATGAAATAAATCATTCTACTTTACGTGATGGAAAGAAAACCCGTACAGGATATGCTTTACGTAAGTTTGTTTATGAAGATTATGACAAAGATGGTTCAATTACAGCAATGTTTTTCCCACTTATCCGTTTACCGGAAATAATGCTGATATATGCTGAAGCTTTGAATGAAACAGACAATCCTGAGGCTGGACAAAAAGTCTATGATTTATTAAATCAGATAAGGGAACGTTCTTTCATGAAAAAAGTGCCTGAGGCTGTTAAGGATAATAAAGATTTGCGTCGTGAGTATATAAATAGAGAACGTCGTGTAGAATTGTTTTTTGAAAACAACCGTTTCTTCAATTTAAGATATAAAGGTATTCCTACATCATCACAAGAACTTCTTAAGGAGGCAAGGTATCTGAGTTTGTCTGCAGATGGAGACGAAAGAGCACAGAAATGGTTTGAGAACGGTAACGGTGAATATCCTCAAACACAGCATTATATTCATGGTATGATTCCTATACAGGATTCAGACGGAAAGGTTATCATTGGTAACCAAACGTACAGAATGCAACGTATTGAGGGTAAGCAGATGGTAAGACAATTCTCATACAGAAACTATTTCTTCCCTATAAACAGTAATGAAATAGCCAAAACTCCTTCTTTGATACAGAATCCTGGATGGTAATAAATTAAAATAAAAAATATGATGAAATTTAAGTATATAATATTGACTATTGCTTGTTTAACCGTAAGTAATATTATGGCACAGGTGGAATATGTCAATCCTATGATTGGAACAAATGGAATGGGACACACATTCCCAGGTGCTTGTGCACCATTCGGACTTGTCCAACTTAGTCCTGATACAGACACTCTGTCACATAGCATTAACGGTGTATATAACAAAAATGTATATGCATATTGTGCAGGATATCAGTATGGTGACCCTACAATAGTCGGATTCAGTCATACCCATCTTAGTGGTACAGGACACTCTGATTTGGGAGATATTCTCATAATGCCTACTACGGGTGAACTTAAACTTAATCCTGGAAGAGCTGAAAATCCGGATGAAGGATACAGGTCAAGGTTTAGTCACGAAACCGAAAAAGCTGTTCCAGGTTATTATGAAGTGAAACTTGACGACTATGGGATTAAAGCACAGCTTACTGCAACCTCACGTACTGGTGTGCATAAGTATACTTTCCCTGAAGACAGTAAAAGCGGAAGAATTATTCTAGACCTTATACACGGTATATATAATTATGACGGTAAGACATTGTGGGCTTCAATAAGAGTTGAGAATGATACACTGATTACAGGCTACAGGATAACTAACGGATGGGCACGAACTAACTATACATACTTTGCAATGTCTCTTTCAAAACCTGTACAGAACTATGGATACAAGGACATGGAAGAAGTGAAGTATAACGGTTTCTGGAGAAGATTTAATATCAACAGGAATTTTCCGGAAATGGCAGGAAGAAAGATTGTGTCTTATTTTGAGTTTGATTTCTCGGATGAAAAAACACTTGAGGTGAAAGTCGCACTTTCTGGTGTCAGTACAGAAGGAGCACTGAAGAATCTTCAGGCTGAAACGTGTGGAAAGAATTTTGAACTCATAGCTTCAGAAACACGTGGCAATTGGAATAGGGAACTCTCAACTATTAAGGTTGAAGGAACAGATGACCAGAAAGCAATGTTCTATACCTCTTATTATCATACGATGATCAATCCTTCGGTTTATACCGATGTTGATGGTTATTACAGGGGACTTGATGGAAATATACACAAGGCAGAAGGTTCCAATAACTATACCATTTTCTCTCTTTGGGATACTTACCGTGCGGAACATCCTTTCCTTAATCTGATGAAATCTGACAGAAATCGTGATATGGTTGTTTCAATGATACGTCACCAGCAGCAGAGTGCTCACGGAATGTTGCCTGTCTGGAGCCATATGGCTAATGAAAATTGGTGTATGAGTGGTTATCATGCAGTTTCTGCCCTTGCGGATGCGATAGCTAAAGGTGCCGATGTTAATAAGACTGAAGCATTGAAGGCTATGGTAAAGACTTCTAAAGTTCCTTATTATGATGGCTTGGATGATTATATGTGGTTACATTATGTTCCTTTTGATCATTCGTCAACATCTGCTTCTACTACATTGGAATATGCATACGATGACTGGTGTATATATAATGTGGCAAAGATGATGGGTGAAGAACGTATCGCAGAGGAATATCGCAGAAGAGCATTAAACTATAGAAATCTTTTCGATACATCTATAGGCTTTATTCGTCCTAAATATTCCAATGGAACTTTTAAACATGAATTTGACCCGTTACAGACTCATGGTGAGGGCTTTATCGAAGGTAACTCATGGAATTTCTCTTTCCATGTCCCGCATGATGTAAACGGACTTATCACTTTGATGGGTGGCGATAAAAAGTTTGTGAAGCGTCTTGATGATTTGTTTGGAATGGAATTGCCGTCGAAGTATTACGAAAAGAACGAGGATATAACAAAGGATTGTCTGCTTGGAGGATATGTTCATGGAAATGAACCGAGTCATCACGTACCTTACCTTTATGCATGGACATCTCAGCCATGGAAGACTCAATATTGGGTACGTGAAATAATGAATCGCATGTACAGAAATGATATTAACGGATTAAGCGGTAATGATGATTGTGGACAGATGTCTGCATGGTATATATTTACTGCATTAGGATTCTATCCGGTATGCCCGGGAACAGACCAGTATGTACTTGGTGCTCCTTATATGCCATATCAAGAGCTTGTATTGCCTAATGGAAAGACATTCGTTATTAAAGCACCAGGGGTAAGTGACAAGAAACGTTATGTACGTTCTGTTAAATTGAATGGCAAACCATATTCAAAGATGTATATCACACACGGAGATATACTGGCTGGTGGGGTATTGGAATTTACAATGAGTTCAAATCCTAATAAGTCGCGCGGTACTAAAACGGTTGACAAACCTTATTCACTTACTGATGGAAAGATTGAGGACAAGCTTGCAGTATGGAAAGATTACAATATAGGTAAAATAGAATTCTTCGATAGATCTCCGGAAACAAAAGGATCTGAAATATATAAGAAAATTGTTCCAGAACCTGAAAAGTATATAGCAGATAAGGCAAGAAAGGTATTAGCAACATTATATTTCTCTCCGGAAGACAGCATTACTCCTGTACGTAAGCTTGATTATAGTGTAGAAAAAGTAGATGGAGTGTCCGCAAAAGGTGGTGGAAATGGCGAAATAGCTATATGGTATAGTACAAACCACATTGAAAAATCATTTGCAAAAAATGATACTGCTAAATTGGATTACGAAACACGCGGAGTTTTGTTTCATGAACTGACTCATGCATATCAGCTAGAGCCTCAGGGAATAGGTAGTTATGGTACGAACAAAACTTTCTGGGCATTCATTGAAGGTATGGCAGATGCATGCAGAGTAGCAAATGGTTGTTTTACAGCTGATGATCGTCCTCGTGGAGGAACTTATATGGATGGTTACCGTACTACAGGGTTTTTTATAGCTTGGTTGCAGAATACAAAAGACCCTGATTTCATTAAAAAGTTTAACCGTACCACATTAGAAGTTATTCCATGGTCTTTTGACGGAGCAATTAAAAAAGTTTTAGGTGATGAATTCAGTGTAGATGAATTGTGGGAAGAATATCAGAAAGAAGTTGGAGACAAATAAACCGATTTGTTAGAAACGAATAAAACATAATGATTATGAAAAAGACATTTTACATATTAGCTTTAGCTTTTTTAGGATTCGCATCATGTAACGATGGAGATCCGTTCAACGGTCAAGGTATGCGTCCGTCTCTTCCTGGAGTAAGTGAGGCAGAGATTGTTGGGGTTCAAGAAGCTAAGTATGAACCGAGATTCAGTGAACTTTATCTGTATTGGAAACCTGTCGCAGAAGAACTAAAGGCAAGTTTTTTGGGAACAGAAGTTACTTTTGTTACTCATTCTGGTAAACCGTTGACAACCAATATAATGCGTGATAAAAACTTTCCTCAGGGATATGAAAGAATAGCTGTGGCAACAAAAGATATCTCGTCTGTAATATACAGAAGTATATGGCGTAATGAGAAAGGTGAACAGATTTTCAGCGATTATTGTAAACTTAAAGATTTGGGACTTGACATAAAGAATGTAAATATTGGTCCTGATGAAACCTTTACAACTATGCATATGCCTGAATGGAAGGAAACAAATGAGCATGTAGGAACTCCAGCAAGTGATTTGTATTATCAGGTTGTAGGAAATCCTCCTTATTCGTACTATGAGGAATCTCTCAAGATTCTTTGCGGAGCGATGTGGTTTAATGAAAATGACCCTTATAGACAGTTGGTTGAAATGGACTGTTGGTTTAAGAAAACAAATGACCCAGGTATTGTAGCATATGTAACAGGTAGTGGAAATACAACTATAATATGTATCGGTCAGGAGGCTGTTGAAGGATTGATTGGGAAACCTATATCAGAAGCTAGAGCTGAGATAGACGGTGTATGCTATCATGAACTTACTCATACAATGCAGGTAAACAATCTTAATGCCGCTGATGAATTCAATAAACAATGCTTCGTTGAAGGTGGTGCGGATGCTTCACGTTTAATTTGTGGTGGATTCTCAGAAGCGCAGAGACTGGCGAGAGCAAAAATAGCTGTTGCAAAAAAAGAAGATCAGACAGAAAATCCTAAACAGGCTCCGCATCCATGGCTGGAAGCTTATGACCCGTCAGGATTTTTTATTGCATGGCTGAGAAGATATGATGGTGACTTTTGGAGAAAATTCAATTACTCTTCGCAGCTTATTACTTCAGGATGGACATTCGAAGCTGCTGTAAAACTTATATTTGCTGATAACACAACAGTTGCTGCTGATATTGCTGCTGAGAACTGTAAGAATGATATACTTCGCGGACTTTGGAGGGTTTACAAGAAAGACGTTGAATCAGAAACAGTTTCAGAATAATAACCATGAAATCTATATATGAATTATGAAAAGTGTAAATCTGAATTATTGGAAGAATATATGTCTGGCAACCTTTTTGTTGGTTGCCGGGGCATGTACTCCTGAGGAATACATTCCGGGAGTAAAAATGATGGATATTTCCGTAAGCCAGTCTTATGTTGATCCTGATATCAAGGCTGAATGGGAAGTTGGTGACTCAGTATCAGTATTCTTCGATGGAATAAAGACCCCTAAATATTTTACAGTAACATCTGTGAGTGCAGATAAGGAAACTGCTACGATTCGTGGTGATTATCCTTATGGTGTGGAGAATGGTACACAGATTACAGCTGTTTATCCACATACGGCAATAAGTGCAGATGTATCTGCTTTGCCTGTTGATTTGACTGAACTTATGTATAAGGATGGAGCTGTTGATATGTCATCAATGATATATTCGGCATCAGCTATGTATCAGAACGGACAGATAACTACTTTGGGATTTACAGCTCAGACGGCAAAAGTTACTCTTGATATTGAACCTTTTGAGGGATTCGATCCTTCACAGCTTAACAGAGTGGATATTAAGTCTACAACTCTTACAACTTCAGCCAGTCTTAATCTGCTTGCCAGTGAAGACGAAGATCAGTGGAGATTAAGGGTAAGTAACGGACTTTCCGTGACACTTAAAGAACCTGTAGCAGCAACATCACGTACAGACAATGGTGGTGTTAAAATAGATCTCATCTGTATACCTACCGAAGAAGGTAAAATGGTAGATAAATTGAGTGTGTTCCTTACTGCTGGCGATAAAATGTTTTATGCAGAGGTGACTGATGGTTTTGAAATCAAGCAGAATGTACATACAACATCACAGAAAACGGAAATGTTGAACGAACAGGAAAGCGGTGCCATGATTTTCTGGCGTAAGCTTGAAGAAAAACAGATGAATTCTGGTGTTATCCGTGATGCAGATGGAGTGTTCAGGGCATATTACGACATAAACTATACGGATAAGAAAATAAGTTTCATAGAGTTGAGTAAGGAAGAATATGAGAAATATAATCCTGTTACAGTTTCAGAACAGACTCTTACTCCTGGATATTATACTTTAGACTGGGAAACTCCGGTTTGTGGCGTTAAGGGTATGAAATATGATGTGGAAACTGAAACTATTACCTTAAATATGAGCGAAGGTAGTGAACTTGCTTCAATAGATGGTAACACTGAGGCTGCAGAAGAATTCCTTGCAGGAAACGGTGCTCACTATGAAGTAAAATTGGACAGAAATGATGTTAAGCCGTCATATACGAGGGGAGCTATGTCTAAGACTTTGTGGGATGGAGCTATTGCTCAGGGATTTATGAATGTTATAGAACTTAATTCTGGTAACGGATGGGCGTTAGTAACATATCCGAATAGTTATACATCGTACTTATCCAAGTATACAATATTGTCAAAAGACAGAATTAAAGCAGAATGGACAGGACAATTCTATCCAGGTTTTAACGTTGATAAGGATTTGAATGAGCAGACAATCCGTCAAAATATTCTAAACAATTATTATGCTGAAAATCTGTTTATACCTGTAATGCCTGGTTCGCATGTTTTCTTTGTTATCAATACGGAAACTAAAGAATGGTTCAAGTTCCAACCTCAGAATGAGGATGACTTGAGTACAGTTGAAGGTTCGGCTATAGAGAAACGTATTTTGCTCGGTAAATACGATGCAGGGGTATTCCGTAAGAATGGTGAGTTTATGGCATATTATGACATGGATTTGAACGGAGAAACTGTTAATTTCTATTCATTAAATAATGGTGACATTGAGTTCAAGGAAGGAATAAAGATAACCAAGGCTGACAGGTCAATAACATGGACTGAACCTGTGCATGGCATTACAGGTATAGAACTTAATGACAAGAACAATCTGGTATTGATAGGTGAAACTTCATTGACTCTTGATAATAATCCTACAGCTGCAACTGAGTTCCTTGATAAGAATGCAGGACATCATTATGCTATAGTAATAGATAGGGCTTCTGGTAAATGTACCCGTGGAAACATGTCAGGTAAGTTCCTGGATATGGTTAAACAACATCCTACTATGACCTCTATTGAGGTAAATAAAGAATGGAATTGGGATATGGTTGTGTTCCCATCAGGACCAAATGGTTATGCATTCTACAAGACTGAATATGAAACAGTAGCAAAGGATGAAATTAAGTTCACAAATAACGGATATGATGGTGATTATAGCGATAATGAAGATACTAGAAAAATTATTCAGGGAATGCTTGATTGCTTCTATGATACAAATATAGTAGTACGTCAGAAAACCGGTGGATTGAAACCATTCTATGTTATCAATAAAGCTGGAAAGGGATGGTTCCTGTTCGACCGTAATTAATGATTTAAATCCTGACAGGTGTTCATTGATTGTATAATAGATGAACACCTGTAGGTGTTTACAATAACAAAAAAGATTCATTCTTAATTATAATCTTAAAATTATAAGCTTATGAGAAAGTATTTATATTTTGCATTGGCTTTAGTAATGTCGGCATGTAATAATACTGATGAATTAGGATATGGTGCCAAAGATTCTGAAATCCGACTTACTAGCAATGTGGTTGCTTCAAGAGCAAATACACAAGCAACTCAGATAGCTGATGGGGAGAGTGTTTATGTGTGGCTGGAAAATGAAACCGGTGATAAGTCTGTTGGAGCATGGAAACTTACTGCTGGTGGTAATGGGGAATTGACAGGAGAGACTCAGAAATATTTTCCTGATGGAACAGAGAATTTGAAATCATATGCTATACATGCAAATACTACTATAGAAGATGATACTGCTTTGCCTTCTGAAGTTATTCATACAGTAATTGCAGATCAGAAAACAACTGATAATTATATAAAGTCAGATTTATTGTATTCCATCAAGGATGAGGTTAAAAAAGGAGTTGAGAATACTCTCAAGTTTTATCACATGCTGTCAAAATTGGAAGTCAAACTCATTGCTGGAGAAGGATATACAGCAGAAGAGTTAAAGGCATTTGAAGTTAGTATATTGAATACAAACCTTAATGCAAAACTTACTATTGACAAGACAAAGACAGAATCTGATGTACTTGAAACAACTGTTGTAGCTGAAGGTGATAAAACTCCTATATCTATAAATGCATTTACAGATGATTATGCGGAAGCAATTATTGTACCTCAAACTATAGCTGCAGGAGATTTTATAAAGTTCAAGTCTGGAGAAAAGGAATTGATATATAAACTTGACAATAAGAAAGTTTTTGAAGCCGGAAAAAAGTATAAATATGAAGTGACGATAAAGAGATCCGGAATATCAGTAACCACAAGCGAGGTAACATGGACTGACAATCAGGAAAGTCAGGATGCTCCTGAGTACAACCTAAATATAAACAAATATATCGTAATGGGTAATTTGTCAAGCGGTGCCATACGTGATGCCGATGGATTACTGAAGGCATACTATTTTTTTGATGCAGCTTTGGAGAATATCACATCCTATGTAATAGGAAAGACTGATGACAATACTGACCTTACAGTTAAAACTCAGTCTGTTACTTTAAGTGAGGATAAAAAAACAATTTCTTGGACTGATGCTATAGCCGGAACAACAAAAATGAGTTTGGTTGATGCAAATATTGTCTTAGATTCCGGTATGACAGTTGATTCTAATTTAAATGGAGTTGCAGATTTCCTTGCAGCAGATGGTCATTATGAAATAAAAATAGACAGGGGTGGAAAAAAATTCACAAAAGGTGAAATGTGTACCCTTTTTAAGAATGAGCTGTTCAATGAAGGTGTAAAGATAGAGACAATAGAGTTGAATTGTGGCGAAAAAATGTTCGCATTCACCACAATGCCTGACTATTATACTTCATATAAAAACACCAGAGAGACATTGGCTAAGGATTTGTTGAAAATAACATGGACAGGTGAATTCAGAATGAATGGTGATTCACCGATGAATGTCAATGCAGGACAAGAAACCGGAGTTATAAAGAACATGTTCGATTCGTACCATAGTACAAATATCCTAGTAACCGAGATTAAAGGTAACGTGTCCACTTTCTATATGATAAATAAAGATAATAAGGGATGGTTTAAAGTTGTAAGACAGTAGAATTATGAAACAGAAATATTTTTTATTCGTGTCTTTGTTTGCACTGACACTTGGCTCTTGCCAAAAGGATGAAGAAACAAATGATAACAATAGCCAGCCTATTGTGAATGAACCTGTAGCCATTCAGTTGTCAGGGTTTACTATTAAAGAAGGGTCTTCCGAAGCCTTGGAAACATCGCGCGTGGCAAATGCGAAATGGGAAGCTGCCGACATGATAGGGGTGTTTATGCTTAATGACGGAACATACAATATTGCAGGAGATAATGCCAACAAAGCCTATGTTACGGAATTGGGTGATGGAATGTTTGCCCCTGTAACTTCAGATGGAAAAGACAATGCAATCTTTTTCCCTGCCGACGGAGCATATATGGACATCACTGCATATTATCCATATTCTGAACTTGACGAAGAGAACAGATATAATTTGAATATTGCAGACCAGTCTGTTCAGAAGAAATTAGATATAATGCGCGGAACACCAACAGGCCTTGCATTTAATAATGCATCTCCCAAAGTAGATCTTACTTTCCGTCATAAGATGGCAAAAATTAATCTGACATTTGTTGCCGGTGATGGTATAGGAGAGGAAGAATTGAAGAATACGGTAGCCGAATTGTCAGGATTTTATACTAAAGGATACTATAGTCCGATAAAAGACAATTTTATGATTGAAGGTGATAAAAGTAAGTTCCGGATACTGACAGCTGAAGATGGAAAATCTGCACAGGGAACAATTATGCCTGAAAAACAATCTTCCGGTCATAGTCTTTCTATAACTCCCGGATATTATCTTGAAGGAGCACCTTATGTTTTTGATATCTCTGAGAATCAGGGATTCTTATCAGGAAGGAGTTATAACTATACCGTTACATTCTTGAGAGATAAAATAACTATCAGTAAATCATCTGTTGAGGACTGGACTGAAGGAGAGGGTGAAAACGGTACTATAACTGACGATAGTGGTAATTGATAATCAACAATAAATCATACAGATATGAAACTGAACATCAAAAATATGAAATCAACAGGGCTTTTTGGAGCTTTTTGTTGCGCAATGACACTTTTTGTGTCATGCAGTTCGGAACAAATTATCGATGGTAACGGCAACGATATGCATACTGAAGGCAGACTTATACTTAATATCTCAAAATCTGTTTTTCTTGACACTGCTACTTCTGAATCAAGAGTGACAAATGAAGGGCTGAATACCTCTTTCAATGAAGGAGACGTGATAGGAGTTCTTGTTACACATAATGGAGAAAAATTGAATTTGCCTTATAAATATGAGAATGGAACATGGACCTTTGACAGTTCAAAAGATAAGGATTTTTTTATAAAGACCCAAGCAGGAAATTTGGATTATATTATTTACTACCCATATTCAGCAGTAGCCGACGGAAAGACTACAAAAGCAGAACTGCTTGATGTTATGCCTATAAAAGAAGACCAGAGCACAGAAGAGAACTATGTTGCCTCAGATGTGTTATATGCAGAAGTTTCTACAGATGGAACAACTGTTACTGCACAATTACAGCATGCACGTGCATTGTTCTCATATGTAAGCAAAGCCAAGTTGCAGACAATTCTTCAGGAGAATATAGAATATAATTTGCCGGATTTGAATATACATTTTTATGACAGTAATGATAAGGAACTTAAAATGTATAAGACATCAAATGGTGAGTACCGATATATAGTTCCTTCTGGTGGTCAAGGAAATAGTATTTCCTGGATATACAGTTATGAAGGAAAATTGTATGGTGATGTCAAGGATTTGTCCCAAGCAGAAGAAAATAACAAATACAGCAGAATAGAGTTCTTCGATATGGGCATTTATGATGAATCAAAAGCACAGATAGGAGACTTTTACTGCACTTCATCGGACAATAAAGGTTATTTGTTGCCTAAGGGATACGATATAGCTTCGTCAATTCATAAATGTATAGGTATAGTGTTCCATATAGGAGTTGGTAATGGTGATAGTCAGAACGATTATTCCGGTACAGAAATAGCTGCAAATGGAATAAAGGGATATGTTGTTGCATTGAATGATGCACATGAAGCATCTGGAATTTGGGGACCAAGAACTTTTGTATCAGGAATAGAGTCCTCAGGAACTTATGCATATTCTTATGTAGGATATAAAAATTCTAACATAGTGAAAAATCTTCCGGCATATGCTGATGCCGAAGTTGGAAATTCAATGAAAAGTAATACATATTGGGCTTTTAAGGCGGCAATTGAATATCCTGTGACAGCTCCGGAATCAACAAGTGGATGGTATCTTCCTTCTATAGGTCAGTTGACGGATATTAGTAAAGTGTCTGATTTGGAAAAAAATCTTTCAGTTGCTGGTGGTAAGGGATTTAAAACCGATTTGCAACCTAATGAATACGGTGCGGTTGGTGGATATTGGTCATCTTCTGAAATGAAAGAAAGCGATGCATGGTATTTCTGCTTTAAAGACAATACCCAGAAGGCGTGGTCTAAAAGTCAGGATTTTGCAGCACCTTCGTATGTTCGTTCTGTCCTTACATTCTAATTAACAATACTTTTCCCCGTATGATTAATCATATAAATTCTCATACGGGGATTTTACTTTTACTGACTAAAAAGTCATATAGAACAAATCATATATTGTTACAGTCTTTTGTTTATTTGAACTGTAACTTGAAAACAGTATTCTTATCATTGCTGCACACCAGTGATATACTTCCGTTATGGAGTCGCATTATCTGTCGTGAAAGACTTAGTCCTACTCCTGTTCCTTCCTGTTTTGTGGTGTAGAACGGAACGAAAATATCCTCATAATTTTCTTTGCTTATAGGATTCCCGTTGTTTGATATATTCACTACTACTGTTTCAGAAAAGTCAATTTCGGAGGTTATATCTATTACTGTGGCTTTAGCCTGAAGAGCATTTTTTATTAAGTTGACCAATACTTGAGATATTTGGTCTTCGTCTGCATACAGAAGAATATCATCAGATTTCTCTGTGTAACTCAAATTTGTACCTGCAGCATTGATTTGTTCGCGTGTCAGCTGTGTAACCCTTTCAATGAGCTCTTTCAGGTAAAATGCTTTTTTTACCGGTGCTGATATACGTGTAAGCGAGCGGTATGTGTCAACAAATTTTATCAGTCCGCGGGCTGATTCTGAAATTGTATCGAGACCAAGTTTGAGTTCCTCCTTGTTGACAGGTTTGCTTTCGGCTGAAGTTATGTCCATCGACAGTGTGTGACTTAGCGAGGCAATGGGAGTTACGGTGTTCATTATTTCATGCGTAAGCACACGGATAAGCTTGTTCCACGACATTTCTTCGTTGCGCGACATTTCGTTGCTTATATCGTTTATTACTATAATCTTCACATTCTTTCCCTGTAGCGATGTTTCGGATGATGATACCGAAAGTGTGGTCTGACCCTTTTCGTTATAGAAAGACACTCGAGCCTCGTTGTTTGTTTCTGAAATGTTTTCGAAGCATGATTGCAGTTCCTGACTTATATTGCCTAGTTGTCGTATATTACCTAGTGTTGCTATTCCAAGTATATTCAGCGCTGCAGAATTGCAGTATGAAACTTTTCCGCTGAATTTTTCGTTTAGTTCAACTACCACAATTCCTGTTTTTACCCTGTCAAGCATCTGACCGTAATAACGTTCCTGTTCGTTTATTTCCTGCTTTTCCTTTTCGAATATCAGACGTATTCTGTTCAGAGTCTTATGGAATCTGCGATACAGGAATTTCTTCTCGTCAAAACGGAAATTTGTTTCCTTGTCTTCCAGTGCGTCAAGGATGTACGAAACCTTGCGGTGTGTCCTTCGTGCATAATACATACCGGAGACTATTGCAGATACCAGTGCAGTAGCAATAATAATTAATATGACATTTTCATACGAAATCATATATTATATTTTTTCAGTTTCGTATATAGGGTAGGACGGCTTATGTTTAACGATTTTGCTACATGAGTAAGATTGCCGTTATATCTTTCCATTGCGGCACGTATAGTTCTTTCCTCCACTTCTTCCAGTGTCTCTTCTCCAGAGCTGGCAGGTTGTGAATGTACATCATAAGCACATTGTTTGTTAGGCAGACAGAAGTCTGAGTACTGAAGTTCTGTGCTGTCGGTCAGTATTATAGCCTTTTCTATCGTGTTCTGCAATTCGCGGATGTTTCCGTTCCATCTGCATGAAAGCAGAGCCTTTTCAGCCTCTTTTGAAATACCCGATACTTCACGATGATATTTCTCTGCATATCTCTTTATGAATATCTCTGCCAGAGGGATAATCTCGTCAGTCCTTTCTCTTAACGGAGGAAGTTGCAGATGCATTGTGTTGATACGGTAATAGAGATCCTCGCGGAACTCGCCATTACGTATCATTTCCTCAAGATTGCGGTTGGTGGCACAGATGAGACGGATATCTACAGGAGTTGATTGCGAACTTCCCACTTTGCTTACCGTTCTGTTCTGGAGGACTCTGAGCAACTTGGCCTGCAGATTCAGAGGAATATTTCCTATTTCGTCAAGAAACAAGGTACTACCGTTTGCCTGTTCAATTTTTCCCACACGGTCTGTATGGGCATCAGTGAAGGCTCCTTTTACATGTCCGAACAGTTCGCTTTCAAACAGTGTTTCCGTTATCGCTCCTGCATCCACACAAACCATAGGCTTCGTTCCTCTGTCCGACAGACGGTGAATTTCTGCTGCAAGCACATCTTTTCCCGTACCGTTTTCTCCCGTAATAAGAACGCTTGCATCTGTTGAGGCTATTTTGTTTACGGTGCGGAATATATTTTTCATTGCAGGACTGCTTCCCCAGTGCATTGCTGTAGTCTTTGAAACTGTAGTTTTTACATTTGTCTTTTTTGTTCCTGCATCCCTTTGTTTGTATGCTGCATCAAGTACAGAAATAAGTTTTTCGTTTTCCCAAGGTTTTACAATGAAATCAAATGCTCCTCGCTTCATTCCTTCTACTGCCAGTGATATGTCTGCATACGCTGTGAAGAGTACCACCTCTGTAGCTGGGCTTGTCTTTTTGATTTCCGAAAGCCAGTACAGTCCCTCGTTTCCGGTATTGGCAGACGACTGGAAGTTCATATCCAGCAAAATCACGTCAGGCATAAATTCTCTTAACTGTGAAT
>CALUPA010000024.1 GCA_944322395.1 uncultured Phocaeicola sp.
ACGAGGGAATGTGGATGCTGACCGACCTGAAAAAACAGAATGCGGCAGTAATGTACGATATGGGGCTTGACATCAGTATTGACGATGTTTATTCGCCCGATAACATATCGTTGAAAGATGCAGTAGTACACTTCGGCGGCGGATGTACCGGTGAAGTTATCTCTGCTGAAGGTCTTGTACTAACCAATCACCATTGCGGCTACGGCTACATACAGCAGAACAGTTCTGTAGAGCACGACTATCTGACAGACGGATTCTGGGCTATGACACGCGAACAGGAATTGCCTTGCGAAGGTCTTACCATTACCTTTATAGACAAGATACTGGATGTCACAACTTACGTAAAGGAACAACTCAAAAAAGATAAGGACCCTGAAGGACTGAACTATCTGTCGCCATCATACCTTTCGAAAGTTGCAGCCAAATTTGCCAATAAAGAAAAAATAAAGACAGACGAATTCACTGTTCTTGAGCTCAAACCTTTCTATGGAGCAAACAAATACTACCTTTTCGTAAAAACAGTATACAAGGACATCCGTATGGTAGGCGCACCTCCTTCATCAATAGGCAAGTTTGGTGCTGATACCGATAACTGGATGTGGCCACGCCATTGCGGTGATTTCTCTATCTTCCGTATATATGCAGACAAGGATGGAAAACCTACCAAATACAGCGCAACCAACGTTCCTCTGAAAGTGAAGAAACATATCGCAATCAACCTGAAAGGTGTGAAAGAAGGCGACTTTACTTTCGTTATGGGATTCCCGGGAAGAAACTGGAGATACATGATAAGCGACGAAGTGGAAGAACGCATGCAGACCACCAACTTCATGCGCGACACTATCCGCGGTGTACGACTGAGAGTACTTGGCGAAGAAATGGCTAAAGATGCAAAAACACGCATACAGTATGCTGCCAAATACGCATCGTCTGCCAACTACTGGAAGAACGCCATAGGAATGAACGAAGGACTGGTGAAACTGAAAGTTCTCGACAAGAAGAAAGAACAGCAGGAACACCTTCTGGAATATGGTCGCGAGACAGGCAACAACAGTTACAAGGAAGCCTTCGATGCCATCCGCTCAATAGTGGCAAAACGCAGAAATGCAGTTTATCACCAGCAGGCTATCTACGAAGCTCTTATGCTTGGAACAGAGTTCTACAAAGTTCCTGATACAGATGCACTACGTAACGCTCTTGAAACTAACGACAAGAAAGCCATAAAGGAAGAAACAGAAAATCTGAAAGAAGCTTACAAGAAGTTCTACAACAAGGATTACAATCCTGAGGTAGACCGTAAGGTTTCAAAACAGCTCATTGCCCTTTATGCCAAACTTATCCCGGCAGAACAGCGCATAAGTATCTTCAAACAGATAGATGAAAACTTCGGAGGAAATACTGATGCTTTTGTAGATGCATGTTTCGACAAGTCTATTTTCAGAAACCAGGCTGCACTGGATGCTTTCCTTCAGAGCCCTGACACAAAAACTCTGAGAGAAGACCTTATGGTGAAATATTCCAAATCGGTAAAAGACGGATACAACGCAACATCTAACGCCATGAAAGCCGAAACAGATGCATATAATCTTGCCCACAAGACATGGGTGGCAGGAATGCTGGAACTGAAAGCAAAGAACGGCACACCGGTTTATCCTGATGCCAACTCTACGCTGAGACTTACATACGGCAAGATTGGTTCATACGAACCGGCAGACGGTGTGGAGTATCTGTACTACACAACACTGAAAGGTGTCATGGAAAAAGAAGACCCTAATAATCCGGAATTCGTAGTTCCTGCAAAACTTAAGGAACTGTACGAAAACAAGGATTTCGGTCCATACGCAATGCCTGACGGACGCATGCCTATATGCTTTGCTACAGGAACAGACAACACTGGCGGTAACTCCGGTTCTCCTGTATTCAACAGAAAGGGTGAACTGATAGGAACCGGATTCGACCGCAATTACGAAGGACTGACCGGCGATATCGCCTACAACCCACAGTTACAGCGTGCTGCATGCGTAGACATCAGATATACACTGTTTATCATCGACAAGTTTGCAGGTGCAGGTCATCTGATTGACGAGATGACAATTATCAAATAAGCAAATCACAGACAGTGTTCAAACAAGAAATGCGCTTTGACATATCTCCAATCATTAGGAATGTCAAAGCGCATTATATTTTGTTCGGATTTAAAACAGCACTCAAATGATGATTAAAACCATTCAGAAGTTTTGGAATTTATACTTGAAACTCTGTTCGGCCATCAATTCTGAATAATTTTACTGAAAGAACAAATCATCAAGACGACTTGTATTCTCTTCTTCCAATTCTGATACCTTATCCTTGCATGGATCAAACTCATCAGGTATGTCAAATTTCTCTTCCTGAGAATATCCCAGAGTCTTGTCGGCATAAACCTTATTCATATATATACCCCAAATAGGAAGAGCCATTGAAGCACCCTGTCCGTCAGCCATGCGGTCGAAGTGGATATCGCGTTCCTCACCTCCTACCCAGCATCCTGATACCAGACTTGGAGTAAAGCCCATAAACCAACCATCGGAGTTATTGTTAGTAGTACCTGTCTTACCGCCCATATCGGCTGTAATATTATACAATCTCCTTACTCGTCCACCGGTACCTTCGTTTATTACTGCACGGAGCATAACAAGCATCTTATAGGCACTGCTTTCACTTATCACCTCGTTCACCTGAGGAGAGAATGTAGCCAACACATTACCGTCGTTGTCCTCTATACGCGTAACGAACAGCGGTGCCGTACGTATTCCCTTGTTCACAAAAGCCGTGTATGCACTTACCATTTCGCCCACGGAAATCTCGCAAGGACCAAGACACAAAGATATGGTAGGCTGTATTTCCTTATTAAGAACACCGAAAGAATGAATCAACCTAACCAATTCGTATGGGTTAAGCTTACTCATCAGATAAGCCGATATCCAGTTGTTTGAGTTTGCAAGACCCCATTTCAGAGTAACAATCTCGCCATAATGTTTCTTCGAACTGTTTCTCGGAGTCCATGCAATACCATTCTCATCGAAATAAGTTCCCTCTACATTTCTTGTCTCATCGCATGGAGAGAAACCGTTTTCCATCGCAAGCGAATACAGGTACGGTTTGATAGTAGAACCCACCTGACGGCGTCCCACCATAGCCATATCATACTTGAAGTTGTCATAGTTTGGTCCGCCCACATATGCCTTCACATATCCTGTAATAGGGTCCATAGACATAAATCCGGCACGAAGGAAGTGCTTGTAGTATTTTATTGAATCAAGAGGAGTCATGATAGTATCTTTCTCACCCTGATATGTAAACACTGTCATTTCACGCGGAGTATTGAAAGCCTTCATTATTTCAGCATCCGAATATCCGGCAGCCTTCATCACACGGCGACGCTCACTCTGCCTGATAGAACGGTTCAATATTGTCTCAACCTCTTCAGGAGTAAGCTGATTGGTATATGGTGCAGTCTTCCTTCCCTTCTTTTCCTTAAAGAAACGAGGTTGCAGATACTCAGCCACATGTTCCTGAACCGCCTCTTCAGCATACTGCTGCATGCGTGAATTTATGGTGGTATAAATCTTTAGCCCGTCTGTGTAAAGATTGTAATTCGAACCATCCTTTTTCTTGTTCTTGGCACACCATCCGTACAGAGGATTTGTCTCCCATGCCAGTGAGTCTTCATAGAACTTCTGCATCTGCCATCCGCGGTAGTTCTTCTTCACCGGCTTCTTGGCATTGAGCACACCGCGAAGATACTCTCTGAAGTATGTTGCCAAACCGTCATTATGGTCAACAGGCTTGTATTTCAGCACCAAAGGCAATGCCTGTAGCGAGTCACGTTCAGCCTCTGTCAGATAACCAGCCTTACGCATCTGGTCGAGTACCACATTACGGCGTCCGCGTGTACGTTCGTTGAAGCGGCGCGGATTGTAAAGAGAAGGGTTCTTACACATACCTATAAGTGTAGCGGCCTCTTCAATACTCAAATCCTTAGGATCTTTTGAGAAATATGTACCTGCAGCAGTCTTTATACCTACGGCATTATTAAGAAAGTCAAACTTATTGAGATACATCGTAAGGATTTCTTCTTTGGTGTAATAACGTTCCAGTTTAACTGCTATAACCCATTCGATAGGCTTCTGCAGCAGACGTTCCATCACATTGTCGGCTGTAGGCGAATAAAACTGCTTTGCCAACTGCTGAGTGATGGTACTACCACCACCGGCATTCTTCTGCATAAACACACCACGCTTGATAAGGGCACGCATGAATGCTCGCGCATCAATACCCGAATGTTCGCTGAAACGCACGTCCTCTGTAGCCACAAGCGCGTGCACCAGATTTGGCGATAAATCCTCGTAACCTACATACAGACGGTTCTCCTTGCTGAGCGACCATGTTCCCAACACCTTTCCGTCGTCCGAAATAACCTGAGTAGCGAACTTAAGATTAGGATTCTCCAATTCCTCTATAGGTGGCACATAACCAATCTTGCCATCGGAGATAGCAGAAAATATTATATACGTTGCCAACATTCCTATCAGCAGCAACGCCCAAAGTACGATGATAAAAGTTTTTCTCATTGAAGTAGCTTATTTGTTACATATCAGTTCCCTAATTCTCCAAAAAGGGAACAAATCGGCACAAAAGTACAAAAAAACGTTGGGAATGGTATATTTTATTGGATATTTTCTAGTAATAGAAATAATGCTTAACATAAATAAAAAACTTCCGGTATAGTAAATCAAAAATACCGGAAGTTTAATTTATAACATTATTAATATTTTTAGTTAAGCTTCTTGCAAGTTATTGTAGACTCAAAAGAACCTTCACCATCTTCATCATTATATTTCTCATAATTATACAAAACCAGCCTTGTTGATGATAACTCCCTGATTTCAAAAGTCATTTCTTCAACACTAAAGTCATCTTCATCCTCTTCAAACAGTGGAACAATTTCATTGCCACGTAGTTCAACTTTTACATAATAGGATTCATCATCTATTTCCGAAACCTCAGAATAATCCAAAACCGTCATAAACAATCCTTTATCTGTTTCTTTAAACCTAAAGACTTCCTGATAATCTTCATAATCACTTTCTGGGTAATCATTATCAAAAGTATCCTTATCTCCATTCCAGATTTCGTATCCTTTTTCGTTGATAACTATCCAATCACCAACAAGACTTTTTGAATCCAAATCACTTTCCTTATCACAAGAAACAAAAACAAAACTAGTCAACAACAAAATAAAATACGCAAACAAAAATCTCATTTTTCTCATACTCCTACAAATTTAATCACAAAAACACAATTTTACTTTTCTTTCAGATACGTGTACATCTCTATTTTATCAAACTCATCGAATTCTCCCAAATCATCTGTCTTTTCATAGAATACCAATGAATTACCTTCAAAAGATATTTGTACCGTACAATCTTCATACCATTCACCATCCCATGAATAATAAAGTGTTTTATCATCCATATCCTTCCATTTCCATGACGCAACTCCTAACGTTTCATCGCCATACACTACCATATATGTTCCTGATTTAGAGAATAAGACTTCAGAAACTTCAACATCGAAATAATCTAAATCACCGTTATCTACATATTCATCAAGAACTTTTTTATCATCAAGATATGCAATAACTCTAAATTTTTCGAACAACCATGTTCTACAAAGCGAATTAGTCAGACCATTATCATCCATCGCTTCTACTTTTTCAACATCGAACTGCATTTCTTCGCCTCCATCTGGAGTAATAGACAATGCTTCTATATCATCATTATCCCCATAAACCACCTTAATAATACCAAATCCCTCAAGATCAAAATCACCATTACTAAGCTGCTTATAACTTCCATAAATTACACCATCATAATTGGTAGCTCTACTTTGATATACTCCCCAATTACCAAACACTCCTTTTTTTGATAAAGAAGACGCTCTGGACATGCCAGAATAGTAATCAGATGTTATTACAATATAGTCGCCACTTGCACCAAGTTCTATACTTTTATATGGTGAATGATCGGATAATATTTCATATTTTGCACTAACTGATTCATATTTTGGAGTATCCAAATTACCACCGTCAGCATCATCCTTACTACAAGATGTTACAAGCAAAGCAAAAGCCAACACAAGAAATGATATAAAAGAAAACTGTTTATTCATAAAAACCTCCTTTATAGCTAAAATTAATACTAAAGGACATACCTAAACAGTATGCCCTTCTTTTTTTAAAATATCATATTTAGAAATTATATCCCAAAGATATTACAGTATTAGCAATTCTACCTTCTTCTACAATTTCATTAAAGTCCTGACCATAAGTTAAACCAACCTCAAACTGTGAATAAGTAAAGCCAACCCCAAGATGCCATCCAGCTTGGAAACGACCAAACTTCATAGGCCCCATTTCATCTTCACTAAATATTGAAACGCTTTCACCATCACTCTTCAATTTTCCAAACATATTAAGTCTCAAATCAATACCAATAAGCGGCTTTATAGCCATATCTTCACTGATATCATATTTGTATACCAAATTAACCGGAATATTAACAGACATCATATTTAGCAAATCATCACCATCCTTGTCACTGCGATATTCCAAAGCAGCACCTGCCTCTACAAACAATGGCATATTATTCGTAATGCTCATTCCTTTAACCCATCCAAGAGAGAATCCAGGGAAACCACTACTTTCTCCTCCCCATTTCAAACTTGATGCATGATAAGTAATAAATGCCTTTGACCAACCTTTATTACTATCATTTGCTGGAGCAGCAGATGTATTTTCAACAATGTTAGATGCAGACATAGATGTAGCTACTGCGAGAAAAGCTACAGAAAGTAAAGTCTTTAATGTTTTCATAATAGAATAAATTTTAAAAGTTAGTTTCACATAAAAAATCTCAAAAGATAAACAATTCAAAATATTTATAGGCAATTAATTTACAATTTATAATTATATAAACATTTATAATATTTTCTTTGTCACATGCAAATCTATTGTATTATTTTATAATTCCAAAACATTTCCTCTATTTTTATTAACCACAGATAAAAATTTTGATAAATAAACAAAAATTTTTATCAAAAAACAAAAAATATAACAATAAACAATATTCCAAGACATAATATAAATATCTAACACAATAAAACAGCAAAAAAATATTTGTATTAACACCTACAAAAAACTATATTTGTACTTATGAAATCTATAAATTTCAGTTTGATTTCTATAAACAACACTGTGGTTTATAAAAATCAAACTGTGATTTTTATAAATACAACTTATATTTATAGATTATAAAAGGACAAAACAAACTTTACAACTGAGAAATAATAACTTTTATACTAACACACAATAAACTTTTACGCACTATGGCAAAATACGTGATGCAGGAAATGAAAAACCTTCATAAAGAAGGAGAAACGTTACTTTACCCTAGAATGGTAATAGACGGCTGTTGCGAGACCGAAGAACTTGTGGAGATTATAACAAAAGGTTCAACACTGAGGAAAGGCGAAGTAATGGCATCGCTACAACTGATAGCAGACGGAATGGCAACCATGATGGCTCAAGGCCGTTCGGTACGCCTTGAAGGAATCGGACTGTTCACACCATGCCTGACACTAAAGGATGGCAAAGAACGAGAGGACACCGGCGAAAACTCTACACGACGTAACGCGCAAAGTATAGAAATTGGCGGAATAAACTTCCGGGCAGAAAAGACACTCGTTAGAGACACAAACTCACAATGCAATTTGCAAAGACAGAGAGGCGACTGGCGATGCAACAAATCGAAATTATCCCCAGAAGAGAGACTTATTCTTGCGCAGAATCATCTGAAGTCAAACCCTACACTTACCATTGGCGAATATGCAGAAATCACCGGACTTAGTCGCACAGTTGCCGGAAAAGAACTGAAGGAATGGGCAGAAACGCCGGAATCTGGAATATATTTTAAGGGAAAAGGATCGCACAAGATTTATATAAAGAGATTTGTGTAATTTGGAATTATTACCATGTCCCCAAATACTCATAATACAAAATATTACCCCCAATTATATGTGAGCCTTCAAAGAAATACTCCTTAAAGGCTCACATATCTTATTATCTTTCAATCCTGTAATCTCCAGCAGTGTATTCTTTAGCCTCATCTTCACCTGGCACTGTTACTGAGGCTGTACATCCTTCCGGTATGGTAAATTCCCATATCCATTTATCGCCTTCATACCTCCATGCACTCTTTATAAGTCCGGAAGCTGAGTAGTATATAGCATCTATAAATCCTATCCTTTTGTCAGGTACAGGTTTCATAATGATATGCTTGAAACCTGGGCATGCAGGATCGGATGCTATACCGGCAACACTCTCCCAAATCCATTCGCACACTACTCCGTAAGCATAATGATTAAAACTGTTCATTCCTCTCGGTCCCATACCTGACTCTATCATATAGCTGTTCCATCTTTCCCAAATTGTAGTAGCACCGTTATCAATTGAATATAGCCAGCTTGGATTTTTCCTCTGAAGAAGTAATTCCCATGCGATATCAGACATTCCGTTTTCTGTCAGAACAGGCATAAGGATAGAAGTTCCAAGGAAACCAGTCTGCAGACAATTATCGTGTTCCGCAAAATTTTCCCTTAAACGAGTAATCATGGCTGTTTTTTCCTCACCCTCCACAATTCCATTTTTAAGGGCAAAAAGTGCTGGTGTCTGCATAGTATTTAGAATATCAGTCTTGAATCTACCATCGGTAGTAAAGAACTCTTCTCTGATATACGCCTTTGATTCTGTAACCATTTTTTCGTAACGTGAAGCATCACTTCCTGTAGCTATTGCCATATCACGCATCATACCGGCATCAATCATCCAGTATGAAGCACTAAGATAGTTCCAATAATCAATAGCCTCCGGAAGAGGACATGGATTACCTTTATCATCTTTACCAAAAGCTCCGCCACCACAACTTTCAAGCGGTTCATAACTAAGCCAGTCTGCCCACTGATAGTTCCAGTTTTCTTCCTTTAATACATTATGGTCGTATTTTGTTTCGTTGACATGGTTTATATACTTTTCCATTGCATCCCAAGATTGTTCTATGATACCGGTATCACCATACTGTTTCCATACAGTCCACGGAACAATAATTCCCGCATCTGCCCATCCTACTCTCATCATTTCGCCACCATACTGTGCCAAAGGTGCCACACCAGGAAAACCACCGTTCTCACCTTGTGTATCCATCATATCACGCATCCATTTATGGAAAAACGAAGCAGTATTTGCAAAAAAACTTCCGGTTTCTGCAAAAACCTGAGTATCAGCTGTCCATCCTAACCTTTCATTACGTTGAGGGCAATCTGTTGGTACAGAAAGATAGTTCGAGCGCATACCCCAAACTGTATTTGAAATAAGTTTATTTACCATTTCGTTTCCAGTCGTAATTTTTCCTATCTCCATTTCCTTGGTTATGGACGTAACCGGAATGGATTTTATACTCTTGATAATAACATCTCCAGAAGTACGTATTGAAACATAACGATAACCAAAGAATGTATTACGAGGACAAAACTCTACATACGAATCCGATGAAGGAAATGTATATTTAAGTATCATTCCATCATCCGGTATTCGCAAATTAAGCCGGTGTACACTACCTTCCGGACCATCCATTCCACGTCTTTCTGCTCCATTGCCATCATTTAGAATCTCAGAAGGGTAACACTCCAGAACAGTACCTTCGTCGGCCTTGAAAACAAAAGCAGGTACAGCAGCACTGTTTTGACCAAAATCGATAACGAGATTTTCTCCCGAAGAAACTGTAATTTGCTCACCTGAATTATATTGCCTTATTATATTTACTTTACCGTATTCTTTATCTCCGGCACCTGTTACTCCTTTCCAGACATATGCCTCAACCGGAAGAAGGGCTATATCGTGACGTAAATAGACTTCAGCACCTGCAGAAGGTATAATTTCGCCTTTGAATTCTGTATTCAGTTCCGGTTTTGAAAGTTTGCCCGGAGTGGAAAATCCAGGCAAGATTCGTGCATCATAGTCTTCACCATCAAAAATAGCTGCATGAGTAACCGGACCTGCTATTCCGGCTTTCCAGTTCTCTGTATCAGTACCTATATATGTTTTGGTACCATCTGTGTAAGTCAGTTCCAGAACAGCACGAAATGCACACTTCCTACCTATCATTCCTTCATTCCGGTATGGTGTAATTATTTTATCGGCCCACCATCCCGGGGTTACCTGGGCAGAAAGCATATTTTCTTCCCCCTTACTTGTATTATAAATATTGGTGACATCGTAAGTAAAGGATAACTTATTTTTTTCATAATGTGTAAAACCCGGTTTTAAAATTTCATCTCCTACCAGCTTACCATTAATATATAAATCATATATACCCAAACCGGTAGTCATCCAACGGGCACTTTTTATATCCTTATCATTCCTGACTACTGCAACAAACCAACTGGCACCATCAGACGAGCGCGTACCGTCGACAACCTTTCCAGTTACCACATCGGCATCTGCCACCGAAATCCAAGAAGAATAATTCCAAAGAGAATCATTTAAAGCATCGATACGGCTGACAGAAACATCATGCTTCATCGAACAACACACATAGGAGCCTATCACCCCAACAAACATAAATGATGATAAAATACTTTTCAAAAGTTTTGTTTTAATAATATGATAATGTATAGATCTTTTAAGTTATAAAGCAAAATTATAGAAAATCTATTTAACTGCAACCTCTTTCCATAAACTTCTCATAAATATCCAAATTTGAGCGGAACTTTGAAATATTTTGTTTACCTTTGGACTTCGGTATTAAAAAATAAACATAAAACTGCTAATATGGAAAATAGAAGTTTAGTTACTATTGCCGAACACTCCAAAGAGAAAATACTATATCTTTTGGAGATGGCAAGAGAATTTGAGAAGAAGCCGAACCGTAGCCTTCTGGCAGGAAGAATTGTGGCAACATTATTCTTTGAACCTTCTACAAGAACACGTCTCAGTTTTGAAACTGCCGCTAACCGTCTGGGAGCTAAAGTGATAGGATTTACAGATCCTAAAGTGACAAGTTCGTCGAAAGGTGAAACTCTGAAGGACACCATCATGATGGTGAGCAATTATGCTGATATCATCGTGATGAGACACTATCTGGAAGGTGCTGCAAGATATGCAAGCGAAGTGACAAAAGTGCCTATCGTAAATGCCGGCGATGGCGCCAACCAGCATCCTTCGCAAACTATGCTGGACTTATATTCCATATACAAAACTCAGGGAACACTGGAAAACCTGAATATCTATATGGTGGGTGACCTGAAATACGGACGTACAGTACACTCGCTGTTGATGGCTATGCGCCACTTTAACCCAACATTCCATTTCATAGCACCGGACGAACTGAAAATGCCGGAAGAATACAAAATCTACTGCAAGGAACATAACATTAAATATGTAGAACACACTGAATTCAACGAGGATATAATAGCAGATGCAGATATCCTATATATGACACGTGTGCAAAGAGAACGCTTCACCGACCTGATGGAGTATGAGAGAGTAAAAGATGTATATATTCTGAACAACAAGATGCTGGACAAGACACGCCCTAACCTGCGTATCCTGCATCCACTGCCAAGAGTAAACGAAATAGCTTACGATGTGGATGATAACCCTAAAGCTTATTATTTCCAACAGGCGCAGAACGGACTGTATGCCCGTCAGGCTATTCTTTGCGATGTATTGGGAATTACACTGGAAGAGGTAAAAGCCGATACTGAAAAATAATAACAGAATATAAACATTGACATGAATATGAACGAAAAAAAAGAACTGCAGGTAGCCGCTCTTGAAAACGGCACTGTAATAGACCATATACCGTCAGACAAACTGTTTACTGTAGTTTCACTGCTAAACCTGAAGGACATGGATAGCAACATAACTATAGGATATAACCTTGAAAGTAAAAAACTTGGTAAAAAAGGTATCATAAAGATAGCTGACAAATTTTTCACTGACGAGGAAATCAACCGTATATCAGTAGTTGCTTCCAAAATAAAACTTAATGTAATAAGGAACTATGCAGTAGTGGAAAAGAAAGAAGCCATTATGCCTGACGAATTGAAAGGTATCGTGAAATGCAACAATCCTAAATGCATCACCAACAATGAGCCTATGCAGACATGGTTTCATGTGACTGACAAGGAAAAAGGTCTGCTGAAATGCCACTACTGCGAAAAAGAGCAGCAGAAGGATAATATAAAACTTATCTGATAATGAAGCAAGACTGGAAACCAGGCACAATGGTTTATCCGTTGCCTGCCGTAATGGTAAGCTGCGGAAGTTGTGAAGAGGAATATAACATTATAACTGTAGCGTGGGTGGGTACTATATGTACCAACCCACCTATGTGTTACATATCGGTAAGACCGGAACGGTACTCCTATCCTATTCTGAAAAAGAATATGGAGTTCGTAATAAATCTTACCACAAAAGATATGGCTTATGCCACAGACTGGTGTGGAGTAAGATCAGGAAAGAACTATAAGAAGTTCAGCGAGATGAAACTTACACCGGGAAAAGCTTCGATAGTGAATGCCCCTATAATAGAAGAATCGCCTCTGTGTATAGAATGCAGAGTAAAAGAAGTATTATCATTAGGATCGCACGATATGTTCATTGCCGATGTGGTAAACGTTAAGGCAGATGAAAAATATCTTGATTCTGAGACTGGAAAATTTGAACTTGCAAAATCAAATCTTCTGGTATATGCTCATGGAGGATACTACGAAACCGGAAAGAAAATAGGTAAATTCGGATGGTCGGTAGAGAAAAAGAAATAGTCCGTCAATGAAAAGATTATGCTTGACAATACTTGCAATGTTATTGCTTGCGTGCAGTGTAAATCTGTATGCACAGGATATTATGCTGTATGACAGCAAGCAGGAAAAACAAAAAATAAGTATAGGAATAAAAGCCGGATTTAACTCTACGATGATGTTTACCGATAAACTTTACTATGGAGAACAAGAAATAACAGACATTCAGAACAACTACAAAGTGGGATACATTTCTACACTCTTTGTAAGAATTCCTGTAAAGAAAAAACACTTTCTACAGCCGGAGGTCTCGTATGCCATATCACAGGGTAGTATAAGTATGAGCAACCTTAGAGAGAATGCTACAATACTGGAAGACAATGCACTTATTAAGACCAAGATATCATCATTGGAAATACCTTTGTTGTACGGTTACAAGTTCATTGACTCTTATCCATACGGAATGTCATTTTTTCTAGGTCCCAAAATAGCATGGACTATAAAGAAACAGACATCAAGCGAATACTCAGGATTTTACCAAAAAGGTATAAAAGAATATATCAGACCACTGAATTATAGTGCCATAATTGGCCTGGGAGTAAATATTTCAAATATATTTTTCGATTTCAGATATGAAATTGGATGTAACAATATAACCAAATCTGTAACTTACGATAAAGAATTGACTATTGAACCTTATAACGAAAAGGAACTGACTCTAAAAAGGAGAAAAAACATATTAAGCTTTTCGGTAGGTGCCATATTCTAATTTTCATTCAATTATTAACATATAATTATTTATTACAACTATGAAAAGAGATGATTTGATTTTCGGAATTATAGAAAAAGAACATCAGCGCCAGCTTAAAGGTATTGAACTGATTGCATCTGAAAACTTTGTAAGTGATCAGGTTATGGAAGCTATGGGCTCATGCCTTACCAACAAGTATGCTGAAGGTTATCCTGGTAAAAGATATTATGGAGGTTGCGAAGTAGTAGACCAAAGTGAACAGATAGCAATAGACAGACTGAAACAGATATTCGGTGCAGAATGGGCTAACGTACAGCCACACTCTGGAGCACAGGCTAATGCTGCTGTATTTTTGGCTGTATTAAACCCTGGTGACAAGTTCATGGGACTTAACCTGGCTCACGGAGGGCATTTGTCACACGGTTCGGCTGTAAATACATCAGGTATACTATATACCCCTTGCGAATATAACCTGAACAAAGAAACAGGAAGAGTGGACTACGACCAGATGGAAGAAATAGCCCTCAGAGAAAGACCAAAACTCATCGTTGGCGGTGGTTCGGCTTATTCAAGAGAATGGGACTACAAGAGAATGAGAGATATTGCTGACAAGGTTGGTGCCATCCTCATGATTGATATGGCTCACCCTGCCGGACTTATTGCAGCCGGATTGCTTGACAATCCTGTAAAGTATGCTCATATCGTTACTTCTACTACTCATAAGACTTTGCGTGGTCCTCGTGGTGGTGTAATTATGATGGGTAAAGATTTCCCTAACCCATGGGGAAAAACTACTCCTAAGGGCGAAATCAAGATGATGTCGCAACTATTGGACTCGGCTGTATTCCCTGGTATACAAGGTGGACCGCTTGAACATGTCATTGCAGCTAAAGCTGTTGCATTCGGCGAATGTCTGCAACCTGAATATAAAGAATATCAAATGCAGGTAAAGAAGAACGCAGCTGCACTTGCACAAGCTCTTATGGACAGAGGCTTTACTATAGTTTCAGGTGGAACAGACAATCACTCAATGCTTGTGGATTTGAGAACAAAATATCCTGATTTGACTGGTAAAGTTGCAGAAAAAGCACTGGTTGCAGCAGATATTACTGTAAATAAGAACATGGTTCCATTTGACACTCGCTCAGCATTCCAGACATCAGGTATACGTCTTGGAACTCCTGCTATCACTACACGTGGTGCAAAAGAAGACTTGATGTACGAAATTGCAGAAATGATTGAAACAGTTCTTTCCAACGTGGATAATGAAGAAGTTATTGCTTCAGTAAGAGCAAGAGTCAATGAAACAATGAAGGATTATCCTATCTTTGCTTATTGATAAACTAAAAGTTCGGTGCATATATACTGTACCGAACTATATATTAAAAATATAACTAAACACTTAATTAAAAATGAAGACTTACAAACATGTGGCATTACTCCTAAGCGCAGGAATAATGTTAGGTAGTTGCGGTATGAGTAACACTGCCAAAGGTGGCATGATAGGTGGAAGTAGCGGAGCTGCAGTAGGAGCCGTTATTGGAGGAATTTTTGGAAAAGGCAAGGGAGCTGCTATAGGAGCGGCTGTTGGAGCGGCCGTAGGTACAGGTGCAGGTGTACTAATTGGCAAAAAAATGGACAAAGCAGCTGCTGAAGCTGCAAAAATCGAAAATGCTCAGGTAGAACAAGTGACAGACAACAACGGATTGCAAGCAGTAAAGGTAACATTTGCATCAGGAATTTTATTTAGTTCTAGTAGTTCGACCCTTAGCGCATCAGCAAAAAACTCATTGACAGAATTTGCCAACAATGTACTCAAACAGAATCCAAACATGGACGTATCAATATACGGATATACAGACAATACAGGATGGAAAAACTCTACAGCTGCAGAAAGTGTTCAGAAAAATATAGAACTTTCTAAACAGCGTGCAGCCAGCGTATCAGGTTATCTCATGGCTTGTGGAATATCTGGAAACCAAATTAAAAGTGTTGAAGGTTTAGGAGAAGAAAATCCTGTAGCCAGCAATAGTACAGAAGCCGGACGTCAGGAAAACAGACGTGTGGAAATCTACATGTATGCCAGTGAAGAAATGATCAAACAAGCTGAAAACGGTACACTTCAATAATAACTAAAGAGTTGTTCTGAAAAACGGACAACTCTTTTATTTTACCCTGATTACTCTTACTCCTGTATGCTTTTTCTTATTCTTAAGATAATCATACAATGGCAAAGAATCCAAAAGAACTTTTCCATAATTAGAAGAGGCATGTAAAAGATATAACTTTCCATCAATCCAAACAGCAAACCCTAAATGAACCACATCCAGCCCCGGTATACTTGTTGTCAATGCAAGAATATCGCCTTCCTTTATTATAGTATCAGACTGTGACATATTTAAAAGTTTTTTGGGTATATATGGCATTTTATAGTCTTTCCATTTCTTCTCCACACACTTAATTTCATTTATTAAAGAGTCATTGCCTCTTAATTGCCTGTATAAACCAGGATGCTCCGTCATGTAATTTAATGACAAGTTCCTTAACTCATGCTCGTTATCCCCAGTAAGTTCACATACAATTCTTTTCTGTTCATTTTCAGAAATCCAATCCGAAAAATAATGCAAACGAGAAGCATATCCGGAGATAACTCCCCCTCTATATCTGATATTAGTCAATGTTTCTGAATAACACCCATACCCTGGATTATGATGCTTAGATGATAGATACAATGCCAAAACCATTTCCACATATGTTGTACAGTCCAAAGAATCTGTCCTTACAACCAAAGCTTCATCCTGTCCAACATCCAAAGTTCCTCCTTTATAAGGAGTTCCTATCATACTTTCAGCAAAATACATCAGACGTTCTGTTTGTGTCTGAAACTTCATTTTAACAGACTTCTGCAATAAACTGTCTATAAACAAAGAATCCGATTTATTAGAAAAACAAAAAGGGGTACTTATCAATACCCCCAATAAAATAATCAATATTCTATTTTGCATCTTCCGTTTCACCTTTCAATATTGGTAATGTCACTTTATATTTCACAGCTATAATACGAACTATAAAAACGGTAGTACCGCATGCTATCTGAGACAAATAGTTTTCCAACCCAACATAATCACAAAGCCAATAAACAATTCCTCCTACAACACAAGCCATAGCATATATTTCTTTTCTGAATATAAGAGGTATCTCATTTATAAACACATCCCTTATTACTCCACCTGCAGCACCTGTAATACTTCCCATGATAATTGCAACCCAAAAAGAATATCCCAAGTCCAGACTTTTAGTGGCACCTACTACAGTAAACAAAGCCAATCCAATGCTATCGAAAATAAAAAACGTGTTATTTAAATGTATAAGATACTGGCGAAACAATATTACAAAAAGCATTGCCATTGCTGTACATATAAGATATATAGGATCAGTCATCCATGCAGGAGTAACATCAAGAAGCAAATCACGCAATGTACCTCCACCAATAGCTGTGGCCAAACCAACAACATAAGCCCCAAACCAATCAAAACTTTTGGCAGATGCCAAACGAATGCCACTTATTGCAAAAGCAAACGTCCCTACAAAATCGAGTATTTCTACAAAAGACGGTATTTCAAACATATTTTTAATAAAAAATTACCAAGTATAATTCAAACCAAAACTAAAAAGTTCCTGAAACTGGAAATAACTCTCATCCGGTTCTTTGGAAACACCATCGTCAAACCTTCCATGCATAAATAGTTTTGTTGACAAATATTTATTAACCACAAAAGTGAATGTATTTTCCCATTCACCCAAAACCTTTTCATAGTTTGTAGTGTATGAAAATTTAGACTCCCATAACAGTGTAGGAATAATTTTCCAAGTAAGTGTCGCATTAATACGCGAACCCAACACACTTTCTTTTTTATGACCTTCTTTTATATTAAATTTAGTCGGATCAACCTCATCACTCCTTACACTATATAAAGTATAGTTTAAAGGATTCAAAAGAACAGACAGATTAACCTTTCCGTCTTTTGCGTATTTATAGTCCAAACCGACACCGACGTTCAATGTAGCAGGCGAGAACAAAGTTGAAACAAGATCATCTGAGTTAGTTGCATAATTGGAAAAGAACTGTGTTTGAAATTCAGCCGAAAGTGTATAGTACCAATTCTGTATTGCTTTGTAACCAAGCTTAGAGGTCAAACGCAACAAGTCATTATTAGCTTTATAAGAGTGTACTGTATCCGAAGGGGCAGTTATAAAGCCCAGCTTCCATTCCAATTTAGTTTCAAACTGAGTTTTCTGTTTGTCGTCATACTTTACCTGCCATGTAAAGCCAGACAATAGTGATTTCGTACTTTCACCTCCCTTATACCAGTTTTCCGATATAAAGTTTTGCGAAAATTGAAGATAACCGTTACCTCCATATGTCCAGAAATTTGGTTTTAAAACCAACAACTCAGAATCTGACATTTGTCCAAAACCGGCATTATTCTGAACAAACTCAATAATATTGTCTTCCTTGTATACAGAAGTCATATCTTCCAATGAAAGAAACTCAAGGCTGTCAAGCCTTGATTCATTCTGCAACACCAACTCTGGATAGTCTACATAAAAAGATAATAACTGTCTGTTTATTTTTCTGTCTAGTTCTGAAGATGTAGGCATATGAGGCATTCCCTTTTCAAGCATATTGACTTTTCTAACAGAATCCTCCACCAATATATCCTTTGGATACCATGAGTCCACACTAGAAGCTTCGATAAAAGCTTTTGAATAATATGTTAATGGTACAACATACTTATAGTAATCTGGATTCATTTTAATTTCTGATAAGGACAAATATATATCATCCCATCTATCCTGTGCCCACTCTGAATATTTTCTGTAATCAGAATAAATCTTTCTCAAATCTAATACAGATTTAGGAATAACCACTACCGGTTCCACGGGTACACTTTTTGATATGGAATCAGTCTTTTTAATCTTAATAGAATCGGATATTGATATATCAATAGAATCAGATTTAACAGAATCAATACATATCGAGTCTGTTAAAACCGTATCACCAACCACTTCAAAGATTGTAGTATCCTTCAATAATGAATCAAGATCTATAATGGAATCAACTGGAATCTCAAAATCTGATTTATTTATTAAAGAATCCCTCATAAATATCCGGTTTGCAGGAAAAACAGCAAACAAATTATGAATAAATAAAGATGCAAATAAAAATAGAGCCGTTAATGTTTTCATTTTTATATTTTTGTGTTATAAACTAAATGCAAAAATACAATATATTTCATTCATTGAATATTAAATTCTATAGAAATATGTAATTCTAAAGTAAACTTATTGCACGATTTACAATGTTTTGTTTTTTTATCACTTGATTTTCGGCTTTTTTTTATAATTTTGCACACTTGTAGAAACAGTTCTTATTTGAATCAAATTTTTAAATATACATTATTGTGGCAGAAACAAAGTACATTTTCGTAACAGGTGGTGTTGCCTCCTCTTTAGGTAAAGGTATCATTTCATCTTCAATAGGTAAATTGCTGCAAGCAAGAGGCTACAGCGTAACTATCCAAAAGTTCGACCCGTACATAAACATTGACCCGGGAACTCTGAATCCGTACGAGCACGGAGAATGCTACGTAACAGTTGATGGACATGAAGCTGACCTTGACCTTGGACACTACGAACGTTTCCTTGGTATCCAGACTACAAAGGCCAACAACATTACTACAGGACGTATTTACAAGAGCGTTATCGACAAAGAACGTCGTGGTGATTATTTGGGTAAAACTATCCAGATTATCCCTCACATCACCGATGAAATCAAACGTAATGTAAAATTACTTGGTAACAAAAACCAATTTGACTTCGTTATTACCGAAATTGGTGGAACTGTTGGAGATATTGAATCATTACCATATCTTGAAAGTATCCGTCAGTTGAAATGGGAACTTGGCAGAAATGCTTTATGCGTTCACCTTACTTATGTTCCTTATCTCGCTGCAGCTGGAGAGCTTAAAACAAAACCTACCCAGCATTCTGTGAAAGAACTTCAGTCTGTAGGTATACAGCCTGATATTCTTGTCTTGCGTACAGAGCATGAACTAAGCCTTGGACTTAGAAAGAAAGTAGCATTGTTCTGCAATGTCGACGAAAACGCTGTAATCCAGTCTAAAGACATGCCTACCATCTACGAGGTTCCTCTCCGCATGCAGGAACAGAAACTTGACGTTACAATCCTTGAAAAGATGGGATTACCAGTAGGTGAAACTCCAAGCCTTGGTCCTTGGAAAGAGTTCCTGAACCGCAGATACAATGCTACAGAAAAGGTAAGAATTGCATTAGTTGGTAAATACGACTTGCAGGATGCTTACAAATCAATTCTTGAAGCATTGTCACAGGCTGCTACTTATAACGACCGAAAGGCAGACATTCATTTTGTAAACAGTGAAAAGCTTACAGACGAGAATATCGCCGAAGCCCTGAAAGACATGGACGGCGTTATCATTTGTCCTGGATTCGGACAGCGCGGTATCGAAGGTAAATTCGTTGCTATCAAATATTGCCGTACACACAATGTTCCTACATTCGGTATTTGCCTTGGTATGCAGTGTATGGCTATTGAATTTGCAAGAAACGTACTTGGATACGAAGATGCAAATAGCCGTGAAATGGATGAAAAGACCCCTCACAATGTTATTGACATTATGGAAGAACAGAAATCCGTTACAAATATGGGAGGTACAATGCGTTTGGGAGCATACGAATGTGTCCTTGACAAAGATTCAAAAGCATATGAAGCTTATCAAAACGAGCACATACAGGAACGTCATCGCCATCGTTATGAATTCAACAATGACTACAAAGAAGAATATATTAAAGCTGGCATGAAATGTACTGGTATCAACCCTGAATCAGATTTGGTTGAAATCGTAGAAATACCAGCTTTAAAATGGTTCGTAGGTGTTCAGTTCCATCCGGAATACAGCAGTACTGTACTGAAACCACATCCATTGTTCCTGGCATTCATTAAAGCTGCAATTGAAAAGTAATCAATAAACTACTAAAATAAAATGGACAAAAACACGTTAGTAGGCTTCGTCCTGATTGGGGCTGTTATTATCGGATTCGGTATATATAATACCCCTAATCAGGAAGAAAGAGCTCGTGCACAACATTATCAGGATTCTATACAGCAAGTAATCAAACAAAAAGAAGAATTATTGAAGAAGCAAGAAGCTGCAGCCGAGCAAAAGGCTATGATGGTTGATTCTACTTCAACATTCTTCAATGCTTCAAAAGGCACAGAACAGTTCGTCACTTTGAGCAACGACCTTATTGATATTACTATTTCGAATAAGGGTGGACGTGTCTGCAAAGCGATGCTGAAAGAGTACAAAGACCAAAAGAAAGAACCGCTTGTATTGTTTGATGGCACTGATGCATCACTGAACATTGGTTTTGAGGGTAAGAACGAAAACATCATGAGTAGTCAGATGTATTTCGATGCCACAAATGTGACAGACAGCACAGTGACTATGAGACTGAATGCTGCAAATGGCGGTCATTTGGATTTCTGCTACAAGCTTATTCCAAATTCATACATGGTGAACTTTACGGTACAGGCTAAAGGAATGCAGAATTTCTTCTCGCCATCTGTAAAGACAATGACCATTGACTGGAAGCAGAAAGCACGCCAGATGGAAAAAGGTTATACTTTTGAACAGCAGTACACATCGTTGACATACAAACCTGTAGACGACAGTTTCGACAATCTGGACAAGGCTAAAGACGAAAAGGAAACAATACAGGAGGTACTTGATTGGGTAGCTTTCAAAAACCAATACTTCTCATGTGTATTCATGGCAGAAAAGAACTTTGAAAATGCTACTTTGGAATCGAAAATGGAACAGAAAGGCAGCGGCTACATGAAGAACTATCATGCAGACATGCAGACAGCTTTCGACCCAACCGGTGCCCAGCCAAGTAATTTCCAATTCTATTTCGGTCCTAACCACTTCAAGACACTCCTTACAAGCAACGATTTAAGTTTTGCAGACAAAGATCAGGAACTTGAAGACCTAGTTTATCTGGGATGGCCTATTATCCGCTGGATAAACCGTTGGTTTACAATCAACTTGTTCGACTGGTTGTCAAGCTGGGGATTGAGCATGGGTATGGTTATCCTGCTTATGACCATTATCGTCAAGATTCTGGTTCTCCCTACTACATGGAAATCATTCATTTCATCAGCTAAGATGAGAGCACTGAAACCATACGTTGAGAAGATTAACCAGAAATATCCAAAGCAGGAAGATGCATTAAAGAAGCAACAGGAAACTATGGCTCTTTACAGTCAGTATGGAGTAAGCCCGATGGGAGGATGTCTGCCTATGCTGCTTCAGACACCTGTCTTCATGGCATTGTTCTTCTTTGTTCCGAATGCGATAGAATTGCGCCAGCAAAGTTTCCTTTGGGCAGACGACCTTTCTGCATATGATGACCTAATTAGCTGGAGCACTTCCATTCCGCTTCTCGGTAATCACCTGAGTCTGTTCTGCCTGTTGTTCAGTGTCACAACTATCATCAACCAGTTGGTAATGATGAAACAGCAGAATATGGGTGACAATCCTCAGATGGCAGCAATGAAATGGATGATGTACATCATGCCGGTGATGTTCTTCTTCATTTTCAATGAATATGCATCAGGATTGAGCTACTATTACTTCATCTCAAGTTTGATAGGTATCCTCACTACATGGATTATGTACAAGGTTACAGACGAGAAGAAACTTCTTGCACAGCTCGAAGCAAACAAGAAAAACCCTTCACAGATGAAGCAAAGCAGTCTTCTGTCAAGACTTGAAGCTCTTCAGAAAGAACAGGAACGTCTCCAGAAAGAACGTCAGGAGAGAATGAACAAGAAATAATCATCATTCAATTATAGAGTATTGTCATTCAGGGGTAATGTTTTAATCCTTGGATGGCAATATTTTTTTAACCGGATATCAAAACTATTATAATCATGAATAAAAACCTCATCACAATGACTGCGGCTACACTAATGTTAGCAACATCAGCATGCGTAAGCACTGAAAAGTCTGCCGAGAATGAAGCCTCAATTATCGGCAAACAGGAAATAAGTATCGAGAACGGACGGCTTACTCCCGAGGTTCTCTGGGCAATGGGACGAATCGGTAGTTCTACAGTATCACCTGATGGTAAAAAAATAGCATACACAGTTTCATACTACAGTGTGAAAGAGAATAAAAGCCACACTGTCATCTACATAATGAATGCAGACGGCAGCGGAAACACACTCCTTACCACTACATCAGCAAGCGAATACGAACCGGCATGGATTAAAAATGGCGAAAAACTGGCGTTTTTGTCAAACGGACAGATTTGGGAGATGAATCCTGATGGAAAAGAGCGTAGACAGTTGTCCGATTACGACGGAGGAATAGACGGTTTCAGTTTCTCTCCTGACGGCAGCAAGGTTCTGTTCATTTCGCAGGTAAAATACGGAGAACGTACTGTAGACAAATATCCCGATCTGGACAAAGCCACAGGAATGGTAATAGACGATCTTATGTACAAACACTGGGATGAATGGGTACAAACCGTTCCTCACCCTTTCATTGCCGATTTTGACGGAAACAAAGTGGGTACAGGCACTGATATAATGGAAGGCGAACCATACGAATCGCCAATGAAACCTTTCGGTGGAATAGAACAGCTGACATGGAGCAACGATTCAAAACAGATTGCATATACATGTCGCAAGAAGACAGGGCTTGAGTATTCAGTTTCTACTGACTCTGATATCTATCTTTACGACATTGAAAGCAAGAAAACAAGAAACCTATGCAAAAAAGATGCAACAGACAAAAACATGGGATATGACACCAACCCTCAGTTCTCGCCAGACGGAACAATGATTGCATGGCAAAGTATGGAGCGCGACGGATATGAAAGCGACCGCAACCGTCTTTGCGTGATGAATCTTGCAAGCGGCAAAAAGTCATACATAACAGAATCGTTCGAATCAGGTGTCGATACATATTGCTGGGCAAATGACAGCAAGACACTTTATTTTACAGGTGTTTGGCATGGCACAAGCATGATTTACAGTACCAACCTCAATGGTGAAGTAAACAAGCTTACCGACGGCATGTACGACTATGTCTCAGTGGCATTACTCAATGACGGACAGCTATTAACCAAACGTCACTCTATAAGCGAAGCTGACGAACTTTATACTGTAGCACTTAATGAAAACAACAAAGTAAGCCGTATCACAAAAGAAAACGACCATATATTCAGTCAGCTCAAAACAGGTAAAGTCGAACCAAGATGGACGAAGACAGTTGATGGCAAACAGATGCTCTCATGGGTTATATATCCTGCAGATTTCGACCCAAACAAGAAATATTCTACACTCCTTTTCTGTCAGGGAGGTCCTCAAAGTCCTGTCAGCCAATTCTGGAGCTACAGATGGAACTTCCAGATTATGGCAGCCAATGACTATATCATCATAGCTCCTAACCGCCGCGGTCTTCCGGGCTTCGGAATGGAATGGCTTGAAGATATAAGCACGAACTATGGAGGACACTGTATGGATGACTATCTAAGTGCAATAGACGATATAGCAAAAGAGCCATACGTAGACAAAGACCGTTTGGGATGCGTTGGTGCAAGTTTTGGAGGATATTCTGTATACTGGCTTGCAGGACACCATAACAAACGCTTCAAGGCATTCATAGCTCACGACGGTTTCTTCAACATGGAACAGCAGTATCTCGAAACAGAAGAACTCTGGTTTACTAACTGGGACCTTGGAGGCGCTTACTGGGAAACTGAAAATCCAGCCGTTAAACGTAGCTATGCCAACTCACCTCACCTGTTTGTCGAAAAATGGGATACACCTATCCTTTGCATCCACGGCGAGAAAGACTACCGCATTCTTGCATCACAGGGAATGGCTGCATTCAACGCTGCCAAGCTGAGAGGAGTTCCTGCACAGCTTCTTGTTTTCCCCGACGAAAACCACTGGGTATTGAAACCACAAAACGGAATATTGTGGCAACGCACATTCTTCGCATGGTTGGACAAATGGTTAAAGAAATAACATCATGGTACAGCAAGTTGAATTTTCACTAACCCCCAAAAGAAAAGGATTCCATCTTGTAACTCAGGAAATAATGAAGAATCTCCCTACTCTGCCGGAGCAGGGAATTCTTAACCTTTTCGTCAAGCACACCAGCTGTGCGTTAAGCATAAACGAGAATTATGACCCTAGTGTACGTGCCGATATGGAACAGATTTACAACCGCCTTGTAAAGACAAACGAACCATATTACAGCCACACCGATGAAGGCGAAGATGACATGCCCAGCCATGCCAAATCAAGCCTTACAGGTGTTTCACTCACCATTCCTATTAGTAATGGGCGTCTCAACCTTGGAACATGGCAAGGAATTTACCTTTGTGAGTTCAGATATTCTGGAGGAACACGTAAAATTGTAGCGACTATAATATCATAATAAAACAAAAAGCCAAATAGATTCATTTGGCTTTTTGTTTTATATAGACAATATCTTTTTCTCCAAAATCAAATCCTGTTCATTCATCTGTGGGGCCGGAATGGCGCACATACGAATCACATCCTCCTTTTGACAAGTATAATGAAAATATGCTTTTTCCATATCGTTCAATTTATCTTCCGTCTTTACTTCACCTTTTATTTTCAGGAATTCAGAACGTGAAATCTTATCAGACACCTTAACAAACAGTATTCTTCTTGCAATAGGGTTATAATTATAATCAAGACATGTATATACTCCCTTCAAATATTTAGGATTATCAAACATAGGGAGTTTAAGACAAATATTAAATAGAGCCATCTGCGGTTTTTCTTTCTCGTTAAACATCAGATACAGATGGTCTGTGGAATTCATAAATGCCGCCCCCCAGTGTGTACTACCATAAGCATTATTATGCCCAACCTCAATATAATTGCCATCATCGGACGGTGCAATAAGATAAGGTTCAATCTTTAATGCATTACTACTGGACGATATACTATAACTCATGTATATTCCACTAAAAGTATTAATTCTATTTACTGTTTCGTGTAAATTATACATAAGTGTTTCTATAAAAGGAATAATAGTATTCGTATCTTTACTCTTTACCGTCATATCGACACTAAATATTCCCTCTTTCAACTTTGGAAGCATATTAAACAGTTTTTTCTTCGATATATTGTTTACCCAAACCAACGAAGCATCCAGAGCTTCATCCATTTCCATACCCTTATCCCTGTTTTTTATATATGCCGGAAGGACTGTCGAATATAATGCAGAAAGTACACTCGGCACCATTTGTGTACTTTCCGCTATATCCTTCATCTTTATGCCTTTTGCCCTTAAATAAGAAATACGCTCATATATTTGTCTCAATTCATCCATCTAAACCTACTATTAATCATTTTTCAAATATACATCTTTTTTTGATTTATGCTTGTATTAAAAATCAATATTACAAAGTAATTACATTTCTATGTGATATTTATCACGAATCAGTTATATATCAGTTGCATTAATATTTCTGAATTGTTTCAAGGTTATTATTCATTTTTTATTCATTTTTTCCTTACCAAAACGGTCCTACTTTTGCATCGAATTCAAAAAAAACAGAAAAAATGAATACTAATTCAGCAACCGATAAGAACATACAAATTAAAAATGCCAAATCCATACCAGACTGGCTTTTCGTTATTTGGGCTGGCAGTACTGCATTGTTGTCATACTCACTTGTATATGCACTACGTAAACCGTTTACTGCGGCAGAATTCGAAGGACTACAATTTTTCGGAATGGATTATAAAATAGCAGTGAGCATAATCCAACTTCTAGGATACGTATTGGCAAAATTATTAGGTATTAAATATATATCAGAACTAAAACCGGAAGGAAGACTGAAATTTATAATTGGGTCGGCTCTACTGTCTGAGATATCCCTTCTGGCATTTGGTCTTTTCCCTTTACCATTCAATATAATGGCTTTATTTTTCAACGGACTGTCATTAGGATGTATGTGGGGAGTAATATTCAGCTTTCTTGAGGGAAGAAGGACAACAGATATACTTGCCAGCATAATGGGAGTAAGTATGGCGCTCAGTTCGGGAGTTGCCAAATCATTAGGTCTATATGCACTAAACTCACTACACGTAAGCGAATTCTGGATGCCTGCACTGATTGGAGGTATAGCACTCCCACTTTTGTGCTTTACAGGATGGATGATGACCAAATTCCCTGCACCGACAGAAAAAGATATAGCATCACGCTCTGTACGTGTAACATTGAACGGACAACAAAGATGGGAATTGTTCCGCAAATACATGCCTCTACTGATTATGTTATTCGGTGCGAACCTCCTACTCACAGTACAAAGAGATATAAAAGAAGACTTCATCGTCTGCATAGTAGATGTATCGACCATATCATCATGGGCATTCGCACAAATAGACAGTATTGCAACATTTGTCATGCTGGCAGTATTCGCCCTATTAGCAACTACTTATAATCATATGAAAGTCCTTTGCATACTATTGATACTATCCACCATAGGAATGGGCAGTCTGGCAATAATAGGCGCAAATTTTGAAACTTATAATCTGCCTACCACAATATGGCTGTTCTTACAAAGTTTATGTCTGGACATAGCATATCTGAGTTTTCAAACTATATTTTTCGAAAGATTTATCGCTTGTTTCAAGATAAAAGGAAATGTAGGATTTTTCATAATAACAATAGACTTTGTAGGATATATGGGAACATTAGCAATCCTGCTTTTTAAAGAATTCCATGCTTCACATATTGACTGGGCCGAATTCTATAACAACATGAGTATATACATAGGCATAATATGTTGTATTGCATTTATCGGTTCGATAATATATATCATATACGAAAAATACAGAAAAAGTTCTATCGACCAGAATAATACGAAAAATAAAACCGTAAAGGAGATAACTTCAAATATAGAAAACGAAACAATAACTACTAATATTTACTTAAAAGAATCAGCTATATGAAAAAAATTGAATGTGTAATTATGGATTGGGCGGGTACTACAATAGACTACGGATGTTTTGCACCTGTTTCAGCATTTATTGAAAGCTTCAGAATGATAGGCATCAACGTAACTGCAGCCGAAGCTCGTAAACCTATGGGACTTACAAAAATAGACCATATACGCGCTTTGTTCGAAATGGAAAGCATCAACAGTGCATTTCGCCAAAAATATGGAAGGAATTACACTGAAAAAGACGTAGAAAGCAGATATGCTGAATTTCAACGTCTGCTGTTTGCAACCCTAAAGGAATATACAGGCCCTATTTCAAATGTAATAGAGACAATAGACATACTGAGGCAAAGAGGGATAAAGATAGGTTCCACCACAGGATACACGAAAAAGATGATGGAAGTTGTAGTACCTGAAGCATCAAGCAAAGGCTATACCCCAGACAATTATGTAACTTCTGACGACCTTCCTGCCGGACGTCCTTATCCATACATGATATATAAAAACATGTGCGATTTGGGAGTACCGTCAAGATTCTCAGTACTGAAATACGGGGACACAATTTCGGATATAAAAGAAGGTATAAATGCTGGTGTATGGAGCGTAGGTGTTATACTTGGAAGTAACGAACTTGGACTCACAGAAGAAGAAGTAAAAGCATTGTCACCAGAAGAACTTAAAAAAAAGATGGACGATGTAAGAAAAAGAATGTATGCAGCAGGAGCACACTACGTGGTAAATTCTATAGACGAATTGCCTGACCTGATAGAATGTATTAACGCACGTATGGAAAACGAATTTTAAAACAATAATTTCAACATAAAAAAGTTACCGATATGAGACCTTATTTATTATTAACCCCGGGCCCACTTACAACAAGTGAAAGTGTAAAACAAGCCATGACGAGTGACTGGTGTACATGGGATGAAGACTACAACATAGGAATAGTAGAAGTCATAAGAAAAGAACTTACAGAACTGGCAAGCAGTCGTCCTGGAGAATACACTGCAGTACTCATGCAGGGAAGCGGAAGTTTCTGTGTTGAAGCCACACTTGGCTCAGTAATACGAGAAAATGAGAAACTGCTGGTTGTAGCAAACGGAGCATACGGAAAACGAATGGGTACAATATCAGAATACTATCATATAAACCACGAACTGATGGGATTTGAGGAAACACAGACTGTAAATCCTGATAAAGTTGATGCTTACCTAAAAGAACATCCTGAAGTAACACACGTATCAGTGGTACACTGTGAAACTACAACAGGGGTTCTCAATCCGTTAAAAGAAATTGCACAGGTAGTAAAGAAACACAACAAGACATTCATAGTAGATGCAATGAGCAGTTTCGGTGGGGTACCTATCGATATGTATGAACTCGGAATAGACTTCATGATAAGCAGCGCAAACAAATGTATTCAAGGTGTACCAGGTTTTGGATTTATCATTGCACGACGCTCTATATTGGAAAAATGTAAAGGTGTGGCACGCTCACTAGCACTCGATTTGTACGAACAGTGGGACACTATGGAGAAAGGACATGGCAAATGGAGATTTACCTCACCTACACACGTAGTAAGAGCTTTCATGCAAGCCATAACAGAACTCAAGGAAGAAGGAGGTATAGCAGCAAGACATACACGCTACACAGAGAACCACAAAGTACTGGTAGAAGGTATGAGAGAATTAGGTTTCAAGACACTGTTACCAGATTCAGAACAGTCACCGGTGATAACATCATTCTATTACCCAGACAATTCTTTCAATTTCAAGGATTTCTATGAAAAACTTAAAAATAAAGGATTCGTTATATATCCGGGAAAAATATCACAGGCTGACACATTCCGTATAGGTAATATAGGAGATGTATATCCTGAAGACTTCAGAAATCTGGTAGCGGCTATCAAGGAAATACAAAACGAAAAATAATATTACAAATATTTCTCACCGGTCCTAAATAATCGTAACGATTATTTAAGACCGGTAACTACAAATACTCCTGATGAAAAGTCACAACATTAATACCCACACGAATATTCCGGTAAAAATTATATTTGCATCCATCATTATAATATTTCAGGGCATTTCGTCAAAAGCGCAGGATTCTATGAAATTGAGATTCCGTTCCAGAGCCTTAATGGATGCCTCCATATCAGGATATTGCAACAATGAAACAAGAACTTATTATTCGTTTGAAGACTTCAGAATAGGATTTAAGGCTTCATACAAAAAAGATGAAATAAAAGTTGATATAGGAATTGACGAAAGCAAATTGAAAATAAAAGATTTCATTTATAACCGTCACTTCAACAATAGCATATTGAGTATAGGTAATATGTATGAACCTTTCTCAATAGATATGCTGATAAGTACTGCCGATTTAAGATTTCATCAGTCTGCAGCATCAGTACAAGCATTTACCAACAGTCGCCGGTTTGGAACAACTTATCATATATTCAACAACAGTTATTATTTTGCAACGGGAGTTTTTACAAATAGCGACATCAATAATCTAAAGAACAATACTGACGGAACATTTATCCTCACTTCAAGAGGTGTTTGGAGAAAACAATACAGACCTTACAAATCATTCCTGCATCTTGGAAGTGCTATTTCACTCCGAAGCAAACTTAAAAACAAAAAAAATCCTTATAATGTCACACAAGAGAGTAATGGTGTCACATCACTATTCGACAAGCCATTACTATATACTGAGCTGACTAATGCCAGATACGAGTTTAAAGCCATGACTGAATTATTATATACTTCGGAAAGGTTTATGATACAGTCTGAATATTTCATAAAACTGACAAGACTCAGTAACGATACACCCAACTATATATCACACGGAGGTTATATACAGGGAAGCATTCTACTCATTGGCAAGGGATTTGGATATGATTCACAATATGCCATTCCTGAAAAGCCTAAAGACAGTGAATCCATGGAACTGTCCATTAGGGCAAACTATACAAACATGAATAATAGAAAGGCTGATATATACGGAGGCGAAGAAACAGATTTTTCGATAGGAATAAATTATTATTTCAATAATTTTTTCGGCATCAAGCTAAATTGCAGCTATGTACATTCTGGAAAATATTGTAACGATTTCTACAGAAAAGACATTATTATACCACAAGCCAGAGTTCAATATATATTTTAGTTTAATAAATAAAAAAACAGATGTTCACCACAACAAATGAGCATCTGTTTAATTATTAATTAACGGAATTATTTCTCAAAAACCATTTTCCCGAAAAACTCAGGACAGTGGAAACAAGGCTGAGGCAAATCTATCGGACTCCATGAAAGAAAATGTGGAGTCTGCAGCAGGTCGCCACACTTATAGAAATTACCTCTCAATGTAATTCCAGACAAGTCTTTAATATTGTGATTGAATAATGAAGTGGAAGGTATTACCAAAGAGAGTTCCCATGAACACTCACCAATACGTTCCTCAAATGGGTCCCTTCCCAACGAAGACCACCTTTTGACATTAGCCAGCACATTTTCAGGAGCATGATGTCTGTCACCCTTTATACCAAAGTTAACAAGCAATGTTCCCGCACAGTTGCATTCAAAATTATAATACTCATCTTCATTTTCAGCACGTACGAAAAACTCACAACATGAGTCTTCCCATACCCTCCCCTGATCAGCTGGAGCAACAGCCTTTACGCTAGCTTCAGTAACCTTATAGTTGACCAATATCGAATCACCAGTATGTGCAACTCTGAACTTTACATCAGGACGATACGGATAATCAGACCAGTTAACTACATCAATTGAATTATATTCTACTGAAAAATCATCCATCAGTCTACTTACATGCTCTGCTTCATATACAGAACATGTAATTTTTTTTACAGCAATTTCTTTCATTATTTTTTAAGCATAAACATATGGTACGATGCAAATATACAAAAAAATCCAAATACAAACTCATATTCACATAATAAGTTTATATTTGGAATCATTATTACATAAATTATTTTTTAATAAAAATATCACCTCTTATCCCAAAAACTTGGAGCAAACATCAGCAATATACCAAACAATTCCAAACGCCCTATAAGCATAAGGAAAGACGAAACCCACTTTGCCGCATCAGGAAGAGCACTCCAAGAATATGCAGGTCCGAAACTACCAAATCCAGGACCTACGTTACCTATACTTGATATTGCTATCCCCATAGCTTCTACCATCTCCAGCCCCATAACCATGAGGATAAACCAACCGACAAAAGTACATATAATATAAAGCATGGCAAATGTCGTTACAGTAGATATGGTGGACGATGATACAGAATGCCCGTTAACCTTCACAGGCAATACTGCCCGCGGATGCATAAGTCTGTTAAATTCATTCTTCACGTTCTGCAGAATTATCAGAAGTCGCATAGACTTCACACCACCGGCAGTAGATCCAGTGCACCCTCCTGCAAACATTATATACACAATAAGAATCAAGGTAAAATGGGGCCATGTAGAATAATCATCTGTTGCATATCCGCACGATGTGTGTATCGTTACGACCTGGAAAAAAGCACGCCGGAAAGCTAGTTCAAGACCATATCCTTTAATAAAATACAATGCCAAAGTTATAATTCCGGTAACTATCCCGACAGAAGAAAGAAAACACCTAGTCTCGACATCTTTCAACCACAACATAGGCTTTCCCTTGAAAATAAGGAAATAGAGAGAATAATTCAAGGCAGATAGCATTGTAAAAATTGTTATCACATATTCTATAAATGCCGAGTTCCAATAAGCTACACTACTTTGTTTAGTAGAAAAACCACCCGTTGCCGTTGATGTAAATGAATGGCAAACTGCATCGAATACACTCATACCTCCTAGCCAAAGCAGAAAAGCCTCTACAATAGTCAGAATAAGATAAACCATCCACAAACTTTTTGCCATCTTGCTAATCTTAGGATGAATTTTATCATGATTTACTCCTGTTGCTTCAGCCGAAAAAAGAACTTGATTTCCCACACCAAATATTGGCAATATGGCTATGGTGAAGAACACAATACCCAATCCACCTATCCATTGGGTAAAACTTCTCCAGAACAGCATACCTTTAGAGAGTGATTCTATATTGTCTAGTATAGAAGCACCTGTAGTGGTGAATCCGGACATCGTTTCAAAAAATGCATCGGTAACTGACGGAATGCTGCCACTTATATAAAAAGGCAACATGCCGAACAATGTAAAGAACAGCCATGTAAAAGCAACAATGCAGTATCCGTCTCTCCGTGAAAGGTTTTTATCGGCATTCTTACCCAAAAACATCAGAATACCGCCCACACCGAGATTTATCAACAATGAATATACGAAATATATATAATCACTTTCATTATATAAAAGGGAAACCAATGTGCATACCAAAAACATCATACCCTCAAGATAGAGCAGTATGCCAAGAATCCTGAAAATCATTTTACGATTCAACAGGCTATGACCGCGACCGGTCCCTACATGCATTTGCGAACTGATGAAGTCTTCCATACGTTTATAAATTAAAAAAGAGGCTATTTAAGCCTCTCTCTTCCGTCGGGGTACCAGGATTCGAACCTGGGACCCCCTGCTCCCAAAGCAGGTGCGCTAACCGGACTGCGCTACACC
>CALUPA010000025.1 GCA_944322395.1 uncultured Phocaeicola sp.
CCTTGGCGCTGGCCGTTCCCCGACCGATGAGTTTTATAGAGAAAAATAATGCGTGACACAGTTTATTTTACACTACCCAGGAAATATTAATTTGATGAAACTTCACCAATATAATTTGCATTTACGGAAGGGAAACCACTTGCTGTTATTTCCCAAATTTCGGCTGCTTTCCAAATTGTACCATCAGTAACTTCAAGATTATCAGCTCCTTCAAGTACATTATAATTATTTCCTCCTACTTCTACGCAGTAGTCTATTATGCCTGTAGAAGCTTCATTTCCAACCAATGTAATTCCAGTTACACCATCAGGCAAAACAGCATAACATGAAGTTACATGTCCGTTATTATATCCCGCAATAGCACCGATATTACTACCTGCATTACCAAGCAATGATACATGTGTAGAATAACACCCATAAATATAAGCCGGTGACGATGTAGAATTCAGATTATAACCAACAATACCACCTATAGCCTCCGAGGTTAAATTATCTGCACCCACGATAGAATTTGCTGAATAGCTTGCAACTACTTCACCACGAGCATTATATCCTACTACTCCACCAAGATTTGCACTATTACCTGTTGAATTATGGATAACAGTACATTTATCTACTACACATTGCGCTACTGTTCCAAAGCCATTTTCTCCAGCTATACCTCCTGCCCTATTACCAGATACTGTTATTTCGTACACAGCACATTTTAAAATACGACCACTCGTCTTAGTGCCACCTTCCTCTGAAGTAGAACCTACAATTCCACCAGCACTTGAACTTGTAGATGTAATTTTAGTATTATTGCCTGATGCTGTACAATATTCAATCTTTCCATAACTAACTCCAGCTACTCCACCTGCACTGTTTCCACTTACTGCCACGTTCTGTACATTACAATTATTAACTTGTAGGCTATTGTTACCTGTTACTGCACCGGCATTAATTCCACCTGCGACTTCTGAATCTCGAACATTACATTTGTCTATCATCCCTAAACTTTCTCCAGCAATAACTCCTACAGAGGATGAACCTGTTATCTTAGCACCTGAAAATTTAACATCATGAACCTTTCCACTTGCTGCAAGTCCACCAAAGAAACCGGCATTACCGTTGGTTACATTTACGTTTAAATTATGTATATATTTACCATTCCCATCAAAATCTCCTGAATACCCTTCTGTAATACCATTTCCTATAGGATACCATGGTTTTCCGTTCATATCAATATCCGCCTCAAGGATGACGCTTGAACTTAAATGGTCTTCTCGAGAGGCCCATGCTAACAATCCGTCGGCATTATATACATGGTATACTCCATCAATTATTTCATATCCTTTTGACGGAACAAAATTTCCTGGAGTTACTTCTTTTAAATTCAAAATATCACCAGCTGTCAATGTTACAGAAGTATTACCTACTTTCTTCCATTCATTATTGTTATCATCGTAAAAAACAAGAGTCAAACCATTGCTTAATGTAGCAGGAGCGGTTACAAAATAGTAAGTTGCCCCAGATAAAAATTCACCACTAAGTGTCACCTCTGTTTCAGCAAAGTCTGTTTCCACTGTTGCAGAAGGAGTAACAGATGAAGCATCAATATGTATTGTTCCTGCCAATGCTTCTCCATTATTTCCACGAAACTTCACTTTCTTAATAATATTACTTCCTGCATATTTAAGAGTAAATTTCACTAAAGCACAGGCATTATGAAAATTCAAAGTCTTTTCTACCCCTGATTTTGCTACCGATGGGTTCAGCATATTGGCAAAACTGCCTGCATTGGGAGTTTGATCTGCCGATAATGTAGTAGTAATAAAACTTCCGGAGATAGTAGCCTGAGAGTCATATGGGTATAAAGCATAATATACATCTTGATTATCTTGTGCAGAACCGGAAAAAACGACAGAAGATCCACCTGTTGAAGTAATAAATCGGTTATTACTAATAGGGTCAAATAATGATATAACATCTCCTATCACCCATTCAACATTATTATCTGTTGTTAAAACAGTTCGTGAAACAGCATTAATACCAGCCTTGAACTCCATCTCAGTTTTTTTAGTAATTGGAGAATCTGTATCAACAGGAATTTTCTCTTTTGAACAAGAATATAGTAGTGATGTTCCTAATGCAAGGAACGGGATGAAATATTTTTTCATAATAACTATTTTCAATTACCAATTATAATCTACTTCTTCAAAATTATCATGGGTCGCAGAACCTGTGTTTTCAATACTGCTTGCGCCTAAAATTGCACCTTCTAATTCAAAATTAATAACTTGACAATTCGGAACTTCATAAGTCTCGAAATCCACAATCACTTTTTTTGTTTCCATTTTACTCATTCGTTTAATTTTGTTTATATTTCACTTATAGTGTAAAGATAAATATAATTTTTGTAATTGTATTAATTTATTCAAACTAAATTAAAAATTTCTCCATAATTTACCTTACTATATATATATTCAGAAAAAATATTCATAAATAAATGGTTTAATAACTTTTAATGCAATAAAACAAGGCACAAAGCAAACTTTTTGACATAAAATTTAGGAAATCAATATTATTTAGCTACTTTTGCAAAAATGACTGAATAAAACAGTAAACAAAGAATAAGAATGAATGTAGCAATCATAAAATATAATGCCGGAAATATTTTCTCTGTGGATTATGCATTAAAGCGTATCGGAGTGATACCTGTCATAACATCCGACAAGGAGACATTGCTAAAGGCTGATAAGGTGATATTCCCCGGTGTGGGTGAAGCGGAAACAACCATGAAATATCTAAAGAAGGAAAGACTTGATATTTTGATAAAAGATTTGAAACAACCTGTTCTGGGAATATGTCTTGGTATGCAGCTTATGTGTAGATATTCGGAAGAGGGGAATACTGACTGCCTTGGAATTTTCGATACGGATGTAAAAAGATTCTGTCCTGAAAGACATATTGACAAGGTGCCTCACATGGGATGGAACACTATCGAGAATACCGCAAGTCCACTGTTCAAAGGATTCGACAGAGATGAGTATGTATACTTCGTACACAGCTACTATGTTCCGCTGAACGATTTCACAGCTGCACGTACCAACTACATTCTTCCATACAGTTCGGCACTACATAAAGACAATTTCTATGCCACACAGTTTCACCCCGAAAAAAGCGGAAAAACTGGAGAAAGAATCTTGAGAAATTTCTTAGAACTATAAACACATAATTATATTATGATAGAAATAATTCCTGCCATTGATATAATAGACGGAAAATGCGTCCGCCTTTCAAAAGGAGACTATGACTCTAAAAAGATATATAATGAAAATCCGGTAGAAGTAGCCAAAGAATTTGAAGCATACGGCATCAGGAGGCTACATGTAGTAGACCTGGATGGAGCAAAATCGAACCATATAGTCAACTACAAAATACTGGACCAACTGGCTGGAAGAACTTCGTTAATTATAGATTTCGGAGGAGGAATAAAATCGGACGAAGACCTGATAATAGCTTTTGACAATGGGGCACAGATGGTTACTGTAGGAAGTATAGCGGTCAAAAATCCTCAACTGTTCGAAAAATGGCTGAACAAATACGGTCACGAACAGATAATCCTGGGAGCCGACGTAAAAGACAGCAAAATAGCTATCAACGGATGGAAAGAAGAAAGCGATATATTGCTTGAAGAATTCCTGAACGATTATACAGCCAAAGGAGTGTCAAAAGTTCTTTGTACAGACATAAGTAAAGACGGAATGCTGGAAGGTCCGTCAATAGAACTATACAAAAGCATAATGGCAAACCACCCGAACATGCATCTGATAGCCAGTGGAGGAGTAAGCTGCCTGGATGATATATACAGACTGAAAGAAGCCGGTATTCCTGCCGTGGTATTCGGAAAAGCCATATATGAAGGAAAAATCAAACTGAAGGACTTGTCCGATTTATCAAACTCTGACAAACAAGACTGATTATGCTAGCAAAAAGAATCATACCATGCCTTGACATAAAAGACGGACAGACTGTTAAAGGTACAAACTTCGTAAATTTGAGACAGGCAGGCGACCCTGTGGAACTGGGAAAAGCTTATAGCGAACAAGGTGCCGACGAACTTGTTTATCTTGATATAACAGCAAGCCACGAAGGAAGAAAAACATTTACAGATCTTGTAAAAAGGATTGCTGCACAAATCAATATTCCTTTCACCGTAGGTGGAGGTATAAACGAGCTTAAAGACGTTGACAGACTGCTTAATGCCGGTGCCGACAAAGTATCTATAAACTCTGCAGCCATACGTAATCCGATGCTTGTGGATGAAATAGCAAAACACTTCGGATCTCAAGTGTGCGTGGTAGCCATTGATGCCAGACAGACGGACAGTGGCTGGAAATGCTATCTTAATGGTGGAAGAGTGGAAACAGAAAGATACCTGTACGAATGGGCAAAGGAAGTCAATGACCGTGGTGCAGGAGAAATACTGTTCACAAGTATGGATCACGACGGAGTGAAAACCGGCTATGCCAACGATGCATTGGCACATCTTAGCGAAACACTTGACATTCCTGTTATCGCATCAGGTGGCGCCGGAAAAATGAAACATTTCAAAGATGCATTTACTCTTGGTAAGGCAGACGCTGCACTTGCAGCCAGTGTGTTCCACTTTGGAGAGATACCTATAATGAAACTGAAAGAGTATCTTCACAGCGAAGGTATTGCAGTAAGACTTTAAAATACTTATACATATTAACCCAAAAATGATTATAACATTATGGAACTGAATTTTGAAAAAATGAATGGACTTATTCCAGCCATCATACAAGATAACTATACCCAGAAAGTTCTTATGCTGGGCTTCATGAACGAAGAGGCATATCAAAAAACAGTAGAAACAGGCAAGGTAACTTTTTTCAGCCGTACAAAAAACAGACTTTGGACTAAAGGGGAAGAAAGTGGCAACTTTCTGAATGTAGTATCTATAAAAGCAGACTGTGACAACGACACCCTCCTTATAATGGTTAATCCTGTAGGACCTGTATGCCATTTGGGTACAGACACGTGCTGGGGTGAGAAAAACGAACAAGACATCATGTTCCTCAAAGAGCTCCAGGACTTCATATGCAAACGCCACGAAGAAATGCCTGAGAAATCATACACGACAAGCCTTTTCCAATCTGGAGTGAACAAAATGGCACAAAAGGTTGGTGAAGAAGCCGTAGAAACCATTATAGAAGCATGCAACGGTACAGACGAAAGACTGATTTACGAAGGAGCAGACCTCATATACCATCTCATAGTATTGCTGACTTCGAAAGGCTATCGCATAGAAGATCTTGCAAGAGAGCTGAAGGAACGCCACAGTGAAACATGGAAAAAACATTAACCGATGAGCGAAGGAGCAATTATATCATACAGTAATGTAAGTATCTGGCAACAAGAACAGGAAATTCTTGAAAATATCAATTTCAGCATCAACCCCGGAGAGTTTGTCTACCTGATAGGTAAGGTAGGAAGCGGAAAATCAACCTTCTTGAAATCCATTTATGGAGAACTTGACATAAAAAACGGTGATGCTACAGTGTTAGGATATGACATGAAAACAATAAAAAGAAAGCATATCCCTGCATTAAGAAGAAGAATAGGAATTGTATTCCAGGATTTCCAGCTTCTTACAGACCGTACTGTAAAAGAAAATCTGGAATTCGTGTTGAAAGCTACAGGATGGAAGAACAATAATGATATTCAAGCCAGAATAGCAGAAGTCCTTACACAAGTTGGCATGGAAACCAAAGGATATAAAATGCCCAACGAACTGTCGGGAGGCGAACAACAGCGAATTGTAATTGCCAGAGCAATATTGAATAAGCCGGAATTGATACTAGCAGACGAGCCTACAGGTAATCTTGACGTAGAAACCGGACATAGAATAGTAGAACTCCTCAGGGAAATATGTTCGCAAGGTTCAGCCATAATAATGACTACCCACAATATTAATTTGCTCTCCGAATACCCTGGCAAGGTATATAAATGTGAGTCACACAAGCTTGAAGAGCAGCAAAATTCATAAAAAAAACAAACAAGAACATAAATTTGGCATAAAAACAAAAAGAAATTGATTATTATTGCTAAATTTGCATTCTGATATTTAATTATTAACAATCCATTAAAATTCGAAACGTAAAATGAAGGTTTTAAAGTTTGGAGGAAAAGGTTATCCTGGCTCAGGGAGAAATCATTTCTACAAACATGGTGACAAACTACCTTTGCGAACAAGGTATCAGCGCAGTTCTTCTGCCTGCATTGGAATACATGCGTACTGACAAGAACAGCGAGCCTGACCTGACTTACATCCGTGAGAAATTAGCCCTTCAACTTGAAGCAAATCCCGGATACGAAATCTATATCACTCAGGGTTACATCTGCCGTAACGCTTACGGAGAAATTGACAACCTGCAGAGAGGTGGTAGCGACTACACAGCATCTCTTATCGGTGCTGCTGTCAACGCTTCTGAAATACAGATATGGACAGACATTGACGGTATGCACGACAATGACCCTCGTATCGTTGAGAAGACTTCTCCGGTACGTCAGCTACACTTCGAAGAAGCTGCAGAACTGGCTTATTTCGGTGCAAAGATTCTTCACCCTACATGCGTTCAGCCTGCAAAATATGCAAATATCCCAGTAAGACTGCTTAACACTATGGAGCCTAGCGCACCAGGAACTCTTATCTCTAACGAAACAGAGAAAGGCAAGATTAAAGCTGTGGCAGCAAAAGACAATATCACAGCCATCAAGATCAAGTCAAGCCGTATGCTGCTTACTCATGGGTTCCTACGCAAGGTATTCGAGATTTTCGAAAGTTACCAGACAGCCATTGATATGGTTTGTACTTCAGAAGTAGGTGTATCGATGTCTATCGACAATACAAAACACCTCAACGAGATAGTAGACGACCTGAAGAAGTACGGTACCGTAACTGTTGACCAGAACATGTGTATCGTATGTGTTGTTGGTGATTTAGAATGGGAAAATGTAGGTTTCGAATCTAAAGCTCTTCAGGCTATGAAAGAAGTTCCTGTTCGTATGATTTCATACGGAGGAAGCAACTACAACATTTCTTTCCTTATCCGCGAAGAAGACAAGAAACGCGCACTGCAGTCTCTGAGCGATGTTTTATTCAACAATAAATAAACATCTTTAATATAAAGGCGAATGGCTGTGGATTAAAACATCCTAACCATTCGCTTTTTTCATCCCAATATAGCTACAAACGAAAATCAAAAAACATAACATTTATGAAAGGTACATTCCCTATAGGAAAATTCCGCGAAATGGAAACGCCATTCTATTATTATGATGCAAATCTGCTTCGCGAAACTCTTCAGACTATAAAGAATGAAAGTGGCAAATACAATAAATTCTGCGTACACTATGCAGTAAAAGCTAATGCCAATCCAAAAGTACTCAGTATAATACGCGAAAGCGGACTTGGTGCTGATTGCGTAAGTGGAGGAGAAATAAAAGCTGCCATCAAAGCAGGATTCCCGGCAAGTAAAATAGTATATGCCGGTGTAGGCAAAACAGACTGGGAAATCAACCTAGGACTGGATTACGATATTTTCTGCTTCAATGTAGAATCGGTTCCTGAACTTGAAGTAATCAACGAACTGGCTGCAGCTAAAGGAAAAATTGCAAGAGTAGCTTTCCGTATAAATCCTGATGTAGGCGCACATACTCATGCCAATATTACAACAGGTCTGGCAGAAAACAAGTTCGGTATCAGCATGAATGATATGGATCATGTCATTGACCGTGCATTGGAGATGAATAATGTTAAGTTCGTAGGGCTGCATTTCCACATTGGTTCTCAGATACTTGATATGGGCGATTTCGTTGCTCTCTGCAACAGAGTAAACGAACTTCAGGAGAAACTGTTTGCTCGACAGATTATCGTTGAACATATCAATGTAGGTGGTGGACTCGGTATAGACTATGCTCATCCTAACCGCCAGCCAATACCTGATTTTGCAGAATATTTCAAGACATACCACAAACATCTGCGCCTTCGTCCACAGCAGACACTGCATTTTGAATTGGGACGCGCAGTAGTGGGACAGTGTGGCAGCCTTATAACAAAGGTGACATACGTTAAACAGGGAACAAACAAACAGTTTGCTATCGTTGATGCAGGTATGACAGACCTTATACGTCCGGCACTATATCAGGCTTATCACAAGATAGAAAACATCACTTCGGACGAAGCGGTAGAGGCATACGACGTAGTGGGTCCTATATGCGAATCATCCGATGTTTTCGGAAAGGCAATCGACCTTAACAAGACTAAGAGAGGTGACCTGATAGCCCTCCGTTCGGCAGGTGCTTATGGAGAGATTATGGCATCTGCATACAACTGCAGAACTATCCCACAAGGATATACATCAGACGAACTTATTTAACGAAACAAAAACACACATACCAAGGCTCCTTCATGGCTAAATAAAAACCATCGAAGGAGTTTTTTTCTGAAAATTTGAACTACTTTTGCATGATTTTTCAGAAAACAAAATAAAATATGATAAACATAGACTATAATTCGGCTATTCTATATTTGCTGATACTCTGCGGACTGACTTTTTTAATTCAGCTATACTATTTTCTTGTTCCATACAGCAGATTATTCAAAATAAACAAGAAGCAAAACAAACTTCCAGAAAACACCAACTGCCCTCCCCTGTCCGTCATTCTGGTTACGAAAGACTCTGCAAGCATGCTTAGAGAAAATCTCCCATCTATACTAGAACAGGACTATCCCGAATTCGAAGTTATAGTAGTAAACGACGAGTCGACAGGCGAAGATGAAGATGTACTGAAAATACTTAGCAGCAAATACCAGCACTTATACCGTACATTCATCCCTAAATCTGCCAGATACGTAAGCAGAAAAAAACTTGGAATAGCAATGGGTATAAAAGCCAGCAAATATGACTGGATAGTAGTGACAGAACCATATTGTAAACCAGAAAGCAAAGACTGGCTAAGAAGCATGTCAAGAAACTTTGTTCCCGGAACAGACATTGTTTTGGGCTACAGCAATTACAATGCCGGAAAAGGATTTTTCGCAAAAAGAATAATAGCGGACATGATGATGGTTTCAATGCGTTTCCTTGGGAAAGCTATTGGCAGAAAACCTTATATGGGAATAGGCAGAAACATGGCATACCGCAAGGAAATATACCAGAAGCACAAAGGTTTCTACAACCAACTTACCTTGTCTAGAGGTGACGATGACTTGTTTATAAACGAAATTGCAGACTATGACAATACAAAAGTATGCATTGATTCCAAAAGTATTATGCGTATGCCATTGCCTAAATATAAGAAAATATGGAAAGACGATAAAATAGGCTATGAAGTAACAGGAAACCATTACAGAGGAAAGGCCAGAATATCAAACAGCCTCGAAACATGGTCTTCACTATTGTTCAATCTTTCAGTAATAGGTACTTTATACTTAGGAATATCAAACAATGAATGGATTATATCAGCCTGTATCCTTTCAGTATGGATGATAAGAACAGTAACAGCTTTTGTTGTTTTCTACAAAACAGCAAAAGCTATGGGAGAAGCCATCACTTCTTATCTGTTCATATACGATATAATGCGTCCTCTTTACAGCCTTAGCCTGAAAATAGGATACATCACCCGCCACAAGAGTGACTACATGAGAAAATAGTTGTAGTATTATTTATTAAACAGTTCGAACGTAAATTTACAGCCTATTGAAGTAAACTTTCCACGTTCGTTTCCTACAAACACACCTGCATCAAAAATATGTGTTCCTATCCCATATCCAATTTCTATATAAGGATTTAAATGTGGCATGAACAATATACCAGCATATATTCTTTCCTTCTGAACGAAGGAAAGAAGTTTGCTGACAGGGTAAAGCAATATAAATGGCGATTCATAAGTCATGTTGCCACGAACATAATGACTTGACGCGTTATACCACCTTCCATCAAGCATTTGGAATGTTCCTCCGATATCATCATTCCATCCCTGAGGCAGATTTCTATTGGCAAAATTCACGTAATCTACAAAATACATATCTTCCTGATTGAGAAAGAATCCGCATCCCACGTGATAAGCTACATTATGAATGTCTCTGACCTTTATAATCTGTTCTGCCGAGAGTTCAAGACGTTCATACTCACCCGAACTTTTGAAAACCTTTATACCACGCTCATAATCAGCAATAAAAGTAGGATAATATGAACCTACGTTTATTTTTCTGTTTCCATTCATATAATAATACATTCCAGGAGTCCATTCTATCCTCAATCGAGGGGCAAAACTGTTATATCTGGACCTTACCCTAGCATCAAGTTCAGGAGTACTTTTAGTATATCTCCAATGCATTGAAAGTCCTGCCCACAGACTAAGTCCATTGACAACCTCTATATTATGCGAAAGATTTACATAAATATCCTTGAAATAATCCAAATCCAAGCCATCGAAAGAAAATTCATTGTCCGGCATAGCCTCAAGCTGATCCAGAACAACACTACTGTAAATTCTATTACCGTTTCCTACATGAAATTCTACGGCACCATGTTTCCTAGGATTATATACATACTCCACATCTGCCTTTGCATATAACTCCTTTTTAGTAAAGTTATATCCAATCTGCGGTGCTATTCTCAGCAAACGACCATCATAAAACAGCTTGTTATACTTATAAACCTGCCTGTACGAAATACCATTACGATGACTATAACTGAGCAAAAGCGGATTTATTATAGGCGAACAGTTTATGCTTCCCACCTTAGGCAAATCTATATCGTACGAATTTATCAAAGCGTCGCCCAACTGTCCCAAGAAAACCTGACTTTTAGGCATATCAAGATTATCTATGGAATCTTTCTTTTGCTTATTACGGTCCATATTCTTTCGCTTCACTTTATCCTTATACATCTGTTCCTCCTCAGTCGTAAGAGGGAAAGGTCGTATTCTCGAAAAAGCCCTATAGTCCGTAACAAGTCTACTGGTATCACATGTCAATGTATATGAATTCGACAGATTATATTTGCTTTTATCCTTTTTTATATAAATAATTTCCCCCAGTTCCTTAAACTTAACCTCAGTATAATCCAGCCAACCCGAGTATCGCATCTGCAAATGATTCTTCAGAAACCTGAAATGCATGTCAATGTCCATATAGCATGGAAGATACTTGGTTTGGGGAGTATTGCCCATATAAGCTTTGATTCTGAAATCTATAAGGTCATAAGCTCCCTCAAAATCAAAACTGTAAACCGACCAGTCATCGGCATATATCCACATATATCCGTCCACCAGCTTCGTACTCTTATATCTGGGGTGAACTAGTATCTTATAGCACACCTTATTATTGATAACTGACAAGCTGTCAAGTACATATCTGTAGTGAATCCTGGACTGTCTGTTCAGTGGTGACAACACTTTATCGCCCATCAATGAAGTGGAATATACATTAAACTTCATGTAGTCCATAATATCAAATACCTTACCTCTTTGGTTTTCGAACGTTGATATCATAGCCTTGATTTTCCTGTCATAAATGGAAGGTGCCGTATATTGCAGTTCACTTATAGATTCGTGCATATAATTGCTTATACTGTCCTCTAACTTGAACATCGAAGGAATATATTTTATTATCCTGTTTCTTTTATGCACAGTAACAGTACCCTTCAAATACATATTAGCCTTATAACTCTTTACCTCATTTGAATAGATAGAAGCGGAAGAGTACACCTTGTCCAAAATGGAATCCGGAACAAAACGGCTTCTGGGAAACAGTGAAATAATGTTCTCTGCCTTCCCTATCAATGACATCATTCCAAAAATTATCAGAAACAGATGTATCAATATCAATCTTCCATATTTGAACATATACGACATTTTATAAGCAAAAATACACAAAACCAGCCTAAACGTATATTTTTCATAGCAAAAAAACATATTATTAATTTTTTTATTGTTATCTTTGTGCTATATAACACGTTTTTATAACATCTATGGTAAAAAAAGAATTATCTGAGACTGAGATTGCCGAAAGTATTCCCGATTTGTGGCAACCTTTAACAGACGCTCAAAAGGATTATCTAGCGCAGAATTTTACAATTCAGAAGTATAAGAAAAACGAAACAATCTATTGTGAAGGGGAAACACCAAAGCATTTGATGTGCCTACTGAAAGGAAAGGTGAAAATCTATAAAGACGGGGTCGGCGGAAGAAGCCAGATAATAAGAGTAATAAAAGACAAAGAATACTTTGCCTACAGAGCATACTTTGCAAACGAAAACTTCGTTACTGCAGCTGCTGCATTCGAACCGTGTACAATATGCCTCATCCCTATGACATGTATTGTGAAACTTCTGGAGGAAAATGCACAATTGGGACTTTTCTTCATCAGACAGCTTTCCATTGATTTGGGAATATCGGATGAAAGAACTGTGAGCCTCACGCAGAAACATATCCGCGGACGACTGGCAGAATCGCTGTTGTTCCTAAAAGATACGTATGGAGTAGAAGAAGACCAGTGTACGCTTAGCATATACCTCTCTCGCGAAGACTTGGCAAACCTTTCGAACATGACAACATCGAATGCCATACGTACACTTTCGAACTTTGCCGCTGAAAAACTTATAATAATAGACGGAAGAAAGATAAAACTTATAGACGAGGAGAAGCTGAAGAAAATAAGCAAGATAGGTTGACACAGCCAAAGATGATATATAAAGACGAAATGTCCGATACAGGTACAAAATTCTGTATCGGACATTTCGTTTAATGTAAAAAATGATTTATATAAATTAGCGTTACACGCTAGTGTAACTCTGATTATATCACAGAAAAAATACTATTCATATCTGATGGAATGCGCCGGATGAATACGGCTTATAAGATAAGAAGGTCCCACAAGCATAAGCACAGATACAATCAATGTAAATACATTGAGCAGGATATATATAATGATATTCAGTTCTATCGGAACAGAACTTACGTAATACACCGAAGGGTCAAGTTTTATCGGTTCAAAGAAATACTGTATCAGGCATAGTGATAGACCTATAGCATTTCCCCACAACATGCCACGCCCTATAAGGAATACTGAAAACGAAAGAAATATTTTCCTTATCGAATTATTGTCAGCACCCATAGCTTTAAGTACACCAATCATATTCGTACGTTCCAGTATTATTATCAGCAGACCGGAAATCATGGTAAATCCTGCCACACCTGTCATAAGTATCAAGATTACCCAAACGTTCAGGTCCAGCAAATCCAACCATGCAAAAATCTGAGGATTAGCCTCTACTATGGTACGCGAGAAATAACTCTGACCGTATCTGTCGGAAGCATCAAACAGACTTGTACGGATATCATCGTTCACCGCATCAATACGCGAATAATCGTCCACATCTATCTCAATTCCGCTCACCTGATCGGACTCCCATTTGTTGAGACGGTTTACAGTATAAATGTCTGTCAGGAGGAAATAATCATCGAAAGCCGAAAAATTTGTCTGATATATGGCTGCCACCGTCAGTCTTCGGGCACGTACATTATCATCCACGTAATAAGTATAGATTTTGTCGCCTGTCTTAAGCTTCAACTTGTCGGCCATATTCTTTGATAAGAGTACACTGTTGGTAGCTGCTGTATCGGTAAACTCCGGTATCTCCCCTTCCACTATGTGTTTGCGGATATAGTTCAGGTCATACTCCTGCCCCACTCCTTTCACTACCATACCCTGAAAACTATCATCTGTCATAATCATTCCGGGCTTGACGGAATACCGCTGCACGTGGCTAATGTCCGGTTTCTGCGAAAGAGCCTCCATCAGACTGTCACTGGCTGCTATCGGAGCTGTCATATACAGTTGTGCATCGTCCAGACTGGTCACTATAACTTCCGATGCCAGACCCACCACCTTATCGCGCACCTGGTTCTTGAAGCCTATAACCACTGCCACCGACACTATCATCACTGCCAGACCAATAGAAATGCCGGCCATGGCAATGCGCACAGCCGGCTTAGATACTTCCTTGTTTCCGTCATTATTACTGTAGATACGACGGGCTATAAACAGTTTCCAGTTCATATGTTATTATTCGTCAACTCTTCCCGGATATGCCTCCAATGCCTTTCTCAAAACGAAAAGCGAACGAACCAAATCTTCTTTCTTCAATACATAAGCCAGTCGGACCTCATTCTTTCCGGCACCCGGTGTGGTGTAGAAACCACTGGCTGGAGCAAGCATCACAGTCTCGCCTTCGTACTCGAATTCAGACAGACACCATGCACAGAACTTCTCACTGTCATCCACAGGCAGTTTTGCCACCGTATAGAAAGCCCCCATAGGGATAGGCGAATATACACCCGGTATTCTGTTCAGTCCGTCAATCAGGCACTTTCTGCGTTCCACATACTCGTCGTAAGTTTCACGTGAGTACTCGTCAGGTTCGTCAAGCGATGCCTCGGCAGCTATCTGTCCTATCAGTGGAGGACTAAGTCTTGCCTGACAGAATTTCATAACAGCCTTACGTACTTCCGGATTCTTGGTGATAAGAGCACCGATACGGATTCCACACTCAGAATATCTCTTCGACACTGAGTCAATAAGGACTACATTTTGCTCTATACCTTCAAGGTGACATGCAGAAATATAAGGTGAACCGGTATATATAAACTCCCTGTACACCTCGTCCGAGAAAAGGAAAAGGTCATACTTCTTTACCAGGTCACGTATCTGGTTCATCTCTCTGCGAGTATAAAGATAGCCTGTAGGATTATTGGGGTTGCATATAAGGATACCCTTGGTACGTTCGTTGATAAGTTCTTCGAACTTTTCCACCTTAGGTAATGAGAATCCCTCTTCTATGGTAGTAGTAACAGTTCTGATTATAGCACCTGCCGAAATAGCAAAAGCCATATAGTTGGCATATGCCGGTTCTGGCACAATTATTTCATCGCCAGGATTAAGGCAACTCATAAATGCGAACAGTACCGCTTCTGATCCACCAGTAGTGATTATAATATCATCGGCAGTAAGATTAATATCATATTTCTTGTAATAACCAACCAGCTTCTCACGATAGCTTCTATATCCCTGGCTAGGACTGTACTCCAGTACGGTACGGTCTATATTACGAATTGCGTCCAATGCCGCTCGTGGAGTTGGCAGGTCAGGCTGACCTATATTCAGGTGATACACATGAATACCTCTTTCTTTCGCAGCTTCGGCCAATGGAGCCAATTTTCTGATTGGCGATTCCGGCATTTCGTTTCCTCTTATGGATATTTGTGGCATAATTTATTATGTTATATAAAATTTTGACTGCAAATATAAACTGATTAGCTAAATAAAACAACTAACCGCTTAGAAAGTTTTGTCCGTTTTCGTACACTGTTTACAAATAAATACTATCTTTGTCGAAATAAATTACATGTATTATTTAATATAAAAAAGGGAAATAACATGATGCATAATTGGTTTGAATGCAAAATCAGATATGAAAAAGTTGCAGAAAACGGCATGAACAAAAAGGTTACAGAACCATACCTTGTAGATGCTCTGAGCTTCACTGAAGCCGAATCAAGAATAATAGAAGAAATAACACCATTCATAAGCGGTGAGTTCACCGTATCGGACATCAAGAGAGCAAACTACAGCGAACTTTTCTTCTGCGAAGACGATGAGGCCGACAAATGGTTTAAATGCAAACTTTACTTCATAACCCTCGACGAAAAGAGCGGCGCAGAAAAGAAAACAGCCACAAATGTACTGGTTCAGGCCGCCGACTTGAAAGATTCCATCAAAAAGCTGGACGAAGGCATGAAAGGTACAATGGCCGACTACGTGATAGCCTCTGTAGCCGAAACTGCCATAATGGATGTTTATCCATATTCAGCTGAACCGGACGTGAAACCGGAATTCGCGGATGCAGCAAACAGATAAGGAAAATCAGTCATGGATATAAAAGCAATATTAAGTGAAATAAAAGCAGAGTTGCCACAAACCACACAACTCGTTGCCGTATCGAAATTCCATCCTGCCGAAGCCATAAAGGAAGCTTACGATGCAGGACAGAGAATTTTCGGAGAAAGCAAGGTACAGGAACTGGAAGAAAAACATAATATCCTTCCGCAAGATATTGAATGGCATTTCATAGGTCACTTACAGACTAATAAAGTGAAGTACATTGCTCCATATATATCTATGATTCATGCCGTAGATTCATACAAGCTACTGTCAGAAATAAACAAACAGGCAGCCAAATCGGACAGAGTAATTCCATGCCTGCTTGAAATACACATAGCACAGGAAGAAACAAAATTCGGATTCACTCCAGAAGAATGTACAAGCATGCTCGAAGAAGGTAAATGGAAAGATTTGAAAAACATCTGCATTTGCGGGATAATGGGTATGGCTACAAATACTGATGATGACGCAATGATAGAAGCAGAGTTCGACAAACTTGCAGCATACTTCAACGAACTGAAATCAACAATCTTCAAGGACTGTGAAACATTCAGGGAACTGTCAATGGGAATGTCGGACGACTATCACCTGGCAATAAAACATGGCAGCACTCTTGTAAGAATCGGAAGTAAAATATTCGGAATAAGAAACTATTAAAATCATATTTATTATGACACAACTAACAACCACATTCGCAGGGTTAAAACTAAAGAACCCTGTTATAGTAAGCAGTTCAGGCCTTACAAACAGTGTAGAGAAAATCAAGAAACTGGAAGCTGCAGGCGCAGGTGCCGTTGTTCTGAAATCTGTTTTCGAAGAACAGATTAACATACAGGCAGGACAAATGAGCGGCTATGGTGCCCCGGAAGCAGATGATTATCTTAATGCATATGTACGTTCGAATGCACTCAATGAACATATCGAACTTATAAAAGAAGCTAAGAAGGCTTGCAGTATACCTGTAATAGCAAGTATAAACTGCTATTCTACCAGCGAATGGACAGACTTTGCAAAACACATGGAAGAAGCCGGTGCAGATGCCTTGGAAATAAATATACTTTCTTTGCAGTCAGACAAAGACTATACATACGGAAGTTTCGAACAATTGCATATCGACGTCCTTAAAAATATCAAGAAGGCAGTAAATATCCCTGTAATAATGAAACTGGGAAGCAATCTTACAAATCCTGTAGTACTAATCAACCAGCTTTATGCCAATGGAGCTGCTGCAGTAGTACTGTTCAACCGTTTCTATCAGCCGGACATCAATATCGACACAATGACATTCACAAGCACTAACGTAATGAGCGAATCAAACGAACTTGCCGAAAAAATCAGATGGACAGCCATCGCTTCTGCTGCAGTTCCACAGATAGACTACGCAATATCAGGTGGTGTTCATTGTGGAAAAGGAGTAATCAAGTCAATCCTGTCAGGTGCATGTGCAGTAGAAGTATGCAGTGCCATCTACAAGTATGGCGAAAAGGAAATAGCCGAAATGACTAAAGAACTTGCTGCGTGGATGGAATCAAAAGGCTACGAAAACATTGAAAGCATGAAAGGAATAATGAATGCCAAGGCTGCAGGAAGCATTAATCCATTCGAAAGAACACAGTTCATGAAATATTACAGCAACCACGATTGATGTAAACATATAGGTTATAATACAAACAGAAAAGGTGTTCCCGACAATAGTTAAAAAAAATTATAAAAACTATTTATCGAGAACACCTTTCATTTTATTACGTTTTATTGACAAATAATTTGAATACTAGTAACTAAATTGTATATTTGCACTACACACTGAATTTTGTGCATATTCAAAACATCAATTATGGAAAAAAGTTTCATAGCTTTCATAGAAGAAAGTATCAAGAACAATTGGGACCTTGACGCCTTGACAGACTATAAGGGTGCTACACTACAGTATAAGGACGTAGCCAGAAAAATCGAAAAGCTTCATATTCTTTTAGAGGAAAGCGGTGTAAAACCTGGAGACAAAGTTGCCCTGTGTGGCCGAAACAGTTCGCATTGGGGAGTAGCTTTTCTGGCAATCCTTACATACGGTGCAGTAGCAGTACCTATCCTACATGAATTCAAACCGGACAATGTTCATAACATAGTTAACCACTCGGATGCACGCATCTTGTTTGTAGGCGACATGGCTTGGGAAAACCTAAACGAAGCAGAAATGCCTGCACTTGAAGGTATCATACTCATGACAGATTTCACCCTGTTGGTTTGCAGAAGCGAAAAACTTCTTTATGCCAGAGAACATCTTAACGAAATGTTCGGAAAGAAATATCCTAAAAACTTCAGACGCGAACATGTGTCATACCGCCGCGATACTCCTGAAGAGCTGGCCATCATAAACTATACTTCAGGAACTACAAGTTTCTCAAAAGGAGTAATGCTTCCATACAGATCACTATGGTCTAACACTCAGTTTGCATTCGAAGTGTTGTCTCTCAAACCTGGCGATAAGGTTATTTCCATCCTTCCTATGGCACATATGTATGGTCTGGCTTTCGAATTCATATACGAAATGTGTACAGGATGCCACATATATTTCCTTACACGTATGCCTAGCCCGAAAATCATTTTCCAGGCATTTGCTGATGTAAAACCTAATATCGTAATATCAGTACCTCTTATCATTGAAAAAATCATCAAGAAAAATGTTCTTCCTAAACTGGAAACACTCAAGATGAAGATACTTCTTAAGGTACCTATAATAAATGATAAGATAAAAGCAGCCGTAAAAGAACATATGGTACAGGCATTCGGAGGAAATTTCTACGAAGTTATCATCGGAGGTGCAGCATTTAATCAGGATGTCGAAAAACTGCTAAGGAGTATAGAATTTCCATATACAGTAGGTTATGGTATGACAGAATGTGGTCCTATTATATGTTATGAAGACTGGAAACGTTTCAAGCCAGGTTCCTGCGGTAAGGCCGCCCCTCGAATGGAGATAAAAATAGACAGTCCTGACCCGGCAAACATAGTAGGTGAAATCATGACCAGAGGTGACAATGTGATGCTTGGCTACTACAAGAATCCTGAGGCTACAGCACAGGCAATAGATAAAGACGGATGGCTTCATACAGGCGACTTGGGTATAATGGATGCAGATGGAAACATCACGATAAAAGGCCGTAGCAAAAATATGCTTCTAGGACCTTCAGGACAAAACATCTATCCTGAAGAAATAGAAGACAAGCTCAATAATCTTCCATTCGTATGCGAAAGCATCGTAATCCAGCAGGAAGACCACAAACTTGCTGCACTGATTTATCCGGACTTCGATGATGCATATGCTCACGGAATGAGTACAGCTGACATAGAAAAAGCTATGGAAGAAAACAGAATTACACTGAATTCAGAACTTCCGGCATACTCACAGATTTCTCGTGTGAAGATATATCCGGAAGAATTCGAGAAAACTCCAAAAAAGAGTATTAAACGTTTCTTGTATCAGGACGTAAAATAATCAATGAAAAAACTCTCTACAAACATCAGAATGTTCCTGTCAGTCATGATACTGGCAGGAACTATATTTTCCCCCATACATGCTCAAGAATACGGCTTAAAAAAGGGAAGAAATATTTCTTTGAACATAAAGAGTCAGCAAACAGATAACCGTAAAACATATTTCAATTTAGGCCTGCTGAGCAATTATCAAAACCTGAACGGAGCAAGTATAAACATAATATCCGACGTAGTACACCAAAAAACGGCTGGATTCCAGGCATCCGGTTTTGTCAATATCGTAGGAAACAGAAGTTCCGGCATGCAAGTGGCAGGTCTGGCCAATATTTCAGGAATAAGATCACATGGTCTCAGAATTGGAGGTTTGTTCAATATCAGTGGAAAATCTACTTATGGAGTTCAGTTTTCCGGAATAGGAAACCTTGCCGGAAATAATCAGAAAGGACTAATGATTACCGGTCTTATGAACATGGGGTCTATAAACATGAACGGAATGATGGTCTCAGGTTTGGCAAATATAGCTGGTAATGAACAAAGAGGAGTTGCAATAAGCGGTCTGACAAATGTAACTGGTAAAGACATGAGAGGAATGCAGCTATCATCACTAATGAACATTGTAGGAAACGAAAACAAAGGATTGCAATTTGCCGGATTGAGCAATGTAAGTGTAATAAATACAGGTACACAAATAGGCGGAGTTGTAAATTACTCCGGCGATAATAAAGGTCTACAGTTGGGAATTGCAAACGTAAGCAATAAATGTAGCAAAGGACTACAGATTGGAATAATGAATATAAGTGGTGACAGCTGTACACGTCAGGTAGGTATTATCAACCTCAAGCCACAGACACGCACCCAAGTCATTATATCAGAAGGAAATCTTTCGAAAACTAATGTAGCAGTAAGGTTTAAGAACAATTTGATTTACACTCAGCTGGGAGCAGGAATGATACTTGGCGAACTTACAGAAAAAGTATCTGTGGCAGGTATATACAGAACAGGACTTGCATTTCCACTGATTAAAAACAAACTATATCTTAATACTGACATTGGATATTGCCACATAGAAACATTGGGCAATACAAATATTCCCGACAGGTTATACGCCATTCAGCCCAGAATGGGACTGGAATATAGTCCTTTTAAGAAAATGGGACTATTTATAGCCGGCGGATATTCATGGACAAGAACTTACAGCAATAACCAGGCATACCAAAAACAACCTATTTTGGAAGCCGGTCTGGTATTCTTCTAAAGATTCAGATTAAAGTATAAATAAATGGCATTCAAACAGTTTTCAAATATTGTTTGAATGCCATTTAATATTATTGTAGATTTATATTAAAGAACAGTGAAGTCAGCCGACAATCCTTCTGCACTGCTGGTTCCAACCCAAAGTTTGAAATCACCAGGTTCAACACCGTATGTCATGTCGTAACGCCAGAAAGACAGGTCTGAAACTGGAAGGGAGAATGTAACTGTCTTGCTTTCTCCAGCCTTAAGTTCCACTCTCTGAAAAGCCTTAAGTTCCTTAACCGGACGTGTAACTGAACCAACCTTATCCTGTACATATAATTGCACAACCTCAGTACCGTCATACTTACCTGTATTCTTAAGATTAACACTTACATTAACCGCACCGTCAACTGTAAGTTTATCTGCTGTCAATTTCAAATCGCTATATTCGAACTTAGTGTATGACAAACCATATCCAAATGGGAATAAAGGAGAGTTTCCGGCATCAAGATAGAAAGAACGGCATCCGATTGAAGTCTGTCCCGCCTCAACAGGAATCTCATCGATAAGCATCTCTGTAGGATTGGCAGGACGTCCTGTATTGTTGTGGGCATAATAGATTGGAGCCTGTCCTGTCATACGAGGGAATGTAACAGGAGTCTTACCGCTAGGATTGACCTTTCCGAAAAGAATGTCTGCAATGGCAGGACCACCCATTGTTCCAGGATGGAATGAGTAAAGAACCGCATCAGAAGCCTCAACCTCGTCAGAGATAGTAAGCTGACGACCTGCCATAACTACAGTAACAACTGGTTTGCCGGTAGCAGCAAGTGATTTAATAAGCTGGCTCTGTGCGCCCTGCAAATCAAGATTTGCCAATGAATGAGCTTCACCGGAAAGAATTGATTCTTCGCCAACGAAACATACCACTACATCAGCACGGCGAGCCGCATTTACAGCCTTTGCAATACCTACAACATTCTTGTCACGGCTGTATGCCAATCCCTGTTCGAAGATTACATTAACCTTATCACCATACATTTCCTTGATAGCTTTCAATGGAGTCTGTGTGTGTTCCTTTTCACCATCGAACACCCATGTACCCATCTGTTCGTATGGAGCATCTGCCATTGGACCTACCACTGCTACAGTCTTAACCTTATCTGTAAGTGGCAATGTCTGTGCGTCATTCTTAAGAAGGATAACAGACTGCTCTGCCGCTGTCTTTGCTACCTGTAAATGTGCATCGGCATATTTCACTGATTGAGGAGTGACAATGTAAGGATTTTCAAAAAGTCCCAAACGGAATTTCAGACGAAGAATATTCCTTACAGCATTGTCTATAGTCTCCATAGAAACCTTTCCTTCAGCTACAGACTGTTTCAGATTCTTTATGAAAGTCTCACTCACCATTTCCATATCCACTCCGGCATTTACTGACTTTTCTGCAGCATCCTTGCCATCGACACAGAAACCATGATTAACCATTTCAAGAGCTGATGCCCAGTCTGTTACCACCATACCGTCAAACTTCCATTCGTCGCGAAGGACATCTTTCAGGACAAACTTGTTGGCTGTGGAAGGAACACCGTCATTGTCATTGAAAGAAGTCATAAAAGTGGCACATCCGGCTTCAACTGCAGCCTTGAAAGGAGGAAGATATACATTGCGGAGCACACGCTCTGGAATGAAAGTCGAGTTATAGTCCTTACCGCCTTCGGCAGCACCGTATGCCACAAAGTGTTTTGCACAGGCTGCAATGGATGTAGGATCATTAAGTGAATCACCCTGATATCCCTTAATCATGGCAGCACCCATTACCGCATTAAGATATGGATCTTCGCCACAACTCTCGGCAATACGCCCCCAGCGTGGATCGCGGGATACATCAATCATAGGTGCAAATGTCCAACGGATACCATCAGAAGATGCTTCTATGGCAGCTACACGGGCACCATCTTCGGCAATCTGAGGATTGAACGTAGCGGCCTGTCCCAATGGTATAGGGAAAATGGTCTTATAACCGTGAATAACGTCACGTGATACAAGGATAGGAATACCAAGACGAGACTCCTCAACGGCGATTTTCTGTATTTTGTTAATCTCATCAGGATTAACGATGTTTAGAATTGAACCAACCTCACCTTTGCGTACACGTGCAGCCAATTCGTCAAAATCCCATGGACTGAGCTGGTTCATCTGACCAAGCTTTTCTTCCATTGTCATCTGACCGAGCAATGACTCTACTCTGGATTCTATACCAGAATCTTTATTAATACTATCTTTTTCTGTACATGCCAATAATGACATTGCCAAAAAGGCAGATGTAATAAATCTCATTTTCATAATATAACTAAATATTGCGGTTTATTTTTAATTCTATTATTTTTTCTGGAACACTCTAACATAGTCTATCTGATAAGTTGCCGGCAGACAAGATTCGTCAACACCTTGTACACCTCCCCAAAATCCGCCCCATGCAAGATTTAGCTTCAGATAAAAAGGAACATTGAACGGCCAGGTATCTTTATTACCTTTTTTATCATTAGGATAGTAAAACAATTCCTTACCGTCAACAAAAGTCCTGATGTAATCTTCTGTCCATTCCAAAGCATAAACATGAAACTCAGACTGGCTTCCTTCTACCAATATTTCCTTAGTTTTCTGTGTTCCTATGCTATGGTTGTATGCCTTGGTATGAATGGATGATGATACATACTCAGGATTATATCCTACTTCTTCCATAATATCAATCTCACCATCATCAGGCCATGCATTGAACTCCTGAGGCAACATCCAGAAAGCGGACCATGTACCCTTACCCTTCGGCAACTTAAGTCTTGCCTCGAAATATCCGTACTTCCAGCTTTCTTTAGAATTAATTCTAATAGAATAAACTTCGTCTCCAGCTTTTTGGGCTATAATACTGAAAATACCATCATTGATTTCTGCACATGTTACACCATTCTTTGAACCTGCAATATAATTCTGGATTTCATTGTTACCCCATCCATGACTACCGGTTTCGTAATACCAGAGAGATTCGTCAGGAGAATCCAATTCAGAATCATTAAACTCGTCATACCAAACCAGACGATAACCTTCGGGCACAGGTATATCAGAAGTATCCAATTCAGGAGCCGCTTCCTGAACAACAGATATTTCTTTTCTTGTAGTACCAGACTTAACAGTTACATCAGCTGCACGTGACTCAAAATCATTATTTTCATCCACTACAATATCTATTGTTCCATTCTTTTCTGCGCTTCCATTAATATTACATGATATCCAATCAGCGCCAGAATAAGCAGTCCACTCACTACCGGCCTCAACGGAAACTGTTTGTACTCCTCCGGTATAAGGAATCTCAATTTCCGTGATAGAAAGTTCAAGTAATGTTTCGGCAGCAGCACTTTCGCCACTGCCTCCACATCCGCTTATCAGAATAATACCTATAGAAATTAGTGATTTATGTAAAACACTTTTTACTTCCATATTGTCAATTATTCTCTATGAGTTTGAAGAATGATATCCTTAATAATAACATCAGTATTAGCAGGATTTCCACCAAAGTCGAATACCAATTTAGCTTGGGTAATATCAACTCCAGGAACGTTTATAACCTTTACTACCACATCTTCACCAGCCAGCAACTGAGCATTTTTCAGGAATAAGAACAAATCATCATTATCTGTCTGAGCTAATTTTACTGTAGCAGACGCTATATCATTAGTTGAATTAAGAATAACCTTAAAATCGTATTCCTGTTCAGGATCAAGAGCCAATGACTCAGTTGTAAATATTACCTGATTCTGCCATTGATCACTTGTTGCTTCAGGGAAACTAAGTGAATATTCATTACCATTAACCTGCATTTCCGGATTATCAATTTGTGCCCATCCTGGCGCATAGAAGAATGAAGTTGTAAAGTTTGCACTCTTCCACATATTATCATCGCTATCAACATCTACCCAAGCTGGTTCCGGAGTATCATCAATTTCAGGAACAACTGTTCCGTCATCATTTGCATGGTCCTTCAGAACGATACTTTCAATCGTAATATCTGTTGAAGCTTGGTTGCCACCAAAATCCAATACCAATTGTAAATTACTTATGTCCTTGCCTTGCAAATCACTCTTCCAATAACATAACGGTTCATTAGCCGTCAGAGCAACTTTATCTGCAAAATAGAAGGACTCTGAATCATTAGGGTCTGTCAGTTTAACAGTCACTCCCGGATGATCTGTTGTAGAACTCAATATTACTGAGAAGTCATAATTAGATGAAGACACTGTAGCCATGTCAGTATTAATGAACATCTGGGCCTGCCACTGTTCCGATGTAGCCTCTGTCAGGCTGACAGTAAAACCACCTTCTATTGCTGTATAAGACGGATCTCCTATTTGTTCCCATCCCGGCGCATAGAAGAAAGTCACTTCACCAATAGTAGCAGTTTTCCACATATTGTAATCAGAATCATAGACAAAACCTCCAAAACCATTCATAATAGTATTGTCTATATGGAAAGTTTTTACAACAGAAGCATCACTTACCCCATTATAATTTGAGACCTTGACTTCTATACTATAATCACCAGCTTTACGATAATACTTAGTAAATGATTGAAGAGTAGAATACTGCTTTCCGTCAATAATCCACACCGGCATGACACCTTTACCTGTAAACGAGAAAGTAACATAATTGGTTTCCTGATTTACAGTAATAATAATATTATCCTCATAATCTGCAATCAAAGGCAAACCAGTTTCAGTAGGTGCTTCTATTTTTTCGGATGTACATGATGATACACCACAAGAAAGTGTAGCAGCAAGTACCATACAACTTAAATATCCATATATATTTTTCATATCTGTATTTTTAAAGAATTAATAATTGTTTTGAGTCAATGTACCTTGTGCAGCATCTATTTCACTCTGTGGAATAGGCAAATATTTTTTACTAGCCGACCATGTATTAGTACGATAACCATAGCTGTCAGGAACAAGAACTGTCGAAGCTTTACCGGTACGAATCAAGTCCCAATAACGTTTTCCTTCGCCTACAAATTCCAAATGACGTTCGTCGATAATATTGTCAATTGTAGGTTCTAATTCTGTCTGAAGGCCAGCACGCTTACGTACATCATTCAAATATTGTTTTGCATCTGCCAGATTTCCATTAGTTCTAACTAAAAGTTCGGCAGCATTCAGCAAAGTTTCTGAATATCTATAAATACGAAGATTGTTATTCCAGTTCAGCTGTGCATCTGCTTTCTGATCTTTGTTGTTACCTGTGATTGCTGCATACTTTTCGAGGAACAAGCCTGTGTCCTGATAACGTTTATTATAACTAACTCCAGTAGCTCCGGCATTAAAGCAAGTGGCATCACGACGTGTATCATTATTGGCGTACATATCATATGTTTCCTGCTTTACAGGGCAGAATCCCCAACCCTGGTCATGTCCTTCTGTTCCGTCAGGCCATGAATGAGGACTAATCAATGTAGGCAGAACTGTTCCACCTGCAACCAAAGGAGAATTCCATGAACGTACAGCATTATCATCTTTATAGTTAATTTCAAAGATTGACTCTTCGCTCCATTCGCCTTCTTCCTTAAAGATAGAAGCATAGTCTTGTACCAGATCATAATCAGGCGAAGCTATTATTTCCTGCATATATTGAAGAGCCTTCGCAAAACGTGATTCGTCATTCTGATACATTACAATCTCTGCATATAGCATGTAAGTCATAGCTTTTGTTACTCTTCCGTAATTCTCTGATGTTTCCTTCATAGGCAGGACATCCATGTCAATAACAGTTTCAAGGTCTGTAATAATATTATTGTAAACATCATCAGCCTTCAACTGTTCTGCCAAATATGGAGAAGTCAGATTATCTGTATAATATGGTATATTTCCCCAGAATTTCCATAACCAGTTATAATAGAAAACCCTCAGAGTCAATGCCTGTGCCTTATAATACTTTGCATTTTCTTCTGTTACATCCTTAGCCCATGTGAGATAAAGCATTACGTCGTTACAACGTTTCACACCGCTATATGCATCTGTCCAAAGTCCAGCCATAACATATGTAGGGATTGCGTCATAGTTCATCATTAAATGCCAAGTCCTGTTATCTGTCTTATCCTGACCGCCTACCCATATATCGTCAGCCATGATATCACTCATGATATTTACGGGATTATATTCGTTCATGGCCCAGTCCGGCCAATGCAAAGGATCATATGCAGCAACTATCGCCTCCTGAATGTGAGCATCGGTAGTAAAATAAGATTCAATCGTTTCATTTACCGGTGATTCAACTTCCAAAAACGAATCAGAACATCCGGTATTTAATAAAGCTAAAGCAAATGCGCCTGTTAAAAGAAAATTATATTGTTTCATATTATTTCGATATAGATAATTAGACATTAGAAACTAAGATTTGCACCTATTGTAAATACTCTTGCCTGTGGATATACTCCATAGTCAATACCAAGTGATGTACCACCTGAAGATATTTCCGGATCAAATCCATGATATTTTGTAAATGTCAAAAGATTCTCAGCAGCAAGATATACTCTCAATGAAGAAACGAATACTTTGCTTGTAAGATTCTTTGGAAGAGTGTATCCCAACTGGATATTTTTGAGACGTAAATAGCTACCATTGTAAACATACAAATCAGAAGACTGCCAGTTTACGTTATCACCCACAACAAATCTTGGAACTCTGTTTGATGTTCCTTCACCAGTCCATCTCTCAAGCATCCACGAAGGCAAGTTGCTTGCAGAAATATCAGTACGGCGTGTAGCATCGAAAATATCATTTCCTGCTGTTCCCTGCCACATCATAGAGAAATCAAAGTTCTTCCATGAAGCATTGAAATTCAAACCGAATGTCCAGTCAGGCATACCTTTACCAATACATGTTCTGTCATCTTCGTTTATAGTTCCATTGCCATCAACATCAACAAATCTTACATCACCCGGAACAGCATTAGGCTGAAGCAATTCTCCATCAGCATTCGTATATGAGTTTATTTCTGAATAGTTTTGGAAAACTCCATTTGTCTTATATCCATAGAAATAAGGGAAAGGCATTCCGTTCTGTGCACGACTTATAGTACCTGCTCCTTGGAAAGCATCAAGATTAGCCCAACCTGATTCATTACCATATTCAATCAGTTTATTCTTCAGATATGTAGCATTACCTGCTATTCTGAAATTCCAGTCAGAAAGATTGAACTTATAAGATATTTCCATTTCGAGACCACTATTCTCCATTTTACCCACGTTACCAATAGGCTTTGTTTCTCCTACATAAGAAGGAATGTTCATAGTCATCAACATACCGTTAGTAGTCTTCTTATAATAATCGGCAGTGAAAGTCAAAGCATTATTGAAGAAACCGAAATCAAGACCAAAGTCAACCTGCTCAGACTCTTCCCATCTTAAATCAGGATTGGCAAGTCCGCTCGCTTTTACACCGTTGACAACAGATTCAGACGATCCGAATATAGCATTGTTACCTGTAGATGTAAGTACTGTATAACGGAAATTACCTATATTTTCATTACCGTTCTTACCCCATGAAAGACGAACTTTAGTAGAAGTCAACCAATCAGGACAATCCTGCATAAATTCTTCATTAGTCAAATTCCATCCTAAAGAGAAAGAAGGGAATACAGCATAGTGATTGTTTGCTCCGAAACGAGATGAACCATCACGACGTACTGTTACCTGCAACATATAACGTTCATCATAGTTGTAGCTTGCACGTGCAAAAAGAGAAGCCAAAGTAGCAGGTTCAGTTGGAGCACCGGCAGAATCACGGTCACCGTTTTCAGCAAGACCACTACTTGCATCAATATATGGACGATCATAATTAATTATACCATTTCTTGAACCCCACAAATAAGAACCTGTAGTCTTTTTAGCTGACTGTCCTAAAATTACCGAGAAACTGTGTTTATCCAAAGTTTTATCGTACATCAAAACGTTTTCCAACTGCCAAACCAAACCGTCATATTTATCAGAAAAAGCTGTAGAACGAGTAGAGAAACCACCATTTCTCAAATAATATTTAGGAGTATATCCGTCATTTCCCCAAAATGAAAGGTCAGCACCAAAAGAAGACTTGAATTTCAAGTTATCCCATATCTGCAATTCAGCAGAGAAATTGGCAACAAACTTATGACTCCATCCTTTAGTGCCAGGCAAAGACAAATTAGCCAATGGATTAGTCATTTCTCCATATTCAGAACCAGGGATACTATATAGCTTACCGTTATTTGGATCGTACATTGGAGTATAACCTTCCGTATTTGCATATTTGTCTAACTGTGCCTGCGCTGCATCACCCTCATCATAAACTGTCAATATTGGGGAAAGAGCTAGTGCTGAACCTAATGGAGAACCCCAAGTAGAGTTAGCATCTATTGATGTACTTTCAACATGAGCGTATGAAAGATTTGAAGTAACTTTCAGACTATTCAACCAGTTTCTGTTTTCTCTCTCATCAAACAAAGTATAAATAGTATTACTTCTCAGAGTAAGTCTTTCATAATTAGAACGGTCATAATTACCACCAATAATACCTTCCTGAGTATAATAACCTGCTGAGAAAAGATAACTTACTTTCTCATTTGCACCACTTACACTCAACTGATGATTCATTACTGGAGCATTGTCATTGAATACAGCATCCTGCCAGTCTGTTCCCTCACCGTATGAATAAGGATCATTATACTTAGGAGCAAGTCCTGCATTCATATATCCTTCATTTATCATCATTGCATATTCAGATGCATTAAGCACATCACGCTTTTTCCATGCATTCTGCCATCCGTAAGAAAAATCATAGTTTACTTTTGTTGCTCCTACCTTACCAGTCTTTGTTGTTACTAAGATTACACCATTTGCTGCACGGGCTCCATATACTGCACCTGAAGCAGCATCCTTCAGAACTTCAATAGAAGCAATATCATTAGGATTCAGATAATCCAATCCACCTTCAATAGGCATACCGTCGACGATATACAACGGATCCGAATTATTGATTGTTCCTATACCACGAACACGAATTTGTGCAGCTGCACCAGGCTGTCCTGATGATGAAGTAACTGTAACACCTGCCGCAAGACCCTTCAATGCATTATCCATACGTGTCGGTGCAGTAGAAGCCAAGTCGTCCGATGAAACTTTGGCAATTGAAGCTGTTACAACACTTTTCTTCTGAACACCATAACCTACAACAACAACTTCTTCCAGTGTTTCGGAATCTTCTTTCAACACAATATTAATAGGAGTTTCATCGTTTACTGTCACCGACTGTGTTACATATCCTATATAAGATATTTCCAAGACAGCACCTTTATCAACACCATTAATCATAAAGTTACCGTCAATATCTGTTATTGTACCGACGGTAGTACCTTTTACCAATACACTTGCTCCGATTACATATTCCCCAAGAGCATCTTTAACATTACCTGTTACATTAATCTGTTGTGCAAAAGCACCTAACGAGAAGAATAACATCAGGCAACAAAGAATGAACTTTCGTCCGTCTGCCTGCATAAAATTTACTTTTTGTCTCATAAATAAATTTTAAAAGTTAACACTAAATAATTTTTATTTCTCTGACAGCAAAGGTATGTCATAACTTTGTTACATGTACACATAAGTAAATACTATCGGTAAACTAAAAAGGATGTTACACTGTTGATTCTCAACAATATAACATCCTATAGAAGTAAACTATCAGTAATATGTTATTGTACTTTATTTTTGCATTTTCCCCAATGAACGCACCGTTTCGGCAAACTCTTCTTTCGGTATTATGGCCTTATTGCGTGTTTTCAGGCGGTTGTTATAAACCGTTTGCGGAGAGCAATGCAAAAACTCGGCAATTTTCACGCTGTCACTTATACCTAGCCTAACAAGTGCATATATTCTAAGTTCCGTATTGAGCAGTTCGCCTTCTTTCAGAACCACCCTTTCATCCGGGCGCAAGAGTGAATTAAAATCTTCCACAAAATCCGGATATACATGAAGGAAAATAGCATCGAAGCTATGATAAAACTCTTTCAGTTCGCTTTGCACTACAGTAGTGCTTGAAGTCATTGATTTTATATCGTCTATTTGCCCGGCTTTGAGTTTTCTGCCTATATTTTTACGATATTCCTCCAACTTGCTGATATAGCTGGAACAGATAGAAAATACATAGCCTATGTATTCCTCTTTTACATAGTTGGATTCCTGAAGCTGGTTATTGCTTATTTTCAGTTTTTCATTTACTTCACTCAACTCTTTATTAACATCAGCCAACATTTGCTGGGCATCAGAAAGTTCTTTCACATGCATGTTTAGCAAACGGTTGCTTTCATCCAGTTCTTTACGCGATTTAACAAGTTTTCTATACTGGACGTATATAAACAATATCGATACAAGCAAAACGATGGACATTACGCTCATAGCATAAAGAGATGACCTTAGTTTACTTTCCTGTTCTGCATTACGTTTCTGATATGCATGCTGCAGTTTGTCCATAACCGATGATATATTCACGACTCTGACTCTGTTAGGATATAACAGTGCAGCCTTCAGGCAATATCCTATGTATGCATACCCCCTATCTATATCATTGTATGAATACAGTATATTTGACAATTCTTCTAAAGATGCTATATCTCGATTACTGATCTTAATATCAGCTATAGCAGAATAAACCAGATATTTGATGTAATTATACTCATCGCCTTCATTATAAAACATGACAGCCAGAGTATAGGAATTTATTGCATCACTTCGTGACGACAGCGTTGATTTGTCTACTATCTTTGTAAGTTGAGCTTTAATACTGTCCCCCTGTGGCGACCTGGGATAATCCTTATGTAGAGAAGCATAAAAACTATAATATGATGAATGTTCGGGCGTCACATAATCCTGGGCTATGCGTTTCAGTTCAGCCTCACGTTCGTAATAATATCTTGTAAGTTCAGGACGTTCTCCAATATATTGCCCTAAGTGAGAATACAAATATATCTTGCTGTCATAATACTGGAACATCAAGTCTTTATTCAGATTCTCTATATTCATTTCTTTTATCACATCCTCTGCCTCACCTAGCAAGCCAGTGGCCGATAACAAAAAAACCTTATTCAGTAGCCATTCCTGTTCCCAATCCTTTCTTCCTAATTCGCGGGATATATTTATATTTTCATTTACATATACCATAGCAGAATCAGCATTATACACATAGAATTCGTCATAGAACATCTTATTAAGCCACAATTTTTCCTCAGGCTTTAGGTTCACAGACTGTCTTTTGCGCAATTCTTCAATCTTTGCTTCTTTTTCCGCCAAATACTTATCACTACAAGCAAGTACAGAATCCAACCTTGTCAACAAATGCTCAATTTCCGAATTGATAGAATAGACTTTCCCCGAAATTATTAAAAACATCAACAAAAAGAGACATCTCATCACATTAATCTTAAAAGTTAGCAAACTCAATTATAATATTATATCATCATTCAAATACTATTAAAACAGTATTCTATATATGTTCAATGGACATTCACTGAACGTCCACTAAACAAAGTCTGAATATCTTTGAAACCAATTTATTGTAATAACGGTTTAAGCACCTTTTCAGCACAAATATATCCTTCCTCGTAAAGTTCTGTCAGTTTCTTTATATCCTTCTCGATACGGTTCACCACCACTTTCTTTTCCGGACGGATTGCTATAATCTTTCCCTCATCTTCCATTTTTTCTATCAACTCCAACTGTTCATTATAAACACGACAGCGATTGCTTAAAAGCACTCGCAAACGAGGATATCTAGTATATATGAAATGAGGGACCTTTATGTCCTTCTCAGTCTTACGGTATCCACGATTACGAGTTAACACAACAACATTCTTTTCATACCCCTGCTCTATAGCTCTCAACACAGGAATGGAATCTATTATTCCTCCATCAAGCATAGGACGTCCATCAACATAAACTATCGGACATACATAAGGCAAACTACTTGATGCCTTGGCTATACGCAACAAACGTTCCTTATCATGCTTTTCTTCAAGATAACAAGCCCTACCTGTTACACAATTAGTTGTAACCATCTCAAACCGGTTAGGATTCTTCATATAAGCATCATAATCATACGGAAGAATTTCTTCAGGAAACAGTTCGTACAGCAGTTTCTGGTCTAAAATACTGCGTTGATGAAAAAGATGTTTAAAGCTTATATAATTATACTTTTCAAGCATATCTATATTACTGTATTTGGCCCGACCTCGCTGATGCGACATATACGAAAGTCCGTTACATGCTCCTGCAGACACTCCCACCGCATAAGGAAACTCGATGTTATTATCCATCATAAAATCAAGCACGCCACATGTAAAAACACCACGCATGCCACCGCCTTCAAGCACTAAGCCCATTTTACTAAAATCTACTTTCATAACATATTTCTTTTAAA
>CALUPA010000026.1 GCA_944322395.1 uncultured Phocaeicola sp.
CGCTCAAAATGAACGCCTTACTAATTAAATATGATAGATGTTTATGGTTTGTAATACTACCTTATTTCCCGATGCAAAAATTCTTGAATATATTTCCCAATACCTCATCATTTGTAATCTCTCCGCCTACTATCTCAGCAAGATGGAATAGACATTCCCGAAGGTCCTGACTTACTAAATCTCCTGATAGTCCTAAAGACATACCGTTTTGTACACGATGGATTGCTTCCAAAGCATGAGTCAGTGCCTCGTAATGTCGTACGTTACTTACTACGACATCACTTTGACTCACCTCCGGCAGTGCTGCTGTTTTCACCAAAAGTTCTTGCAATTCTGCTACACCTTTACGGTCTTTAGCAGAAATTGATATTGTTTCTGAACCGTTTATATCTGAAAGGAATGTATTATCCTGGACAAGCTCATCACTATTCGCTGATATATCGCATTTATTCATCACCAGAATGAGTTTTTTACCTTCACATCGTGGTATCACTTTGTCTTTAAGCGTTTCTATCTGTGCTTTGGCTTCAGTAATGTCTATCACCCACAAGACTATTGATGCTTGATCCAGCTTTTGGAAACTACGTTCTATTCCTATACTTTCTATGGCGTCCGATGTCTCGCGTATGCCAGCAGTATCAATAAATCTGAACATTACTCCGTCTATATTCATCGTGTCTTCTATAACGTCTCTTGTTGTACCATGAATGTCGCTCACAATGGCACGTTCCTCATTCAATAGGGCATTGAGTAGGGTAGACTTACCAGCGTTTGTCTCACCTATAATGGCCACAGGAATACCGTTCTTGATAGCATTACCCACACTGAAAGTATCAACAAGATGGCTGATCACGTTTTCTATCTGGCAGGATATTGCCTCCAATTCCGATCTGTCTGCAAATTCAAGTTCCTCATGATCGCTGAAATCCAGCTCCAGTTCCATAAGCGAAGTCAAATGCAACAGTTTTTCTCTCAGTGCTGATAATTCACGGCTGAAACCTCCTCTCATTTGGCTCATTGCCATGCGGTGGGTGGCTGCCGATGTTGATGCTATAAGGTCAGCCACAGCTTCTGCCTGACTTAAGTCCATCTTACCGTTCATAAAAGCTCTTTGTGTAAACTCTCCTGGTCTTGCGGCACGACATCCGTTCATTATCAATAGTTGCATTACCTGTTGTAGAATATATGATGAACCATGACATGATATTTCTGTCGAGTCTTCACCTGTGTATGAGTGAGGAGCGCGGAACAGGCTCACAAGAACTTCGTCCACTATTTCACCTCCGTTACTGATATTTCCAAAAGTCAGTGTATAAGGCTTTCTCTCTGATAGAGGAGTGCCGTTCATTGGTGTGAATATCTTGTCGGTGATGCATATTGCTTCCTTTCCTGAAACTCTGATAGTTCCAATTGCCCCTCCTTGTGCTGTTGCTATAGCACATATCGTATCGTCTGTATATAAAATATTCATTTGCCTGTAATCAGTATATATTTTTTACTATCATTTCCACCAGTTTTTCCAGATATATGCGATCTATTTCGTCGAAAGTGTTCAGTTCGTCGCTGTCAATGTCCAAAACTCCCACAACTTCCTGTTCTTTTATCATTGGCACCACTATTTCAGATTTCGATAGCGAGCTGCATGCTATGTGTCCCGGAAATAGATCCACATTTGCCACTACCTGTGTTTTTTCTTCTGCCCATGCTGTTCCACACACCCCTCTTCCTTTCTTTATTCTGTAGCATGCCACACTTCCCTGAAATGGTCCCAAATGTAATTCTCCGTTTTCTATCAGATAAAACCCTGTCCAGAAAAAACCGAATGCTTCTTTCAGTGCAGCCGTAGTGTTTGCCAATACGCTTATTACGTTTTTTTCATTTTCGATTAGTAATGCGTATTGCTTTAGAAAATGTAAGTACTTTTCTTCTTTGCTGATATCTTTAGTCTGTTTAAAACTCTGTTCCATTATATTCTTTCCAATACGAGTTTTATCAAATCGGTTATTTGGTTTTTATATCCTGTATTTGCTTCCTTAGCCACACGGTTTGCTATTACCATGCATACGGTTGTAGCCTTATGTCCCAGAAGCTTTGCCAGTCCGGCCAGTGCAGAACTTTCCATCTCGAAGTTAGTGATTTTTCTTTCTCCATATTCAAAATTTTCTATTTTCTCGTTCTGATGAGGGTCGGCCAGAGGAATGCGTAGTTTTCTTCCCTGAGGTCCGAAAAATCCTCCACATGCCACAGTAATACCCTTTATAATGTCATTCTGTGCTATACGTTCTACCATCTCCTCATCTGCATGTATTGCATAAGGGGCGGGGGCACATATATTTCCTGACCATCCCAAATGGTTCAGAAGTGCTTTTTCCAATTGCAGGTCGCACACCGCATTCCTTCCTCCGTAGAAGTTCAGAAGCCCGTCAAATCCTACAGATATTTCCGAACATATAAAACTGCCTATTGGTGTATACGGTTGTAATCCTCCGCAAGTACCAATTCTGACTATTTCAAGTGATTTCAGTTCTTCCTTTTCATATCTGGTTTCAAAGTCGATGTTAGCCAAGGCATCCAGTTCGTTCATCACAATATCAATATTGTCACATCCTATGCCTGTAGATATTACTGAAATTCTTTTCCCTTTATATGTTCCTGTTACGGTTTTAAATTCTCTACTTTCTATTTCGCATTCTTTGTTGTCAAAATATGATGCAACGAGTGCCACTCTTCCAGGATCGCCCACCAATATTACTTTGGACGCCAATTGTTCTGGTTTTACATGTAGATGGAAAATAGAACCGTCATCATTAATAATCAGTTCTGAAGGTGCAAAATATTCTTTCATGGTATAATTATTTCAGTTCTGTATTTCTAATTTTTTTCGCCGTATTCTCTATTTCATTCCTCAAGTTTTCCACTCTTTTTTCTTTATCCAGTATTCCTGGTTTCATTTTTTCCTTTGTCGTTTGGTTGGCTGTTGTATATTTTTCTCTAAGTTTATCCAACTCTTTCTCTAACGCATATAAATCATTTTGCATGTTGTTCATTTCCTGATACAACTTTTTTGATTCAGGCTTTCTGAAATTATTTATCGACGTATATATTCTATTATCATTAACTATGAATATAAAAAATTTTTTTTCTTTATTTCTTTGTCTTTTTTCCAAAGTTAATTTTTCCAGTTTCTGCTTTGCTTTTTCTGTCTTTGCTTTATCGTATTGAGTAATGGCTATATTGTCAAGTTTTGCCAATGAAATCATTTTAGCCGGATCTGTTTCATCATAGTTATATGTATGTTTCGTTACATTGGGAATAAACACATATATACAGACTTTATCTTCAGGCTGAAATCTGTCAGAAGCGAACCAACCCAATTTATTAAATTCATCTATAGCAAGCATATAGTCATTATAGACAGAATTGAAAGGATATCCAAGATTGTCAGGTTTAAAATATGAATTTTCCTCAGAATCAGCCCTTGTTATATATAAATCGTATCCACCTAAACTGTCATCACCTTTTGCAGAAAAATATAATGTTGTTCCATCTGACGCTAAAAATGGGAAATTCAGATCCGTCATTTCATCATTAATACCTCTAAGTCTTTGTGGCTTACTCCATTTGTCTATAAGCTTTACACTGGCATACAATTTTTTATTCCCATCTTCATCTTTGGCTGAAAGTATCTTTTTATCTCCCATTTCATTAACAAATTCTGTCATGATATCATTTTTATCTTCATTCACTATATCAATACTTCCTGCTTGTTTTTCCAATTTGTATGCATCTAGAAAGTTTGGTTTATCCACTACAAAACTATCTATAACAATGATATCTTCTACGTTTCTAATGAGTCTTTCACCTTTTCTGTATTTTTTCATCAATTCTTCAGCCTGCTCGATACTTCTGTCTTTTTCCTTCAACCAATAGATGTGTTTTTCAAGGTTTTCAATGGCATCTTCATATCTATACATGTCGTAATATGCTTTGCTTACATACAAATAAGCATTTATGACTTTTCTAGCAGCACTTTTTTCCAAATATGGTAGTCCTTCTTTCATTTCTCCTGTTTCGTAACAGCATGCTCCATACCAGAAATTATAGCTTGCGTTTGACGGTGACTGTCTTACCAGTTTCTTGAATACAGGTTTGGCCTTCTCAAATTGCCCCTGTGTGAACCATTTCTGTGCCTGGCTTAATGATTGAGCACTAATACCGGTAGAAATCATAGACAAAACTATAGCTGCCAATTTTATATTTAATTTAGTCATAATCTATATTAGGTTTTTATATTATATACATTGGTTTTAGTTATCAAAATTACAAAAAACTTCAGAATTATCGTTTTTTATACATTCAATTTTTAATTTTCTTCTTTAAATCACACTTTTCTTGTACTTTTGCACCCGATTTTTTAACTGATATATGGCTAAACAGACAGAAGATGATAAAATATTGTATCGTATCAACAAACGTTTTATAAAGGGTATTGTTGATTACGGTCTTATCAAAGATGGCGATAAGATTCTAGTAGGACTTTCTGGTGGTAAGGATTCCATGGCATTGCTCGAACTTCTTGCTTTTCGTTCACGCATTTATAAGCCTCGGTTTTCTGTTGTTGCTGTTCATGTTGAAATGAGTAACATCGAATATAAATCCGACGTTTCATATTTAGAAAGTTTCTCACATTCTTTAGGTGTCCCTTTTTATACATATACCACATCTTTCGATCCTAGTACCGACACCCGTAAGTCACCGTGTTTCCTCTGTTCGTGGAATCGTCGTAAGGCTTTGTTCACTGTTGCCAAGGAACATGGATGTAATAAGATTGCTTTAGGACACCACATGGATGATATTCTTGAGACTCTTCTTATGAATATGACTTTTCAAGGAGCTGTAAGTACCATGCCTCCATCTCTCGTAATGCGAAAATTTGATATGACAATTATTCGTCCTATGTGTCTTTTACATGAGTCGGATTTGGTCGAAATGGCCCGTATCAAAGGATACAGAAAACAAATTAAGAATTGTCCTTATGAGAAAGACTCACATCGTTCAGATATGAAGACAGTTCTTAAACGCTTAGAAGAAATGAATCCTGAGGCCAGATACAGTTTGTGGAATAGTATGAATAATATCCAGACCGATTTACTTCCGATGAAAAATAATTCATAAATACGTAATTATATAATAATAAAAAGATATGTTATCACATGGTGTTTTCTCAGTATTATTACTGATTTTGTCAAATGTTTTTATGACGTTCGCATGGTATGGCCATCTTAAAATGCGAGAATATAGTTGGTTTGAGTCATTACCCCTCATTGGAGTTATTGCATTCAGTTGGGCAATTGCGTTTTTTGAGTACTGTCTTCAAGTTCCCGCAAATCGTTTAGGATTCAGAGACAGTGGTGGACCATTCGATATTATGCAGCTTAAGGTTATTCAAGAGGTTATAACGCTTGTGGTTTTCACTGTATTCTCTGTTATAGCATTCAAAATGGAACTCAAGTGGAATCACCTCGCGGCATTTTGTTGTCTTATACTGGCTGTATACTTTATATTCAAAAAATGATTAAACAAGAATTGCTTGTTGATATTTTTTATTGTATATCGTAAGTAATTTACTTAGTATTCTAGATAGATTTGAGTATATCCAAAATAAATCTTGGCAAGAAAGATCTGATAAACGGGAGTATAACAAAGTCAATGTTGAGTTTCGCTTTTCCGTTAGTGTTAGGAAATCTCTTGCAGCAGTGCTATAATATAGCTGACACACTAATTGTAGGGCGTATTCTTGGAACTGATGCTCTTGCAGCAGTAGGTTCATCTTACGCCCTTATAGTTTTTGTTACCTCCATTTTTATAGGACTGTGTATGGGATGTAGTGCCGTATTTTCCATACAATATGGTTCAAACGATTTCAGTGGAATGCGTCACAGCATATTTTCATCCATAGTACTTGTTGGAGGATTAACTTTATTCCTTAATATTTGTTCTATAGTTTTCCTTTGGCCAATAATACATGTTTTACAGACACCACCGGAACTGGAACTAATGGTATATGATTACCTTTTTATTATTTTCCTTGGTATGGTTCCTGTATGCGTGTATAATTTTTATGCTTTTCTCCTTCGTTCAGTAGGAAACTCTGCTATTCCTCTTATTTTTCTTATAGTTTCGGTAATTTTGAATATTGTACTGGATGTTTTAATGATGGTTGTACTTGATATGGGAGTTGAAGGAGCTGCTATAGCTACTGTAATTTCACAAATTGTAGGTTCTGTGGGGCTTTGTATCTATACACATAAGTATTTTCCAGAGCTAAGATTACAACGTGTGGATTGTGTAATCAGTCGGCAATCATTGGTACGGATAACATCGTTTTCGTTTCTCACAGGAGTACAACAGTCTGTGATGAATTTCGGTATTCTTATGGTTCAAGGTCTCGTGAACAGTTTCGGAACAGCAGTTATGGCAGCTTTTGCTGCGGCGGTTAAGATAGACTCTTTTGCTTATATGCCTGTTCAAGACTTTGGAAATGCCTTTTCTACATTTATTGCCCAGAATTTTGGCGCAAAACGTACTAAACGTATTTTTAAAGGGATACGCAGTGCTATATATATTACTACTGCGTTTTCTCTTTTTGTTTCTCTTTTAGTGTTTTGGTTATCACCATTTTTGATGGCATTTTTTGTGTCACCTGAAGAAACTGAGATCATTGATATAGGAGTGGAATATCTTCGTATTGAAGGCAGTTTCTATGTAGGCATAGGTTATTTGTTCCTTTTGTACGGTTATTACAGGGCTGTTGCACTACCTGCGATGTCGGTAGTCCTTACTATTATTTCTTTGGGAACACGTGTAGCACTGGCATATCTTCTAGCCTCAGTTCCAGCAATAGGATATACAGGTATTTGGTGGTCTGTTCCTATAGGTTGGGCATTAGCTGATATTGTAGGGATCTGGTTTTACAATATAAAATATAAAAAGAAGTTGATATCTGATGATTATTAACATGGTTTGTATGTCCAGGGAATAGACATTACTTGTCTTAAAATACAATCCGGATATTTTCTAAATTATAAAGGAAATGTTTGGGTACTTTTAATTCATCAATATGAAAAACTATATTTTTCGCTTGACAAGGCTCTCGGCTTTCACTATATTTGCAAACATTTTTTCATTATGCCAATAGATTTTGTTTTTTAATATTAAAATATAAAGAAATGAGAGTAAAAGACTTGACAATTGCATTGTTTATTTCCGCTACATCTGTTGTTGTGGCACAGAATGAAAAAGGATATCAATTTACAGACGTAGTGACTAATAGGACAACTCCAGTAAAAAATCAGGCGGCTTCTGGTACATGTTGGTGCTTTGCTACAACATCGTTTATGGAATCAGAACTTCTCCGAATGGGTAAAGGTGAGTACGATTTATCTGAAATGTTTATTGTAAGACAAAAATACATGAACCAACTGGCAGATAATTATCTTCGCCGTGGAAAGGGTAATATAGGGCAGGGGAGCATTTCTCCAAGTTGGATGACAGCTTATCAGCAAGTTGGCATTATTCCAGAAGAAGTATACTGTGGAATAAATTACGAATCGAAGACCCATAACCATACAGAACTTGAAAATTATATGTCCGCTATAGCTGGACAAGCTGTTAATATGAAGCGTTGCAGTCCGGAATATAAAGAATTGATGAATAGTCTGTTCGACATATACATGGGCAAACTTCCTGAAACATTCACATATAATGGTAGAGAATATACTCCTAAAAGTTTTGCTGAGAGTCTGAAGCTTAATATGGAGGATTATGTAATGATTACAAGTTTCACCCATAAGCCTTATTATGAAAAGTTTGAATTGGAAATTCCAGACAATTGGGAACATGCAAAGATGTATAATCTTCCGCTTGATGAGATGATGACTGTAATTGATTATGCATTGAAAAACGGATATACAGTATGTTGGGATGGCGATGTAAGTGAGAAAGGTTTTTCGTTCACCAACGGCGTAGCCATAAATCCTGAGGTTACCAAAATGGATGATTACAGTCAGACAGACAGGGCACGTTTTGAAAACATGAAAACAGATGAAAGGTTAGAGGAAGTATACAAGTTTAAACATCCTTATCCTGAAGTGAATGTTACTCCAGAAATAAGACAGGAAGGTTACGAATCATTTGTTACTACAGACGATCATCTGATGCACATAACAGGACTGACAAAGGATCAAAACGGAACCCAATATTATATAACAAAAAATTCATGGGGAACAGACAGAAACCGTTTTGGAGGATACATCAATATGTCAGAAAGTTTTGTGCGTGCAAAAACAGTCTACGTAATGATGCACAAGGATGCGCTGACTAAGGATTTGAGAAAGAAACTTGGAATAAAATAAGATGAGCAGTACGAAAAAAAATAATAATACAAAGGGACATCCAAAAGGGTTGTATCTTCTTTTTGTGACTGAAATGTGGGAACGTTTCAGTTATTATGGTATGCGTGCCCTATTTATGCTGTATATGGTGCAGGCTTTGCTATTTGATAAAGAACTGGCATCGCAGGTCTATGGCAGTTATACCGGACTGGTATACCTTACACCTCTAATTGGAGGGTATATAGCAGATAAATATTGGGGGAACAGACGTTCTATTGTTGTTGGCGCCTTGATAATGGCTGTAGGACAGTTCTTGTTGTTTCTTAGTGCATGTTATTTTCATCAGGTAGATATGGCCAAATGGCTGATGTTCTGCGGCTTGGGATTGCTTATATTGGGTAACGGTTTTTTCAAGCCTAATATTTCTACTATGGTGGGGCGTCTGTATTCGGATGAAGACAAACGTAAGGATTCGGCTTTCACAATCTTCTATATGGGAGTAAATGTTGGTTCTACGCTTGCTCCGCTTATCTGCGGACTGATAGGAAATACCGGACATCCTGAGGACTTTAAATGGGGATTTCTGGCATCGTGCATCGGCATGATTTTGGGAGCTGTAATCTTTCAAATCTTTAAAAACAAATATATTTGTGATCCTGAAGGTAACCCGGTGGGAACTGCACCAGAAAAGAAAACAGATGATGATATAAAAAAGAATAAAGATGGTGGGACATTTTCTGCTAGAGGTATTACAGCAATAGTTGCTACAGTAGTGCTTACGTTAGTGTTCTCGGTAAATTGGGATTGGATAGCCGGAAATGAAGATATGTCAGGAGGACATATCTTTTCAGGTGCTGACTGGATAGGCTCTCTTATTTATGCAACTGTAATAGTGATGCCTGTATTGATAATAACTGACCATAGCCTTGATCGTAACGAGAAAATTAAAATTGGAATAATCTATGTAATAGCTTTCTTTGTTATATTCTTCTGGGCAGCATACGAGCAAGCCGGAGCATCACTGACTTTCTTTGCCGACGAGCAGACTAATCGCAATATTGGTGGATGGGAGATGCCTGCAGCATATTTTCAGTCATTTAATCCTGTAATGTTAGTGATGTTGGCTCCAATATTTGCCGCTCTGTGGTCTTTTATGGGCAGAAATGGAATTGAACCGAGCTCGGTAAAGAAGCAAGCTATAGGTCTTTTCCTATTAGCAATGGGGTATTTGTTCATTGCATTCGGTGTAAAAGATGTGGAACCTGGAGTAAAAGTAAGCATGATATGGCTTACAGGCTTATACCTTATTCATACAATGGGGGAATTGTGTCTTGCCCCAATAGGATTGTCATTAGTGTATAAACTGTCTCCAGCACGATTTTCTTCACTTCTGATGGGGGTATGGTATCTTAGTACCTCTGCCGCTAATAAAATGGCGGGAATGTTGAGCGGATATTATCCTGAAGGTGGAGCTGTAAAAAGTTTTTTGGGTTACAAAGTTGAAAATCTGTATGACTTTTTCCTTTTATTCGTGTTTATGAGTGGTACGGCAGCTATTGTACTGTTCCTTCTCTCCGGGAAACTTCAAAAACTTATGCATGACAATTAAAAAAAGGTATAGCCACAAAAGAGGTTCACTGCATTAGTCTAGTGATTTTTTTGTGGCTATACCTTTTTCTTATATTTGAAGTAATTCCTATGTATTATTTGAACAAATCGTCAAGTTTTTTATATAAATCTTCAGACTCTCCTACAAATATTTCTACTATTCTACCCTGAGGGTCAAGTAAAATTTTGGTAGGATATCCAGACACCGCATAATCTATGACAATTTTGTCTGAATTACCATTATATAAATTAGTCCATGGCAACTCCATGTCTTTCACTCCTTTACGCCATTTTTCTTCTGTATCTCTACAACAGATACCTACTATTTCCAGTTTATTCTTGTATTTAGAATAATATTTCTTCATATCAGGCATACCCTTTATGCACCAGCCACACCAGGTCCCCCAAAAGTCGAGCAAAGCATATTTACCTTTAAACGACGATAGAGTAATTTCTTCTCCTTTTAGGTTTTTCAAACGGAAGTCAGGTGCCGGATTCCCTGGTTTAATATTTTCAGCAGCTTTTCTCATGGCTTCAAACTTTTTATAATTTTTGGCAGTGTTTGAAATCATCTCTCCTAATACGCTATGCTTTATATCATCGCCAAGTAACTTTTCAGCTTCTATTCCGTCATCATTTTTCAACCCTTTAAAAAGGTAAGCTGATAAAAGGGAATTAGGATTGTTCTTTATATAATTAAGTTTTAACTTACTTAGTTGTCCGCTTAAATCTTTTATTATAACATTTAGCGAGTCCATTACTTTTTTGTCCTGAATTTGAAAAGCTGATGCAAACTTCTTTCTCTGTTCTGATAGTTCAGCTTTCTTACTATTAATATCTGTAGCTTCGTTTAGCTTGTCATATATTTCTGTACCTGACGCAGAAAGACTATTTATGTTACCATGAATTTTTATCTTTTCGCCTGGCAGAAGTAAAAACAAAGGATTTTCGTACATTCTGATAGCTCCGTTTCCTTTAGGTTTTTCCACCAAATAGATTGAAATAAGTGAAGTGTCAGGCACATTTATTGCAAATCTATTATTGATAACAGGTACGGTATCAGATTTTATTGACTTGTTTGTTACAGGCTCAATAGTGTAAATTATGATACTGTCATTTTCCATACCGCTTATTTCACCCGTAACATTGTATTTGTTCTGGTTGGTACAGGCACAAGCCATCATCACAAATATTGCAAATAATGTCAATTTACTTTTGTTTTCCATATTGTTTTAAAATTTATACACTATTTGTTTTTAAGCATATCTTCAAGTTTTATCAGTTCATCTCTATATTGTGCAGCTTCTATGAAATCAAGATTTTTTGCAGCATCTTGCATGAGTTTTCTTGTCCGTTCTATGCTGCGTTTAAGCTGGTCTTTTGACATATACTGAACGATAGGGTCAGCAGCTGCATAAGATGCTTCAGAGTGTTCCGTATATGATTTCTGTATAGTTTTTTCTTTACTGTTCTCTGTGCTGTTATTACTGTCTTTATCTACAAGGATTTGGGTTCTTACTTTTTTTATTTGTTGAGGAGTAATTCCATGCTGCTCATTGTAGGCAAGTTGCTTTTCCCTACGTCGGTTGGTTTCATCTATTGTAAGTTGCATACTTTCTGTTATTTTGTCGGCATACATTATAACTTTACCGTTTACATTTCTTGCAGCGCGACCAGCAGTCTGTGTCAAGGAACGATGAGAACGCAGGAACCCTTCTTTATCTGCATCAAGTATAGCAACCAAAGAAACTTCCGGTAAATCAAGTCCCTCTCTCAAAAGATTTACACCGACTAATACATCGTGTATTCCTTGTCTAAGTTCATCCATTATCTTCACACGTTCCAGTGTATCTACATCGCTATGTATATAACTGCATTTTATACCATTATTTAAAAGGTATTCAGTAAGTTCTTCAGCCATTCTTTTTGTTAGTGTCGTAACAAGCACACGTTCGTTGACCTCGATTCTTTGCTGTATTTCTTCCATGAGGTCATCAATCTGATTCAAACTAGGTCTTACTTCTATTATAGGATCAAGAAGTCCAGTAGGACGTATAACCTGATCAACAACGACTCCTTCGCTTTGCACAAGTTCATAATCTGCCGGAGTGGCACTTACATAAATAACCTGTTTAACCATTTCTTCGAATTCTTCAAACTTTAGCGGTCTGTTGTCCATTGCAGCAGGAAGTCTGAAACCATACTCTACAAGATTCTTTTTTCTAGCCCTGTCGCCTCCATACATTGCCCTTATCTGTGGAACGCTTACGTGGCTTTCGTCTATTACCAATAGAAAATCTTCAGGGAAAAAATCAAGCAGACAATATGGACGTGTTCCCGCTTCTCGTCCATCAAAATATCTTGAATAGTTCTCTATTCCTGAACAATGGCCAAGTTCGCGTATCATTTCCATGTCATATGTTACTCGTTCATATATTCTTTTCGCTTCAAGGAATTTCCCGGATTCTTCAAAAAAAGCTACCTGTTTTGTCAAATCATCTTCTATTTGGTGTATAGCCCTTAAAGTACTTTCTTTTGTGGTCATAAACAGATTTGCAGGATATATCTTATATTCGTCGAAATCAGCCATTTTATGCCCCGATATTGGGTCTATTTCTTCAATGGCATCTATTTCGTCATCCCAAAACATAACCCTGAGAAGATTGTCAGAGTAGGCAAGATATATATCAATTGTATCACCTTTAACCCTGAAATTACCACGATTTAACTCAATATCATTTCTTACATAAATGCTGTCCACCAGACGTCTGAGGAATACATTCCGATCCAATAATTTACCTCGTTTTATTTCTATTACATTATCATAAAAGTCAGAAGGGTTTCCCATACCATAAATGCATGATACAGACGAAACAACTATTACATCTTTTCGTCCTGAAAGAAGGGCAGATGTAGCAGCCAATCTTAATTTATCTATTTCATCATTTATGGCCAAATCCTTTTCTATATAAGTATCCGTTGAAGGCAGATATGCTTCCGGTTGATAATAATCGTAATAAGATACATAATATTCTACAGCATTATTCGGGAAAAAGTGTTTGAACTCACCGTACAGCTGAGCTGCCAGCGTCTTGTTATGACTAAGGATAAGGGTGGGCTTGTTTATTTCTTTTATAACATTGGCTATAGTAAATGTTTTACCGGATCCGGTGACACCTAATAGAGTTTGTGCTTTAACTCCACTCTTGATACCATCTGTAAGTTGTTTGATAGCTTCAGGTTGATCACCTGTTGGTTTATATTCTGATATAAGTTCAAATTTCATTCGCGTGACTTTTTTAGATGTGTGTAAAAGTACATAAATATTTGCTTTATCATTCAATGGTAAGTAAAAATATCATTAAAAATTACTTTCGTGTTGTATTTCTCGTAATAAAAGAGTAATTTTGCAGAACTATTTTTGTAAATATGAAAAAGTATATTGTAATGGCTCTTCTTTCTGCAGGATTCTTAACTTCTTGTGGAGAGTATAATAACGTACTTAAGAGTACTGACTACGAATATAAATATGAGGCTGCAAAAGCATATTTTGCAAAAGGACAGAATAGTAGAGCTGCAACTATTCTGGAAGAACTTATTCCTATAATGAAAGGTACAAGGTTCGGTGAAGAATCCTTATATATGCTAGCAATGACATATTTCAATCAGGGTGATTATGTAACAGCATCACACTATTTCAATACTTACTATACGACATATCCCCGTGGAACATACACTGAGTTGGCAAGATTTAATTCTGGAAAAGCCCTTTATCTGGACACTCCGGAACCAAGACTTGACCAAAGCAGTACATACAAAGCTATCCAGGAATTGCAAATGTATATGGAATATTTTCCAGGAACTGAACGTCATGAAACAGCTCAGAATATGATTTTTGAGTTACAGGATAAGCTTGTAGAGAAAGAATATCTGTCAGCAAAACTTTATTATGATTTAGGTTCATATACCGGTAATTCATCAATGACGAGTTCCGGTAATAATTACCTTGCTGCAGTTGTTACTGCCCAGAACATTCTAAAAGAATATCCATACACAAAACTTCGTGAGGACTTGTCTATTTTAATTCTTCGTGCTAAATATGATATGGCTCGCGAAAGTGTGTTGGAAAAGAAAGAGGAACGTATGCGAGACACCATTGATGAATATTATGCATTCAAAAATGAATTTCCTGAGAGCAAATATTCAAAAGAAGTTGAGACTATTTTTAAAGAAGCCAGCAAATTTGTTGGTTCTGTAGAAGAAGATTATTAAAAACATTTATAATTAAATATAGAATTATGGATTACAAAAAATCAAATGCTCCTACCAACACCGTAACACGCAATATGATGGAATTGTGTGAAGATACAGGTAATGTGTATGAAACTGTTGCAATTATTGGCAAGCGTGCTAACCAGATTGCTGTAGAGATGAAAAATGACCTTTCAAAAAAACTACAGGAATTTGCTTCGTACAATGACAATCTGGAAGAGGTTTTTGAAAATAGAGAGCAAATAGAGATTTCTCGTTATTATGAAAAGCTTCCAAAACCAACTTTGATAGCAACTCAGGAGTATATGGAAGGTAAAGTTTATTATAGAAACCCAGCTAAGGAGATAGAAAAACTTAAATAAAAAACCGGTAATATTCCTAAAAACAAAGGCCGTTTCTTAAAGGAGCGGCTTTTTTACTGTTAATCTGATAATTATTAAAAATATGATACAACGTATTCAATCAGTATATCTACTTTTTGTAGCAATACTTTCAGTTATACTCATCTCTAACCCTATAGGTAGTTTTGTAGGCACAGACAATTCAATAACAGAATTTACTAATCTTTCATTAGTAACACAGGATGGAATAGAAAATTATAAGCCATGGGCTTTATTTGCTCTGCAGATTATTTCTGCAATTATATCTCTATTAACTATATTTATGTATAAAAAAAGGATGTTGCAAATCAGATTCACTCTGTTCAATATAATTTTGTCTATAGGCTATTATGCTACTATGGTTACGTTTATTTTTATGTTCAAGGGCGAAACCACGTTTGTTCCTTCATGGGTAGTTTGTCTACCATTTATAAGTATTGTTCTTAATTGGTTGGCTATTCGTGCTATTGGAAAGGATGAAATGCTAGTCAAAGCTTATGAAAGACTGAGATAATAAATATATTCCTTTAATATATAACCGATAGATTTGTATAGATCTGTCGGTTTTTTTTATTCTTCTCTTGTATATTTATAATATTTATATTATATTGCATAAAAGGATGTGAGAGGAGGTTTTATGTTGGATAAAAATCTTATTGATAGTTTCAATTATGGCAGAACTTCAGCTTGTGGGGTTTATGCAATAAGTTTAGCTACCAAGTTCAGACCGTATTATGCATTGTGGCGTTTGTTTCCAGAAGAGCAGCCATTGTTTGTCAGAACACTTTCAGTAACATATCATACTGCAGTTGAACGTGCAATATTTATGCTTCAGAATTGTAATGTTGCTTTAATCTGTTCAGACAATTCAGAGTTCGAAAGTTGTTATGGGCGTAGTGACGATATAATACCTTTTGGAAAATACCGTGGTAAACGTTTGGCTGAAATCTATTATGTTGACCCATCTTACATACTATGGTTGGCAAACAGGTTCAAACCTGATTCTGACCGTTTCGATAAACTCATATCACTTGCCAGACTTTTCTCACGCGTACATTTTGAATTAACAGTTCATAAGAACAAGATATCATCAGTTAGCCATTTTGTTGGAGAAAAAGGGGAAAAGCTCAAAGGATTATTACTTAAAGTTATTAATGTAAAAATTCAGGTAGATAATTATAAACCGGATTTTTACGTTGATCAAAATATTTTAGCTGGAGATCGTGATGGCAACAGATTTGTCTTCCTAATAAAAGCTGGCGGCAGAAGTCTTTCTCCCAATGAATTAAGTTGTTATAGTAGGGCTATACTAATAGGAGAGAATATTCATATTCTATCTGCCAAAGTTATGTCACATTACGAAAGTAGAGGAGTGAGATATACTCGTTTGGGATATGTAAAACTTGAAAAATAAAGGGATAGCACTACACTTATATTTTGCAGGCAGTATTTATACCAAAGCATAGATAAAAAATACCCATCCTGGCACAATTCTATTGCTTGGATGGGTGTTCCTAACCGATATTTTTTTAGTTTATTCTAATATTACACCTTTATCATTTATATATACAGTGTATTCATAATTTTCCGAGTCTATTAAGGTTATTTCGTATATATAATTATCATTGATACGTTTAGCCTCTACCGATTTTACTATATAATCTTTAAATTCATAAAAAAGTATCTCTTGAATAGTAGATGGTAATTTATCAATTTCAATTATAACAGAATGTGTCTCCTTTGATTTTTCTTCACTGTTGGAATTAACATTATACGCATATATTTCTCCAACACCTAACATAATCAACAGTATTGCAATTATCTTTCTCATATTTATTTCAATATTTACGGTTATTATGCCATATAAACATCAAAACATGTACCAATTATATTAAATTGTCAATATGACTGATAATCAAGACAATACCTTAGAGTATTTTTTCAACAAGCTGTACCAACTGTGGAAAAAATCCACAATAATGTGTGTATTTTATATACAAAACAACTGAACTGTGTACATCATGAAGATATAATATTCATACGAACTTATCCGAAAAGTTTCCCTAATAACCCTTTTTTCCTTTTCGGTGCACTTTCATATGTTGTATCTTGTTCACAATATATATCTTCGTATGTAAGTTTCTCGTTAATCATTCTGTATATAGTACCCCAGTCTGGCAGTCCACCAATATTCCTGTCATCAATAAATAAATCAGCTTTTAATTTTCTGGAGAAATGGTCATGATTTTTTTTCTCTTCAGGATAGTTGCTATTTACAGCATAAAATTCCAACCCCCTTTCTTTACAAAAGTTTACAGCTTCATCCAGAAGTTTTTCCTCTCTGACTGTCCAAAGTATTAAAGTGTGTTTGTCCTCCTTTAATTTCTTTAATGTTTCTATGGCAAAAGGTATCTCTTTGCCTATGTAGGGATATTTATGTTCTACTATTGTTCCATCGAAATCTACTGCTATAATCATAATTCATTCTTTATTATTAGTGATTGAACTTTTACTTTCTTTTCTCTTAAATTTCCTATGTCGACCTTGGCTGTTGCTATTCTTTCTACCTCTTTTTTTATTTTCAGTATTAGGTGAGTATTCCGGTCCTTCGCCTAACTCATCTGGAATTTGTAGTTTATAAATCGATTTATCAAGAAACTGTTCTATTTGATAGAATTTAGTTTGTTCTAACTCATTTACAAAGGTAATGGCACACCCGTCATTATTTGCACGTGCTGTACGTCCTATACGATGCACATAATCTTCACAGTCATGAGGTACATCATAATTAATAACAAGACGTATATCATCTATATCTATTCCTCTAGCCACAATATCAGTTGCTACTAAAATATTAACTTTTCCATTCCTGAAATCGTGTAAAATTTCCTCTCTTTGCGCCTGTTCTAAATCAGAATGCATTTCCCCAACATTAAGCTTCATCTTAAACAAAGCTTTTGTCACTTCCTTGACTTTTACCTTTGACGAGGCAAATATTATTACTCTTTCAGGCTTTTGAGATGAAAATAAATCTTTTATTATCTCCAGTTTCTGTGACTCATAACATATATAAGCAGCCTGAATAATTCTTTCAGCAGGTTTCGAAACCGCAAGTTTTATTTCAACAGGATTGTTTAGAATATTATTTGCCAATTGCCTTATTTTTTCAGGCATTGTTGCAGAAAACATTATTGTCTGTCTTTCTTTGGGAAGAAATTTAACTATTTGGATAATGTCATCATAAAATCCCATATCCAGCATCCTGTCCGCTTCATCAAGTATAAAAAATGAAACTTTTGATAAATCTACATACCCTAAGCTTATATGACTAATTAAACGTCCAGGAGTTGCTATTACTACGTCTGCTCCTAATGTAAGCCCTTTCTTCTCTTGTTCGAAACGTATTCCATCGTTACCACCATATACCGGAACTCCTGATACGGGCATAAAATATGAAAAGGCCTCCATCTGTCTGTCAATCTGTATAGCTAATTCTCTGGTAGGGGACATTATTATACAATTAATGGAATCTTCAGGATATTTACCGCTACAAAGTTTACTTAATACAGGTAATAGGTATGCTGCGGTTTTTCCTGTACCGGTTTGCGCAACACCTATAAGATCATGACCTTCCAACAGAACAGGAATGGTCTGCTCTTGTACAGGTGTACATTCTTTAAAGTTCATGGCATCAAGTGCACTTAAAACGCTCTCTTCTAGATTTAATTCAGAAAATTCCATTCGGGTGATTGTTCTTATTTTAATGAAAATTTATCATTCGGGTAATGTCATGCAAAGTTAATCAAAATATGCTTTATAAGCCATATAAAGACGTATTTTTATACTTTTATCCTATGAATAATATAATACTTCGAGGTACTCACATAGTGAAAATATGCTGAACAACATAAAAAATGAGATAATTTCTATGTGGTTAAGTAAAAAATACTTATCTTTGCAACGGTTTCAAAAAGTAATGGGGCTGATTTACAGATATCCGCGATGGATATTCAGCCTTAAAAATAATGTTCCGAGACGAAACTACTGTTAAGGACAGGCTCGGATAGTATTAACTAAAATCACATTACATGATTAAAAGTGTAAAGCCGATTTTTGTTGTATTAGTATTTAGTTCCTTAATTTCTTTCTCATTTATAGAGAAGAAAGATCCTACAGAGAAGTTGGTTCCTGGTGATAAGACACCGATACCAGCTCTTGAATTTGAAACACAGACGCTTGACCTGTGTGCCAATGATGGCAAATATACGTTGTTGAGCTTTTGGGCGGGATATGATGCTGTATCAAGAATGAAAAATGCTGAATTATGTCATGCATTACAGAATTCAGACCGCATTAAGATGATTTCTGTTTCAATAGACTGCTATGAATCTGTTTTTCATGCTGCAGTGAAACAAGACCGTTTAAAACAATCTTGTTGTTATATGGAAACAGGCGGCAAAACATCAGAGGTCTTTAAGAAGTTTGGACTTAGGGACGGATTTGCAAACTATCTTATAGATAGCAACGGAGTGATAGTAGCAAAGAATGTTACAGCCGGTGAATTAACCTCGTATATGAACTGAATTATCATGTTTATACGGGTTTTGAAGATGAAAAATAATTGAATACAACAAAAAGCAAAATAGACTGCCTCATAAGAGACAGTCTATTTTTTTATATTACAGCTATTATTTTATTATCTCTAGTTCCTTGAAACACTTAAGAAGCTTGTCTATCGCATAATCTACTTGCTCTTTTGTATGAGTAGCCATAAGTGCAAATCTTACAAGTGTGTCTTGCGGAGCGCATGCCGGAGGAATCACAGGATTAATGAAAACACCTTCATCAAAAGCCATTTTTGTTACAAGGAACGTTTTATCTGTGTCACGCACATATAATGGTATTATCGGACTCTCTGTATCACCTATTTCAAATCCACACTCACGGAACCTCTTCAATGCATAATTTGTAATTTCCCACAATTTTTCCTGACGTTCAGGCTCTGTTTTCAAAATATGAAGTGCTTCTATTGCCGCAGCTGTTGCTGCAGGAGTACTACTTGCCTGGAATATATATGAACGTGCATTATGACGTAGCCAGTTGATAATATCCTTATCTGCTGCAACAAATCCACCTATAGATGCCAAAGATTTACTAAAGGTTCCCATAATTATGTCAACCTCGTCTGTAAGTCCAAAATGGTCACATACACCGCGTCCATTACGACCAAATACACCAACTCCGTGTGCTTCGTCTACATATACAGTTGCATTATATTTTTTCTTGAGACGTATGATTTCAGGCAAATTAGCCAAATCGCCTTCCATAGAAAACACACTATCCACAACGATAAGTTTTATCGCATCAGGTTCACATTTCTGAAGCTCTTTTTCAAGCGCTTCCATATCATTGTGCTTATATTTTAACTGGGTGGCAAAAGTAAGACGTCTTCCGTCAACGATAGATGCATGATCTCGGTCATCGCATATGATGTAGTCACCACGTCCAACAAGCTGAGGAATTACACCTTCATTCACAGTAAAACCAGTTGAGAAACAAAGAGCTTCATCTTTACCTATAAATTCGGCAAGTTCTTTCTCAAGTTGTACATGAATGTCAAGAGTTCCATTCAGAAGTCTGGAGCCTGCACATCCTGTTCCATACTTACGTGTTGCGGCTATTGCAGCATCAATAATTCTTTGATCATATGTCAGACCCATATAAGAGTTAGATCCAAACATTAACACCTTCTTGCCGTCCATAATCACCTCAGTATCTTGATGACTGTCTATTTCGCGGAAATAAGGATAGACCCCCTTCTCCATATACATCTGCGGAAGTCTGAATTTACTTAACTTTTCTTGTAATAATCCCATATTCTATTTATTAATAGATTTTCTTTTTGTTTTTACAGCCTGCAAAGATAGTAAAAATTCAACAAAGGGTAACATTATTGAATGTTTTTTATACATGTAAATAAGATTTTCTGTTATATAAATATCTTGTTTGCAAATATATATTACATTTGCATATATAATCAACCAATACTAAAACATGGACATCAGAGAGGATATCATATTCATTGTAAATCCTATTTCAGGTACTCAAGATAAAGAAAAAATCTTAGGATATATACAGTCTAATATCAATAGGAATATATATAATCCTAAAATTATAAAGACTGAATATGCCGGTCATGCATATGATATAGCAAGTAAAGCAGTAAAAGATAAAGTTTCATTTGTTGTAGCTATTGGGGGAGACGGCACTATTAATGAAGTAGGACGTGCGTTGATTCATTCAGAAACAGCTTTAGGTATTATACCATGCGGCTCCGGAAACGGCTTGGCAAGGCATTTGCATATACCTATGAATTATCAAAAAGCCCTAGAAGTAATCAATAAAGCAAATGTCCGTTCTATTGACTACGGTAAGATTGCCGGACATCCTTTTTTTTGTACATGTGGGGTAGGATTTGACGCTTTCGTCAGTTTAAAATTTGCAGGGTCCAAGCGTAGAGGACTTTTGACATATTTGGAAAACACACTGCAAGAAAGCCTTCATTATGAGCCGGAAACGTATGAAATAGAGAATTCCGAAGGTACTGTAAAGTATAAAGCATTTCTTATAGCATGTGGCAACGCATCACAATATGGCAACAATGCTTACATCACTCCACAGGCATCCTTGTCTGACGGCATGATGGATATAACTGTACTTGAGCCTTTTACGGTTCTTGACGTTCCTTCTTTATCTTTTCAGTTGTTTACAAGAACAATTGATATGAATAGCCGTATAAAGACAATGAAGGATAATAAAATCATTATACACAGGGCAACAGAAGGAGTTTTCCATTTCGATGGTGACCCAATGATAGGTCCTAAAGACCTCAGTGTGGAAATTATTCCTTCAGCATTAAAAGTGATTTGTCCTCCAAAACCTCCGAAAAACATATACGAGCCACACAATATTTTACAACATATAACAGATTTCATTGAAGCTAAACCCGTTTCAGCAGCTATCATGGAAAGACATAGAAAATTATTGGAAATGAATCGTTCTATTATGAGGAAATTGGCCAATAAAAACAATCCACAGCAGGAAGAGTGATTGTTTTATAATTGAATTATATTTCCACTAACGTAAATTGAAGCATTCTATAAATAGTAATCAGAAGTTAAGGATTTGTATTCTTCACTCATCATACCGTTTTGCGACAATAGTAGTTTTGACATTTTTGTTTCTTCATGAGATTGGCCTTTTCTAAATTCCAACAAGACTCTTTTGGGCGCACTTCCAAGTTTGGTTATAACGTCAGTTCTACCTTTGAGACAAAAGCCACTGCTAACTGCATTCCCTATGAATTCAAGTGCTGAAATATAAGGAATTATCACACAGAACCTCCCTTTCTCTTTCAACATAAAAGATGCAGCTAAAGTAAGTTCTTTAAAACTTAAGCTATCTGTATGTCTGGCTATATTCCTTTTTTCTGAATATCCTTTTATATTCTCAATATGGAAAGGAGGGTTTGACACTATTAAATCATACTCATCTTTATGAGAGATACAGTAATCATTTATATCTGCTTTTACCACGCTAATCCTATCTTTCCAAGGTGAATCACTTATGTTTTCCTTAGCTTGAGAACATGCATCCTCGTCAATTTCTATAGCTGTGATTCTAGCTTCAGTTCTTTGGGCGAGCATTATAGCTATAAGGCCTGTTCCTGTCCCTATATCTGCAATTTTATAAGCACATTCAGTTTCTGTCCAAGCTCCAAGCAATACTCCATCTGTGCCCACCTTCATTGCGCATCTGTCTTGTCTTATAGTAAAATTCTTAAATCTAAAATATTCATTACCCATTTTCCTGTTGTTTAGACTTTGCAAAGATATGTAAATAGCCCGATTTACACACGCATATAAACAACATTTGATATAAATTGTTTTATTATTATATGTATAATCATTAACTTTGTAGCCGTTTGTTTAAACAGATAATTCACGATAAATATGCCAGAGAATAAAAAAAATAAAAAAATAAAAAATGATGAAGTGGCTTTAATAGCTAAAATAGATATAGATCAGTCTAGTATACCTATAGAGGATTTGGAAGGAGAATTGCCCGTTTTGCCTTTACGCAATATGATAATCTTTCCGGAAATAGTTATGCCTGTAGCTATTGGCAGGAGAAGCACTTTGGATCTTGTAAAATCTGCATATAAAAGAAAGTCTCCTATAATTCTTGCCACACAAAAGGATGCAATGGTTGAAGAACCGGAGCTTAAAGATTTGTATCCGTTAGGTGTTATTGGAAGAATCGTCAGAATTCTGGAACTTCCTGGAGGCACAACAAATGCACTTATCCATACTTACGGGCCTAAAGTCAAGTTAAATTCTATAACATCAACGCAACCTTATCTTGTCGGTACAGCTACGCCTGTAGAAGAAAATAATATTGTACCCCGTAGTAACGAATTTAAAGCTATCATGAGTACATGTTTTGATGTCATGAAGAAACTTCATGACAACATGGAAGAATTGGGCAATGATTTTCTGATAGCTTTAAGGGATATGGAAGGAGATGCCGTTAGAATTAACTTTATATGCTCTAATTTCCCTCTTGAAATCACTGCTAAATATGAATTGCTTAAGCATGATTCTATAAAAGACAGGGCTATTCATCTTATCGGCTATCTTAACGAACAGCTGGAAATTGCCAAACTGAAACAAAATATTCAGATGCGTACCCGTGAGGAACTAGACAAACAACAACGTGAATATTTCCTCCAGCAACAGCTGAAAAACATTCAGGATGAGCTTGGTAATGGTGCTGAAAGCGAGATTGACAATTTACGCGCCCAAGGAAAAAAGAAACAATGGTCTAAGGAAGTAGCTGAAATATTTGAAAAAGAAGTGACTAAACTGGAACGTATTAATCCGCAGTCGCCTGATTATAATGTACAATATTCATATCTGCAGAATTTATTAGCACTTCCATGGAATGTTTATACCCCTCAGACATTTAACCTGAAAACAGCCGAAAAAACTCTTAATCATGACCACTATGGTCTTGAAAAAGTAAAGGAACGTATATTGGAGCACCTTGCTGTTTTAAAACTCAAAGGAGATATGAAATCGCCTATTTTATGTTTGTATGGCCCTCCTGGAGTAGGAAAAACATCATTGGGCCGATCTATAGCATCGGCTTTGAAAAGAAAATACGTAAGAATGTCTCTTGGAGGTGTACATGATGAAGCCGAAATCAGAGGACACAGGAAAACATATATAGGAGCGATGCCGGGAAGAATCATAAAGAGTCTTATAAAAGCAGGCTCGTCTAATCCTGTTATCATCCTTGACGAAATAGACAAACTTGGAGCCAGCCATCAGGGAGACCCTTCGTCTGCTATGTTGGAAGTACTTGACCCTGAGCAGAATGGAACATTTCATGACAATTACATAGACATAGACTATGATTTGTCAAACGTTATGTTTATAGCTACAGCCAATAATCTCGGAAGTATACCTGCGCCGCTACTTGACAGAATGGAACTTATAGAAGTAAGCGGATATATTACGGAAGAAAAGATTGAAATTGCGAAAAGACATCTTATACCAAAAGCAATGGAAGCAAATGGACTTACAAAAGATAATATCAAATTATCCAAAGGAGCCATAGAATTCATTATCGAGAATTATACCAGAGAAAGTGGTGTACGTGAACTTGAGAAGAAAATCAACAAAGTAATGAGACGTACAGCTTTTAATATAGCTTCCGGTAAAGAAGTTTCATCCTCAGAGTTGAAAGCAGAGGACATACCTGTATGTTTGGGACCTGTAGAATACTCAAGAGACAAATATCAAGGCAACGAATATGCAGGAGTTGTTACCGGATTGGCATGGACAGCCGTAGGTGGCGAAATACTTTTTGTAGAAACAAGCCTTAGTAAAGGAAAAGGAAATCGTCTGACACTAACTGGTAATTTAGGTGATGTAATGAAAGAATCTGCAATGCTTGCTCTTGAATATCTTAAAGCACATAATGATTTATTGGACATCCCTGAAGAAGTGTTTGATAACTGGAATATTCATATACATGTGCCAGAAGGAGCTATACCTAAAGACGGTCCATCGGCAGGTATTACCATGGTCACTTCATTGGCTTCTGCCCTTACCAGAAGAAAGGTGAAAAACCGTTTGGCCATGACAGGTGAAATAACTCTTCGTGGAAAGGTATTGCCGGTAGGCGGCATAAAAGAAAAAATTCTTGCTGCAAAACGTGCTGGTATTGAAGAAATTATATTGTGTAAAGAAAACAAGAAAGATATAGACAATATTCCGGAAATATATTTGAAAGGACTTACATTCCATTATGTAAGTGATATCAGGGAAGTATTGGATATTGCATTGACAAACGAGGTTGTCACAAACGCCCCGAAACTTACCATACCGGAGTCAAAGAAAGATAATGACAATAAATAATTTACAGCCTATTAAATAGATATATGAAATTTGAATTACAATACACTGACCCCAAAAGTAATGCACGAGCAGGGCTTATTACCACTGATCACGGGCAAATTGAAACGCCCATATTTATGCCGGTTGGTACACTGGGCACTGTCAAGGGGGTACAGCTTCCGGAATTAAAGGAGGATATTAAAGCTCAGATTATATTGGGAAATACATATCATCTTTATCTCAGACCGGGACTGGATGTAATAGAAGGTGCTGGCGGACTACATAAATTTAATGGTTTCGATCGTCCTATGCTTACTGATAGTGGTGGATTCCAGGTCTTTTCTCTGTCAGGCATAAGAAAAATGCGTGAAGAAGGTGTTGAATTCCGTTCTCACATAGATGGTTCAAAACATTTGTTTACACCTGAAAAAGTTATGGACATTGAACGCACTATAGGTGCAGATATTATGATGGCCTTTGACGAATGTGCACCGGGAACATCCGATTATAATTATGCCAAGAATTCTATGGAACTTACTCATAGATGGCTGGACAGATGCATTACACGATTCAACGAAACAGAGCCTAAATATGGATATAACCAGTCATTATTCCCTATAGTTCAAGGATGTGTTTATCCTGATTTGCGCAAGCGTTCCGCTGAATATATTGCATCGAAAGGTGCCGATGGCAATGCTATAGGTGGCTTGGCCGTTGGTGAACCAACAGATAAAATGTATGAGATGATAGAGGTTGTGAACGAGATACTTCCTAAAGATAAGCCTAGATATCTTATGGGTGTCGGTACACCTGTAAACATACTCGAAGGTATTGAAAGGGGAGTGGACATGTTTGATTGTGTGATGCCGACACGTAATGGTCGTAATGGTATGCTTTTTACCAAGAATGGTATCATGAACATGCGTAACAAAAAGTGGGAGAAAGATTATTCACCAATAGAAGCCGACGGAGCATCGTATGTTGACACTTTATACAGCCGTGCATATCTCCGTCATTTGTTCCATGCCGAAGAATTGCTTGCGCTTCAGATTGCTTCCATACACAACCTGGCATTCTATCTGTGGTTAGTCAAGGAAGCTAGAGCCCACATAATTGCAGGTGATTTCTCTACATGGAAACCTGTTATGGTAGAACGCTTGTCTACACGATTATAGTAGAATAATAGTTTTTATTGAAACACTGTTTGTTTATATGAAAGATAAACTCCTAAAATTCAGAGATAAATATCTGAAACGTTTTTGGCTGAGGAAGATTGATATATATATAATGAAAAAATTTCTCGGTACTTTCTTCTTTGCCTTAACGCTTATACTGTCTATATCCGTAGTTTTTGACATAAACGAGAATATAGATAGCTTTATTAACAGTAAGGCACCTATCGAGGCTATCATATTTGACTATTATATGAATTTTGTGCCATATTATGCCAATCTTTTCAGCCCACTGTTTATCTTCATATCAGTAATATTTTTTACCAGTAAGCTGGCAGAGAATTCGGAAATAATAGCTATGTTTTCCACCGGAATGAGTTTCAAAAGGTTGTTAGTTCCTTATTTTTTGTCTGCTGCAATTATTGCTATAGGAAGTTATATTCTTAGTTCACAATTTATACCGAAAGGGAGTATTACAAGAATAGACTTTGAGACTAAATATAAAAATAAAAAAAAGGTGAACTATGCAAGGAATATCCAACTTGTTGTAGACACATCAACCATAGCCTATATGGAGAGGTATGAAAACTATAATCTGACAGGATATAGATTCTCCTTAGACAAATTTGAAGACAATAAACTGGTCTCGCATATGACTGCCAGACGTGTCACATATGATACCACAAAATTGCACAGATGGATTGTCAGAGATTATATGATAAGAGAAATGAAGGGTATGAAGGAAATCATCACAAAAGGAGAGAAACTTGATACTATTATAAATATGGAGCCTCAGGATTTTCTTATAACGAGAGACCAGTTTGAAACCCTTACAAGCCCTGAACTTAAAACATATATAGACAATCAGAAGCGACGCGGATTTGCCAATATTAAAGAGTTCGAAGTTGAGTACTACAAACGTATAGCAACTCCTTTCGCCGCTTTCATCCTGACTCTTATTGGAGCTTCCCTTTCTTCCAAGAAAGTAAAGGGAGGAATGGGAATGAATCTTGGGGTAGGTCTAGGATTGAGTGCTTCTTATATACTTTTCCAGACAATCACATCAACATTTGCCATAAGTGGTAATGTTCCGCCAATTGTTGCTGTGTGGATACCTAATATATTATTTTTATTTATAGCAATATACTTATATATAAAAGCTCCAAAATAGCAAATTATAATTGTTCTACTAGATACATAGCGCCTTGTAAAAATACGATAAATTTTTGCAAGGCGCTATTTTTACACCATAGGCTCATGGCATTTTTATTTTTTAACACTTGCAGAATTTACCTATTTTCTTGGCAAGAAGTTATGTATTTACCCTTATAATATTCCAACGTTAAAAATACAATAACATAATTATGTAGTCGCTTTGGAATATTATTGTAACCTCTTGTAAAATAAACGATTTACTCCTGACATAACGAAATGACGGTCATATAACAAACTTACGTAAATTACATATTGTATCTTATACAAAAAGCTAAGCCGTAGATATTGTATCATCTATGATATGTATTCTATTGATAACTAATATTATATGAAGAATAAAATTTTCTCTTTTATTTCTTGCGTAATTAAAAATAATACTCTTTATTTGCACTCGGAAAACAAATAAATCATATAAATATGGAACACAAGATGCCTTTAGCTAACAATCATATTTCCGTAGACTGCGTTGTCGTAGGATTTGACGGTGAACGTTTGCGGGTACTTCTTATCAGACGAATAGGAGAAGATAATACAGGAGAAGTATTTCATGATATGAAACTACCAGGTAGCCTTATTTATATGGATGAAGACTTGGATGGTGCGGCCATGCGTGTACTGAATGAACTGACAGGATTCAAGAATGTCAATCTCATGCAATTTAAGGCATTTGGTTCAAAAGACAGAACAAAGAATCCCAAAGATGTCAGATGGCTGGAAAGAGCGGAAAAGGCTAAAGTGGAACGTATCGTTACAATAGCATATCTTTCTCTGGTAAAAATAGACAGAGCATTAAATAAGAATCTGGACAATTTTCAAGCAGAATGGGTACCGCTTGATGAAATAAAAGATTTGGCTTTTGACCATAATCTGATTATAGAAGAGGCTATGAAGTTTATACGACAGTATGTGGAGTTTAACCCATCATGTTTGTTTGACCTTTTGCCAAGAAAATTCACTGCATTGCAATTGAGAGTTCTATATGAGGTTTTGTTTGGGAAACAGATAGATGTGAGGAATTTTCATAAAAAAATAATGATGATGGATTATGTGATACCAATGGATGAATTTCAACAAGGAGTTTCTCATAGAGCTGCCAGATACTATAAGTTTGATAAAAAAATATATAATAAAACAAGAAGATAATCTAAAACTATAATAACATGTATTTATTAGGATATGATATTGGTAGCTCGTCGGTTAAGGCGAGTTTGGTAAATGCCCTTACAGGCAAGTGTGTAGCTTCGGCTTTCTACCCAAAAACAGAAGCAGCTATTATAGCTGTAAAACAAGGATGGGCAGAACAAGAACCAGCTAATTGGTGGGAAAACCTTAAGCTTTCTACAAAAGCTATAATGTCAGAGTCTGGAGTTAAGGCAGAAGACATCAAGGCAATAGGTATTTCATACCAGATGCACGGACTCGTATGTGTAGACAAAAATCAGAATGTACTTCGTCCAGCTATTATATGGTGCGACTCAAGAGCTGTGCCTTACGGCCAGAAAGCATTCCAGACTATAGGTGAAGAGAAATGCTTGTCACACCTTTTGAATTCACCAGGCAACTTTACGGCATCAAAGCTTGCATGGATAAAGGAAAACGAACCGGAGATTTTTGAGAAAATCTACAAGATAATGCTTCCAGGCGATTACATAGCAATGCGACTCACAGGTGAAATATGTACTACAGTTTCAGGATTGTCAGAAGGTATGTTCTGGGATTTCAAAAATAACCGCGTTGCAGATTTCCTTATGGACTATTATGGTTTCGACCAGTCTATAATTGCTGATATCAAACCTACTTTCTCTGAACAGGGTAGGGTGACAGCAGCTGCAGCTCAGGAATTGGGACTTAAAGAAGGTATACCAGTGACATACCGTGCAGGCGACCAGCCAAACAATGCATTGTCGCTTAATGTATTCAATCCGGGTGAAATTGCTTCTACAGCAGGAACATCAGGCGTTGTATACGGTGTGAATGGCAAAGTAAACTACGATCCGAAATCAAGAGTAAACACTTTCGCTCATGTTAATCACACAGAAGAGCAGACACGTCTTGGAGTATTGTTGTGTATCAATGGTACAGGTATCCTGAATTCATGGATTAAGCGTACCGTAGTTCCTGAAGGTGTATCATATGCAGAGATGAATGATTTGGCTGCACAAGCACCAATAGGAGCAGGTGGTGTAAGTATACTGCCATTTGGCAATGGAGCAGAACGTATGCTTCAAAACAAGGAGACTGGATGCTCTATCAATGGTGTAAACTTCAATCTACATACCCGCAATCATATCATACGCGCTGCACAAGAAGGAATCGTATTCTCATTCAAGTATGGTATTGATATCATGAAAGGCATGGGTATGGACGTACATAAGATTCATGCTGGACATGCAAATATGTTCCTTAGCCCAATTTTCCGCGAAACACTGGCTGGTGTGACAGGTGCTACAATTGAACTGTATGATACTGACGGTTCTGTAGGTGCAGCCAAAGGTGCCGGAATGGGAGCTGGAATATATAAGGACAACAACGAAGCATTTGCAACACTCGAAAAACTTCAAGTAATAGAACCAAAAGCACAGGATGCCAATGCATATGCAGATGCATACGGACGCTGGGTAGAATACTTGGAGAAAATCTGAGAAACAGAAAAAAAATAAAAAACATAAGAATAAATGAAGTTTCAACTTTAATATTAACTTTTTAAATTTTGAATATTATGGCAACAAAAGAGTATTTTCCTGGAATTGAGAAAATCAAATTTGAAGGTGTAGAAAGCAAAAACCCTATGGCTTTCCGTTATTATGACGCTGAAAAAGTAGTTTTGGGCAAAAAAATGAAAGACTGGTTGAAATTCTCTATGGCATGGTGGCACACACTTTGTGCTGAAGGTGCTGACCAGTTTGGTGGTGGTACAAAATCTTTCCCATGGAAGACTAGTGCAGACAAAGTTCAGGCTGCTAAGGATAAAGCTGATGCCGGATTCGAAATCATGCAGAAATTAGGTATAGAATACTACTGCTTCCACGATGTTGACCTTTGTGATGAAGCTGAAACAATCGAAGAATATGAAGCAAACTTGAAAGAAGTTGTTGCTTACTTGAAACAGAAACAGGCTGAAACTGGTATCAAACTGTTGTGGGGTACTGCAAACGTATTCGGACACGCTCGTTATATGAACGGTGCTGCTACAAACCCTGATTTCGACGTTGTAGCTCGTGCTGCTGTTCAGGTTAAGAATGCTATCGACGCTACTATCGAACTTGGTGGTATGAACTACGTATTCTGGGGTGGTCGTGAAGGTTATATGTCACTTCTTAACACAGACCAGAAACGTGAAAAAGAACACTTGGCTCAGATGTTGACTTTGGCTCGCGACTACGCTCGTTCTAAAGGCTTTACAGGTACATTCCTTATCGAACCTAAACCAATGGAACCATCTAAGCATCAGTATGACGTAGACACTGAAACAGTTATCGGTTTCTTGAAAGCTCACAATCTTGACAAGGATTTCAAAGTAAATATCGAAGTTAACCACGCTACTCTTGCTGGTCATACATTCGAACACGAACTTGCAGTAGCTGTTGACAATGGTATGCTTGGTTCTATCGATGCTAACCGTGGTGACTATCAGAACGGATGGGATACAGACCAGTTCCCTATCGACAACTACGAATTAATCCAGGCTATGATGCAGATTATCCGTGGTGGTGGTCTTGGAAATGGTGGTACTAACTTCGATGCTAAGACTCGTCGTAACTCTACTGACCTTGAAGATATCTTCATCGCTCACATCGCTGGTATGGATGCTATGGCTCGTGCTCTTGAAAATGCAGCTCGTTTGCTTGAAGAATCTCCATACAAGAAGATGCTTGCAGACCGTTATGCTTCATTTGACAGCGGTAAGGGTAAAGAATTCGAAGAAGGAAAACTTACTCTTGAAGATGTAGTTGCTTATGCTAAGACTGTAGGCGAACCAAAACAGACAAGCGGTAAGCAGGAACTTTACGAGGCTATTGTAAATATGTATTGCTAATATCTGATTAATAAATAGTCAGAAACATGGTCGGCGCACGGCTGTCGGCGGTATTTTACCTAAGGCAGCAGTGTGTCGGCTTATTTCGTTTTTTCATTAATTAAAAATCTTGTTATTATGAATAATACAGAAAAAGGCAGCAAAGCCTATCTCTTTTCCATAGTCCTCGTTGCAGTGTTGGGAGGATTATTGTTCGGATACGACACTGCGGTTATTTCAGGAGCCGAAAAAGGACTTCAGGCATTCTTTATGGGTGCAAGTGATTTTACTTATACAGATGCGTGGCATGGCATTACTTCTTCCAGTGCACTTATAGGTTGTATCATCGGTAGTGCCATATCAGGTTTCTTTGCTTCGAGATTCGGACGTAAGAATTCGCTATTTATGGCAGGTATTATGTTCTTTCTTTCAGCATTAGGTTCATATTGGCCAGAGTTCCTTTTCTTTGATTATGGAAAACCTACATATTCATTATTGATTGCTTTTAATTTCTATCGTGTTTTAGGGGGAGTAGGTGTAGGTTTGGCTTCTGCTATTTGTCCTATGTATATTGCAGAAATAGCACCTAGCAATATTCGTGGTACATTGGTTTCTTGGAATCAGTTCGCTATTATATTTGGTCAGCTGGTAGTTTATTTCGTTAATTTCCTCATACTTGGTGATAATATAAATCCTGTTATTAAAGCAGTAGAAGGTGTAAATCAGATTATTAATCCTGGAGAAGCAGCATGGACTATCGAAACAGGATGGAGACTGATGTTTGTCAGCGAGGCGGTCCCTGCAGGTCTTTTCACACTGCTTGTCCTGCTTGTGCCTGAAACTCCTAGATACCTTGCAATGGTAGGCAAGGATGAAAAGGCATTGTTTGTACTCAGTAGAATCAATGGTCTCACTCAGGCAAAGGCAATACTTCAGGATATTAAGGCTACTGCAGAAGAAAAGACAGAAAAGCTATTCACATATGGATGGACAGTTATATTCGTAGGTATAATGCTGAGTGTATTCCAGCAAGCTGTAGGTATCAATGCCGTACTGTATTTTGCACCTCGCATATTTGAAAGTATGGGTATGGGTAATCCTATGGTTCAAACAGTATTCATGGGAGTTGTAAATATTCTATTTACTTTACTTGCCATTTTCACAGTTGAACGTCTTGGCAGAAAGCCTCTTCTTATATGGGGATCTATAGGTATGGCTATTGGAGCATTGGGAGTAGCACTAAGTAATGCTGTAACAGGTCTTCCAGCAATTGTTCCGGTTGTCAGCATTATGATATACAGCGCTTCGTTCATGTTCAGTTGGGGTCCTATATGCTGGGTTCTTATAGCAGAGATTTTCCCTAATACAATCCGTGGCGGTGCTGTAGCAATAGCAGTAGCATTCCAGTGGATATTCAACTTTATAGTTTCGTCTACATTCCTGCCAATGTACAATATGAGTGCCGGGGATATGGGAGTTAAATTTGGACACATGTTTGTATACGGATTATATGGAGTGATTTGTGTTCTTGCAGCGGTATTCGTTTGGAAGATGGTTCCAGAAACCAAAGGTAAGACACTCGAAGACATGACAAGACTTTGGAAAAAGAACAAATAAACCAATCCATCCTGCATTTTGTGTAGTGTACTAAATAAGTTGACACAAATTATTTAGTAACATGCGTGAATATAAAAAGTATTCAAAAGAAGAATGTT
>CALUPA010000027.1 GCA_944322395.1 uncultured Phocaeicola sp.
CACCTGTTATTGATGTATAGAACTTTGACTCAGCAAGTCTCACTCTTTTCTCGACTGTTGCATTACGCACATATCGATTGTTATATACAAAATTGAAATCCAAACGACCTACTATTCTGTTCTGTATAACTTCGCTGTCAATGCTGATAACCTCAGTACTGCCTCCAGCCGCAGGAGCCAAACGGACTGTAAACGGTGTACACGAATAAAAATACTCAGCTTCTAGAGGCTTGTGGAGATCAGAAGGAAACACCAGCCATTCATCATCCATACTTGATATTTCATTTATCTCAGCACGATCAACTGTTTCATCACCCTTTATAGCCAAAACAAGCAAGTTATAGTCGCCCTCATGAAGGCCCTCGGCATATATTTCCGAAGTTAGCTCATTATATTTGCCATGTACTGTAGTCACTACATCGCCTTCAGAGTCGGCTATGTAGAAAAATACCTTGTCATAAACTCCTGTACTCACAGACTCTGTACGTGAGTTACTGTCGCCAATGTATGCAGACTTTTTCAAACGAAAACGTATACCACTGCGCTCAGAACCTGTATTACTACTGTTCATCATTTCGTCGTTTGTACACGACACTATAAAAAGAAGACCTAAAAGTGCAAATAATGTTATCCTTTTCATCTCAAACTATTAAATGTTGTACCTTTTACAAGACAAAAGAGACAGCAGGTTTGTTCAATATCAACAACAAATATTTTACTTTTTCTGGCTTTATTGATTTAAATCAATATAAAATAGCAGTAAAAACTTCACATCGCATAATTTTCAAGAGCATTTTGCTAAATATTAATAATCAAACAAGAAGAAAAATCAAGTATTGGTATTTACCAAAGCTCTTTTATAGAATACAAAATTTAGAAACAATATTGAACGTGATGTAATACTCGAACAAGCAGCAACTTTCTATCTTAGAAACATAATTTGAAAAGAGGAATAATAAAAAATTCCCTATAGGATATCTGTCAAAAATCCAGATATGGCTATAGGGAATATACAATACCTAACAGATACTATTATTTGTTTATTCCAAAAAGCTGTTTCAACGAAACTGTCTTGTTGTTTACAAGCGGACGTGCCGTAAATGCCACAAAAATGATATAAGCAACAAAAAGAAATATCACACACATTCCTACCTTGAGCGATGTAAAATCAGCAACACTGCTTATTATAAGCGGCCCTACAGCCCCACCTACAATTGCCGAGCATAATATTCCAGCAAAAGAGCCATGATTTGCAGATACTGAATTGAGAGCTAGCGAAAATACTATAGAATACATCACTGATATGCTGAAACCAATTACTGGAAACGCAAATACAGACATATCCCTATTGCCGAAAATAGCACATACCAACAGTATAACAGTAATGCCCCCAGAAGCCTTCAGCAATGTCCTGCTGTCAATAAGCTTAAGTAATATCATACCTACAAGGCAACCAATAGTCATAAGTCCCCAAAATAAACTTACCACAGAAGCTCCTTCTGTCTGAGGGTTAATCCCATGATATTGCTCAAGGAATGTAGTCATAAATATGGATGTGCCCTGTTCAGTACTTACATAACAGAAAATTCCGAAAAAAAACATCCATACGAACTTTTTCTTCATTAAGTCAACATATGAGGATTTACTTCCGCTTTTCTCGTCTTCTTTCAGTTCTATTTTTGGAAAACGCGATAACAATACAGAAACTATCATTACAAGAAGTAAAGCCGAGAATACCCAGTAAAGTGAAACCCACGGAAGTTCTGCTGGAGTAAATAGGGCAAGGAAATCAACAATAATATTATTGCCCGGTTCGTACACTCCTGCTGCAAGACGTGTTATTAGCCATATATATACCAAAGGACTAAGAAATGAAGCTATACCGAAAACGAACTGTGCAAGCTCTGCTATAAAAGCATAATTCTCCTCACCTCCTACAGTCCTCTGCAAAGGATTTATAACTGTCTGTAGCATAGCCATGCCAAGTCCTATTATAAAGGACGAAACCAACAAAGCCAGATATGTATGTACTATTCCAAAAGTTACGGTACCGATGAACGGCATCATAAATCCACAAAACAAGACAGGTTTCTCTCCATATTTATCAATAAGTATTCCAGCAGGTACAGACATTATCGCATATGCAAGGAAAAATGACGTAGGAATAAAACCTGCCATGGCAAGATTACTCAATTTGAAATTGCTGATAATGTCAGGAATCAATGGTCCTAATATATTTGTTATAAAAGATATAGTGAACCAAAATGACATTATCAATATCAGATGTATTGTTCTTTTACTCATAGTCTGATTATTCAATTATGTATGCATCCTACTACTAGTTTCGTTTTAACCTAGCATCTAATATCATAGAAGCAGATCCAAGACTTCCCGCTTTATTACCCAATCCTGCTGCTACAATATCTGTATTTACAGCACAATCAGACATTGCATTCTTGAAAGCCTCTGCTTTAACCATATCTATATAAAATTGTCCGGCATCTGATAATCCTCCTCCAATAACCACCAATTGCGGGCTGAAGATATTGATGAATCCAGCTATTCCTTGCCCCAAATAACGGCAATGTTTGTTTAAACAATCAACAGCAAGCGGTTGTCCCTCTTTATAAAGACGTACTATGAGTTCACCGTTGACCCCATTCTCTGGAACAATATAACCGTAAGATGGTGCTTCCGATATGAACATCCTTACAAGGGCAGAGGCAGAGGCATAATGTTCAAGACATCCTGTTGCGCCACAAGCACATTTCTCGCCATTGGCAATCAAAGGAACGTGTCCCAATTCCGTTCCACGGTTGGCGTAACCTCCGAAAAGTTTTCCGTCTATCACCACTGCACCACCTATTCCGGTACCTACTGTAATGAAAACCACATCTGTCATTCCCTTTCCTGCTCCAAAACGTACCTCACCAAGTCCCATCATATTGGCATCATTTCCTACCATAACCGGAAGACCTATTTCCTTCTCTATAATATCAGCAAGACAGACATTCTCCCATCCTTTTATATTCTCGGCACCACCCATTACTATACGTGATGTAGTATCCACTATACCCGGTGTACCGATTCCTATACCCTCAATCTTCAAGTCGTTAGAAACCGCGTATGTCTTGACTTCATTTATGGAATACAATATCTGCCCTATTACAGCCTCTGCCGAGACATCAGCCTTAGACGGAACACGTCCTTGAAAGTGAAATACGCCTTCATTGTCTATCAAGGCGTATTTCACAGACGTACCGCCTAGGTCTATTCCTATAGCGTATCTTTTCATAAAAAAAGAATTTATACACGTTCCACCCATATCGGAGTACCGAATGCCCATTGCTGGTCTTTCTGGCGTACCCTTACATAATAATAGTCAGTCTCTCTTTCAGGCTCGTTGTCTTCCATAAAATGTTCTATGGTATAACAATCTTCAGGCATTGCTCTATTGAATAGTATAGCCTCACTCAACCATCCAATCATGAAGTGACTGCGTGAACCTGCCAAAAGTTCTCCCAAAGTATGTTCAAAATGCTTTCCATTAAAGTCAGCAGAAAGTACTCCATCCTTTGGCATCTCCAATTCAAGAATTACAGCTTGAGTAGCAGGAGTTACAGTATTAGGATTTTTGGTTGTGAACAGTTTCAGTTCAACAGAAGTATCTGTAGTTGAAAGGATACGGTTTACGTGAGTATGAAATTCTGTCTCACCTTCTTGTGGAGAAGTAAAGGCTGCCCCACGGAAACATGGTGTCACACCTAGAATTCGTCCCTTGTTTATACTCAATGCACCGTTCCAAGTAACATAATTTTCCTCACGGTTCCATCCGAATTCGACTTTTACCTTACAACGTACTGTATCACCGGCTGGAGCAACAGGATTCATAGGGCCATTCATTCTTGCAAGAAGTCTGCCGTTCTTTATAATATCAATATAGTCTATACAACTCTGTCCCTCAACATTTAAATATATACGGCGCTGGTTACCTCTCACTACATCGCCCATAAATGCATCATTAAGACGGAAATCAATAAGAATCTTATCTCCTGTAGAGCAACAAACGTGACGGTTTGCCATAGCATCCCATAGCGCATCACGTGTAAGAGATGAAGCTAGAACTCCAATACGTCCGTCGCCATAACTACCAGGATATCCTGAATGCTGGTCGGTAGAACCCATAAGACCAAACTTATAACCACGTTCCAATCCGCATAATATCGTTCCTTCCCATTGACGTGGTCCCATATCGTGAAGATACGGATAGTCTCCCTGGTCGGATTCAGCAAGTCCATGACGTGAATACATTTCCACAAACGGAGTCTGCTTACCCTCTGTAAAGAAGTCCCAATTATATCCTCGGTATCCGGTCTGATAACCCATGTGGTGTGGAGTAATAAACACCTTGTGTCCACGTGCTTTCTGTTTCCAGTCTTCAATAGAAGTACATTCCACCAAAGGAGCATCTAGGTCATAATTTAGTGCTACATGGTCACCATGTTCCATACTATGAGCCTCATAGCCTATGAAAGCAAGAAATTCGCCTTCCTTGTTATATTCATTGGTCATAGCCACATATTTCTCATAACCGCCCTGTCTTAAACGTTTGAAAGCACCTGTGTGATAATCAATCACCCATTTCAGGCGAGGATCATTTGCGCCTGGAATATCAGGCCACATGGCATGTGGAGTGACACTTACGAAATCCAACTGTGTCTTTGCCGCCTCGAAAGCATCGCGCATGTCACCATGACCATAAGTAAGATTGCAATGATTATGAAGATCTCCCCAAAACATCTTATAAGGAGATTTGGTCGGCATTATTTTCTTAGCTTCTTTCGATCCCGGAACACATGAACCGAGCAGGCTGCCGGAAGCTGCCATACCAAGAAACGACCAGCCTGATACTTTAAGAAAATCTCTTCTATCCATGATATTTGATTTAAGTATATTTTTAAAATAATGAAAACTAAAAGATTAATTATGAACTGATAATTACACTACTAATTATTAATTCATAATTGTTAATCAATGAACTCTGTCAATAACTCTTCTATCACCCTTAAAAAGTACCTTGACTTTCTCATCAGGGTCTGTATCGGCATACTCCTTTTGAGACTGTTCAAGCAGACCATGCATCATCTTTCTAATCTCGCTGTAAGATGAATCTTGATATACATTATTCATTTCATCGGGATCTTCAGCAAGATCGTAAAGTTCCCATTCATCTATATCATTATAAAAATGAATAAGTTTATACCGGTCTGTACGTATTCCATACTGACGTTTCACAGAATGTTCTGCCGGATATTCATAATAATGATAATAAGTATTTTTTCTCCAATCTGCAGGAATCTGCCCTACATTATCAAGTACCGAACGGAGTGAATGTCCCTGCATATCATCAGGTATTTCCACACCGGCATAATCAAGGAATGTAGGAGCAAAATCAATATTCATGCACAAAGCTTTACTTTCACTTCCTGCTGCTATTGAACGTGGATAACGTATTAACAATGGCATGCGAGTTTCTTCATACATAAATCGCTTGTCAAACCATCCATGTTCGCCAAGGAAGAAACCCTGATCTGATGTATAAACGATAATTGTATTTTCAAGTTCACCTATATCTTCAAGATGCTTCATCAGGCGTCCTACACTCTCATCCACTGACATCGCAGTAGCAAGATAGTCACGCATATACTGCTGATATTTCCAACTCACCAGTTCACGTCCTGCCATGTTACTATTACGATATTCTTCTATTCTTTTGCCGTATACTTCATCCCATTTTGCCTGAACATCTTCCGGCATACGCTTATACACCTTATACAAACGATTTGTAGTATCACGGAGCATTTCTTCACGAGTTAGCAGTTTCAAGTCCCAATCATCGGTAAAAGTTTTTTCAAGACTCATATCCTGTTCTTTTGAAGCACGTCCACGTCCCTTATAGTCATCAAATAGAGTAGCTGGTTCTGGGAATACCGTATTATTAAACAACCCCAGATGACGAGGTGCAGGCATCCAATTACGGTGAGGAGCCTTATGATGGAACATCAAACAGAAAGGTTTATTTTTATCAAGTCCGTCAATGTATTTTATAGCCTTATCAGTTATGATATCTGTCACATATCCTTTTTCAACAATTTGCTTACCGTTTTCGTTGAAATCAGGATCATAATAATCACCCTGTTCTTCCTGCCCTGTAAGGATACTCCAATAATCAAATCCTTTAGGTTCTGATATAAGATGCCATTTACCGATAATCCCAGTTTGGTAACCTGCATCGTGAAGAAGACTAATGAATGTTGTCTGGTCAGAATCGAATTTGCTTGCATTATCAGTAAAGCCATTTATATGACTCATCTTTCCTGTAAGAATACATGCACGACTAGGACCTGACAAAGCATTTGTGGCATAACATCGATCCATACGTATCCCCTCATTTGCCAAACGGTCAAGATTTGGCGTTTGTACCAGATTACCCCCATAGCATGAAATAGCTTGGGTAGTATGGTCGTCCGTCATGATAAAAACGATGTTGGGTCTTTTATCTTCTTTTGTATTTTTCTTAGATGCGCATCCTGCCAGAGCCATTCCGGCCACTGACAGACAAAGCGCATTATAAATAACTTTTTCCATTAGTTTTTTGATTTTGATGGTTAGTACTTAGACAAACAAGGTATAATCAATTAAAATTCGTATTTTAATACCTGTTTCTTTCCATCAATCTTAACTTCCACTTCCAGTCCTTTCTCATTAAATCTTTTAGATTTGAATTTAGCAGAGATTTCAGGTGCGTCTGCACTATCCTTAATAGGACAAATAACAGTTATATATCTTACTGGTTCGTTATTGTCTTTTTTCACATTGAAAGAAACGTTCATACGTTTCTGTTTCTTTCTGTATTCTGTTGACAGCCATCCTTCCTCCTTCTTCATAGTCATGCCCTCAGGACCAAAGCATTGCAGTTTCATATTGCTTCCCGGCTCGAAAGCTGTTACGAAAGTCATATCCTCTCGGCTGTTATTAACCTTTCCGCGTGGCATCTGATAATTCAGATTGACAGAGCCCTTAGCATCTCCAACAGCCTCATCAACAATAACAAAATATTTTCCATCTACAAAGAATACAGAACGACGATGTTTTAATTTATTGTAGCTTTGGTTCTCTGTAACCAAAGTTTGTATTTTTCCTTCAGGTTGCCAAAGCAATGTTTTCGAGTCTGTCGTTTCCAGATCCTTACCACCTAATGTCAGAGTATTATGTACACGAGTCTGACGGAACCAGTTGCGCCATTCCATTACCTCTCCATTACCAGCATAAACATACGAACCTGAATCGGCAAATAATTTCTTGCCATTAAACCAAAGTTCGAAAGTTCCATTATCAGGCTGACAATGCCAGAAGGCCTTAGGACCAGCTTTTACAACCATCTGTGTAGCATCCATATCCCATGAGTTACGGAATACAAAGAATCCTGATTCTTTAAAAGCAATAGATAGATTATCCGGCAATTTACCTTCTTTACCTTGTGTTGCCATATATCTGATAGCCTGATTTTCAGGGAAAGTCTTGAGCCAGCGCTTATAGTTCTTGACCATCTCACTCTTATCTGTCAATTTAGCATCACTGAAACAAGGATTTGTATAATCCGGGAAGGAAATATTCATATAAAACATTATCATATTCTCAACTGTATCAATATACATCTGTGGAAACTCCTTCTTATATCCATTCATATCGGCTAATTCCAAAGCCTTCCAAAAAATGTTGATAGCAGCCAAATGATAATGTGGATCAAGTTCAAATTGTCCCCCATCCTTATACACCTGTACATCTATTTCTCTATTCAAAATATCTATACCGCTACGTCTCCATTCAGCAGCTTCCTTAAATTCAGGGAAGAAAGAACCAGCACACAACATACGCTGTGCCTCAAACAACAAATGATTTCCCTGGTCAGAATAATTTGCCATGATATGAAGTGCATGCTTATGATAGTTCAAAAGGAACTCCGTAAGGAACTCTGGTGTAAACGAAGGTGAAGGCAAAAACAATACAAACTGAGAGGTCTGATCCTGCAAACGATTGCTAACTTCCAGAGGACGCCATGCAAAACGCATATTTTCATATTTACCTTTCAATTTGCCATCATTCACAAGTTCATATTCCTTTTTGTCTATCTTCAGTAAAGGATTTTTCTTAATCCAATCCATATACTGGAAAACCCATTCCTTGGCATATTTTTCATCACCACTCAGTCTATAAGCTTTACCCATCGGTGTAAACCATTTATGACGATGTAACTGCCAACGCAACTCATTATCCTTTACCGGCCAATATTCCCAATCTATATCCTGACCATAATTAAAAGAAGGCTGATAGCCCTTGTGCGAAAAGAAAGTATGTTCCAAAGCCTCATCAGCCCATTTCTGTTCATCTTTACTTATTGTAATCTTGTCAACATTTACTTCAGGTGCCTTAACATTCTTGCGTGCCCTATAATATTCCAATAGTGCACTTGCAGCATCGGCATCTTTACCTTGCAAATGTAAATCTTTCACTTTCTCCAATCCCGGATAATCAAGATTGAGATAATCAAAAACTTCTGTTCTTAAATCTTGTGCGGTAGCCGTACATACGGAATAAACTAATAGCACAGAAAAAAACAATTTATTAAAAGCCAATATTTTCATGGTTGTCTAAATTTATAACCAATCAACAAGTAAACCAGTTGACAAGTTGATCAAGCAATCATCTGTATGGAAAGGCTTGTCAACTTGCAACTGATATATTGTCAATTAATCTATATTACAGATTTTTATACTCAATACCTTTAAGTTTCATATATCTCTGCAAAGACTCAAGATAATAATAGTCTGCATAATTAAGAGGAACGTCTATTTCTGAGCCATTAGGAAGTGATCCAGTTGAATGCATCAAAATAAATCCTTGGTTTTCACCATCCTTAGCAAGATATGTATCCGATGATAAACTCTTTAGTATCTTCTCCGCATAATCAAAATACTTCTGTCCGTCTTCTACCATGGTACTCATTTCAAGAAGAGCAGAGGCTGTAACAGCAGCAGCTGAGGCGTCACGCGGAGTCTCATCCGTTACAGGTGCATCATAATCCCAATATGGAATAGCATCATCGGTTTTCACTCTACTCATAATCATATCTGCCACTTTAACTGCAAAATCCAAATACTTCTTGTCGCCAGTTTCACGATAGCACGATGTATATCCGTATACAGCCCATGCCTGACCGCGAGCCCATGAAGAATCGTCATTCTTACCCTGATGTGTCTGCTTACGTTCTACAGTACCATCATCGTTATAGCTTACCACGTGCCAGCAAGTATAATCAGGACGGAAATGATTAGCCATAGTTTTGTCTGCATGTTTCAAAGCAATTTCCTTATACTTGACATTACCTGTCATTTTACTTACTGTAAACAGAAGGTCCAAATTCATCATATTATCAATAATAACAGGGAAATTCCATGTTCCGAAATCCCAAGAGCGTATGCAAGATGTACCCTCATCAAAACGCCCAATCAAATTGTCTGCAGTTTCAATCATTACAGCATCAATAGTATCAGCATATGCCAGACGACGTGCATTTCCGTAACTACAATTAATCATAAATCCCAAATCATGAGTACCTTTATAATAACGCACAGGATTAAGTATGTTTGTATATTTTGCAGCCTCTGTTTCTAATTCCTTTTTTCCTGTGAGTTCATAAGCATACCACAAAGAGCCAGGATAGAAACCACTAGTCCAATCGTAGACACCGCATAATCTGCGCTTACCCTCCATTTCCGAAGTAGGCTTTTTACGTAATGAATCAACAAAAGTTGCAGTATCTCTTTCCAACTGACGTATCAAGAAATCCATATCATATCCCACATGTATTGAACGAGGCAATTTACCAGTCCCGTCTATTTCATGTGCAGTCAACAATAGCTGTGAAGCTGATCTGTCAAGGGATGTCTTTATCCAACTGTAATCTTCTTTTTGTTGTGTATTACCACACGATGCCATAACTAATATGGAAACAGCTGCAATTAAGTAGTTTCTTTTCATTGTTAAAATCTGATTTATCATATTATAAAAAAAGAATTATCACTTATCGTATTGAAACATTGCAAAAATATTGTTTATACATAACATCCAATTAAAATAATGTAGATAATGCTATTGCCCAAACACTTACAAGTGATAATTCTGTATAAAAAAATATCATTATTGTACATTGAGGCTTACACCTGCAATGTATTTTTTATTTCGATTTATTCCCAACCAGGATTCTGCTTAAATTTCTTACAAAGGTCCAACTCACGCTGTGGAATTGGCATAAGCTCATGCTGTCCTTTTCTTGTATATTCACCGACTACATAGTTACCACTTATTTCGTTCTGTTCCTTAAGTGTTTCCATTACCGTTTCGTAGTATACATCCCAACGTACAAGGTCAAGGCGACGATGTCCTTCGAAGGCAAGTTCGTATTTGCGTTCTTTACGCACTGCCTGACGAAATTCATCAGCATTCATACCTATTTCAAGGTCATGCGATGTATCAGATACACCATAAGCACGACGACGGACCTTGTTTACAGCAGAATATGCCTCATTAGTCGGACCATTTTTCCATTCATTCAGCGCTTCTGCATAAATCAATAAAACATCTGCATAACGCAAAATATACCAGTTTACGTTTGATTGGTCATTATTAAGTAAATAGCCAGTTTCTACATATTTTTCTATATCCCATTTTGCTGGAGTGTAGTTTTGTTTTTCTTTCTGACGTTTGTCAGGGTCAAGATCACTTTCTTGACTCTTTATCGGATCTATCACTCCGTTAGTTTTTTCAGCAGCCCAAAGTATAGGACCGTCACCAAGACTATCATCATATCTATAGTTTGCAATTGACAAATCACGTCTTTTATCTACCAAGCCATCCGGATTTGTACCATTAGGATAACCTACACCTACACCATCTTCTTCTCTCCAATCAAGTACAAAATTATGTACCACCTTCTCATTTCCTGCACAACTACCTCTTTTCCCTGCTATTGCAGTGGTTTTCACACCATTCCATTTACCTATACGTCCACAAGGATCACTAGAATTCTTGTAAGTAGGAGAATAGAAACTTATCTCTATAAGACTTTCTGTAGGATCCCAAGATCCGTTACATGTGTTCACCCATAACTGCTCGAATTCAGAAAGTAAATCATGCTTTCCAGACATAATCAGTTCTCCAGCCGTTTTTGCAGCCAACTCCCACTTACTTGTGTCTTTTACTGGCCATCCTGCCCATGTTGCATACACCTTTGCCAATAGTCCCATAGCTGCGCCTTTTGATAAGCGGAAACTGTTATCAACACGATAATTATCTTCTGTAGCCCAAGGAAGATTTTCCATTGCATATTTCAAATCAGCTTCTATGAACTCATAAACCTTTGCAGGTTCTTCTTGTGTTGCCTCCCTTGGATCCATATACGACATAGTAGTAGTAGTTATGAGAGGAATATTTCCAAAACGACGTACAAGTTCAAAATAAAACAATCCTCGCAAAGCTCTTGCTTCAGCCATATAAACAGTTATCAAATTTTTATCTTCTTCATTAAAAGAATCGTACACTGCTGAAATTCTTTCAAGAAAATCATTAGCACGATAAATACCTATATAAAGATACTGCCATGCCTGCTGTACTTCCGACTGTGTTGTCGGATATGCATTTGCGGGTAATATACGCCAGTTATTGGTAGTATTTCCTTCTGCCTGTTCACAATCAGTACCCATACTAAAGTAAAAAGACAAATAATAACCATACATGGCATCAGCTGTAGTTGTTTGGTAAATTCCATATAAAACCGTCTCCGCTTGTTCCGGAGTAGTAAGAAAACCTTCTTTCTCTATATCTACCTTATTCTCCTCTTTCAGGAAATCTGAGCATCCTGTCGTAAAGACAGATGCTAACAGTAATATATATAATATCCCTTTTTTCATATTATTATGAATTTGTAAGTTTAAAAGTCTTTTTAAGATTACTGACTAATATAAATTAGAATTGTATATCAAGACCGACAGTATATATGCGGCTCTTAGGATAAGCACCCCAATCCAGACCAGGAGTCATAGGACTGTTTTTTGAGTTTACTTCAGGATCATATCCGCTATAGTTATCAAAGCACAATAAATTCTGTCCACTAGCATAAACTCTTAATTTCGATACATGGAATTTCTTAGTCCACTTTTGTGGAACTGTATATCCCAATGTCACATTTTTCAGACGAAGGAATGAACCATCCTCAACAAATCTTGAATAAACGTCATTCACAATATAACCGTCATATTTAGGAACCTTATTCGATGCATTAGTTGGACTCCATCTGTCAGCTACTTCACCTAGGAAATTCTTACGCTCACTACGTGACTGTGTTGCGAACAAGCGAGTGGCATTGTAAATATCATTACCATAATTGAATTGGAACATAAAGCTAAAATCAACACCGTAAAAATTAAAGCTATTTGTGATACCTCCATACCATTTAGGCAATGCATGTCCAATAACAGTACGGTCATTTGTAGTTATAATTCCGTCACCATCCTGATCTTTATATTTCACATCTCCAGGCTCCAATGCACCATTATCCTGACGTACATTATTAGTAATACCTTCTTTTAGGATATACTGACCAGTTGGAGTAACATAAAAATCAGAAGCCTGGTATATTCCGTCAAATTCATAACCATAAATAAGACCAAGCGACTCACCTACTTTAGCGATGTAATCATACTGTGTAAAATTACTATCGAACCCAGAACGTGCATACATTGCATCAACTCCACTTGCCAATGATTTTAATTCATTTCGTATGAATGAGATATTGAAGTTTGTATCCCAAGTAAAGTTCTTCTTTTGTATGTTTGTACTAGTAAGGCTGAGTTCTATACCTCTATTCTGGATTTTACCAATATTCTGCATCTGTGAATCAAACCCAGTAAAGTGTGCTAGCGACTGTGATAGAAGTAAGTCCTTAGTATTCTTTATAAAGAAATCGGCAGTAACATTCAAACGGTTATCAAAGAAACCTAAATCAATACCCAGATTTACAGTAGAAGATGCTTCCCATTTAAGGTTAGAGTTCTGAAGTTGTTTAGGTGTCAAAGTAGTCACCTGCGAATTACCGATACCATACTTACCATTTGTGTAAAGATCCATTGATAAATAGTTAGATATACGGTCATTACCTACAAGCCCCCATCCAAAGCGTACTTTTGCATTGGAAATCCATTCCATATCTTTCATAAAGTCCTCTTCACTAAGTCTCCATGCTGTAGAGAATGATGGGAAATATCCCCATTTGTTCTTTGGCGAGAAAACTGTTGAACCATCAGCACGTATTGTAGCTGTAATCAAATAACGGTCTGCATAATTATAAGTAGTCTGAGCAAAGAATGAAAGCAAGCTATTATTATAGAAACTTGAAGAAACTTCACTCGGTGTAGCTCCCATTCCAAGATTGTTGTTCTCATTATTATATATAGGGAAATCCATAGCTAAGCCTTTCAACCACTCTTGACTCTTCGAAGACACCTCGTGACCTAACATAACTGTATAACTATGTTTCTTGATCTTCTGTCTCCATGTAAGAGTATTACTGTTCACCCAGCGCATGTCACGTATCATTTGGCTATATCCATAAGGTTTCTGTCCATTTCTATATGCTTCTTTCGAACCGTCTTTATAAAATACATCATTACGTGTATTAGTTGTGTTATAAGTTGCTGCAGTTTTAAATGTCAGTCCTTTTATAATTTCCCAAGTCAACGAAGCATTGGCAGACCACATTTCAGCTCTCTTCTTATTAGTAACACTTTGTGTTTGCATTACAGGATTTACCTGTGCAAGACTCTCACCTGTTTCCAGCATTTCAGGGTCAATAGCAGTTGTAAGAAGTTCCTCGTCAGTCATTCTTAAACCTGCAGTAGGGCGAGCACTGATAATCTGTGCCAACATATTGAAACGTCCATTATCTGCAGATGTACCCTGTCCTCGTCTGTTTGTCTGTGCATAATTAAATGTAGCATTAAACGATACATCTTTTGATACCTTTTGATCAAAACGGAACTTCATTGTGGTACGGTCAAAGCCACTATTATTGAAAATACCTTCTTCATCATAACGCGAAAATGTTCCAGCGTATTTACTCTTATCGTTACCACCAGTTATAGTGATATTATGATCCTGTGACCATGTAGGATTAAATGTCTCATCCTGCCAATCTACTCCACCTACACCAATATAGTCATCAAGAGATTGGTAGCGATAAGGCACTCCATTATCATCATTACCTTCTTTATAATATGTATTGGCAAATTCAGGTTTTAATTCCACCTGTAATTTAACAAATTCATATGGGCTTAACACTGGCAGTTTCTTTGAAATGTTACGATGGCTGGCAGATCCATTATAATTGATAACTGGTTTACTATCCTTTCCTTGACGAGTTGTTATCAATACAACACCGTTTGCTGCACGTGAACCGTAAATTGCAGATGAAGAAGCATCCTTCAGAATCTGCATTGATTCAATATCTGCATCAGAAAGATATGATATATCATCCACCTGGAAACCATCCACTATATATAATGGTGAGTTATCGCCAGTAAGCGTACCTACACCACGTATGTTTATGCTAAAGCCTGAGCCAGGAGCACCATCTGCTTGTACTACTTGCACACCAGCAACCTGTCCTCCCAAAGCTCCAGCAATGGAACTACTCTTGAATCCTTTTAGATCTTCTGCTGCAACAGAAGCAATAGAACCGGTAAGGTCTGTTTTTTTCATTGAGCTATAACCAACCACAACAACTTCATCAATAACCTTTGCATCAGGTTCAAGCTTTACTGTAACATTACTCTGTCCTTGAAATGTCAATTTGCGGTCTTTATAACCTACATATGAAAACTTAACAATGGCACCTTTCTTTACTTTTATTGAAAAGTTTCCGTCAATATCAGTAATAGTACCACCAGAAGTTCCTTCTACAGCGACGGTAGCACCTATAAGTGGCATATCAGTTTCATCTACCACTGTACCATTCAATGTTTTTTGTGCATAAAGACTTACCGATAATATCAGTACAAGAAGTGTAATCAAACTTCTATGAGCTATATTTTTGGATATATTTATTAGAAACATATTGTTATTGTTTTTATTATTTGTTTATATAAGTCTTATCAAGCCAAATCGCAATAGGGAAAGTTCTTTTACCATTAGAGACAGTCTTCACATTTCCATCTGTTACAAAAGTCATCTGCCCTGTTACAATTCCATCACCCCAACCATCATGATAGAAATTTTTATTTACCACCACTGAAAATTGATTTTCACCAGAAGCATTATCAACATATGCCAATGTATTCTCACTTAGTGTTAAAGGGTCTTTTAGAGTCGCTTTATTACTATCTTCCCAATATGACATTGGAAGTTTTGCTCCGAAGTTTGTTGAGTTTGCCACACTTTGCCATAAATCAGTCAGGAAACACTCTACTTTAGGTTTTCCATTTCCTGCTGGTGAACCCTCCTTAAGCGGATTGCCTTTAGAATCTACTCCATTTATATTATAATAATTAAAAGAACGTCTATAGTCCATAACAAACTTACCAGGATTTACTATTTCAGGAACAACAGAACGTCCACCTTTCTTAGGATTTACATGGAAAACAAATGGAGTGTATAAAACTGCAGTACCATCTCCCTGCGGCTTAACATAATTAAAGCATAATGGAACAGTACGAGTAAATGCATCCTCTCCTTCTCCTACTGTTGCAGAAATCAATAATACAGTCAAAGTAACTTCTACATTATCCCAATCCTCTGCTTTTTGCATTGATGCTGCAATATTTGCATTATTGTCCCAATGTATAAATTGTGACTGATGTTTACCTACTACCTTCCATGTTATAGTCTTTCCGTCTTTAACATCTATTTTAGGTGTAAGATTCATAGCATTCACCTCTTCCATTGTATTAAACCTATACTGGTTATCATAAATACTACCCGGTGTTTGGTCATCTACCAAATTATTACCATAACTGATATAAGAGAAATAATTAGGATTCTCATTTACATTAATTTCAAGTGTTCCTGTAACTACATTCTTGAAATTTTTAGCCTGAACTTCTACTACAAACGGCTTGCCTTGCTCAGTACGAGGTAATGTATTATATTTCTCTATTTTTACAACTCCTGTTGCTTCATTAATAGAAAAAAAGTCTTCATATCCTTCAGGTAAGGATTTAAAAGAATACTTAACATATGAATCTGTACCGTAATTAGCTGCAACAGATTCAAACGACATTCCTTGTTTCATATTACCTTGTTCGTAAGTAAAATCGACTAAAGGATTAACCCATTCAACTACATTCAAGGTCAAAGCATTATCACCAATACAATTCCCTTCGGAATTAGAAACCTTTACAGACACTTTATATACCTGGTCTTTAACAAAAGTATGTGTATTAGGAACAGAAATAACTCCCGTAGAAGAATCAATTGAGAAAAACTTTTTTTCTTCGTCCGAAGCATCAGCCAAAACACCTCCTGTACTTTTCTTTATTTCAGTAATTTCATAAACAGCATTAATAGATGAACCTTCTATAAATGGTTTTGAACTTATAAATGCTCCTCTTGGTTTTTCAGGATTACCTTCAACCCCAGTTTCAATAGCTCCTTCTTCGTATGAAATAGCAGTTGGAGCACCAGACAAGTTTATTCTTATTGCATCAATAAATAACCCTTCTTCCTCGCCAAGAGTTGGAGAAGCCATTGTAGTAAGTTTCAAATCTATTCTATACAGACCTGGCTTAACAATTTGTGAATCATATCCTGTTTCTTCTGTTGTTTTGTTAATAGAGATAATACCCTGATCTGAAACTGAAAACAATCCCAGGCTATTATTATTTATTACTGTTTCTGAACCATCTGATTCCAGCCTTACCACATTTGACAACTTATATCCAGCGATAGTAATATGTTCGGCTGTATTTTGGGTAGTAACTTTTGCTGTAGGAAAAACAGTCTCTCCATATTTATCATTTACATCAGCCAACCTTACTTCAATAAAATCAGGTTCCACTATTATACCATCAGGAACAGCTTTAAGAAAATTCACTTCTACTGCATTATTGAAAGTATACATAGAGCCAGAAGCATAGCATGATACAGATATAAAATACTTACCAATATTCATATCTCTTGTACTATTTATAGATATTTCACCATTTTCTGCATTAATGGTAAAACAATCACCATTGTAGGTCTCGGAAACCTCTTCTCCCTTTTCATTCTTATTAGAATAAATTACTCCTGTAATCTTAAAATCATATGGAGTAGCACCCTTATAAGTAGGACTTGCTATAACTCCTGTCATGGAAGGAGCAATATCAGTCATGCTCGTGTAATACAAAGCAAAGCTACCATCATCGGTCGTGATATCATCCTTACATGACGAAACACCTAACACAACAGCCAACATAGCTATAATGCAACCGATTGTCTTACTGTAGAATTTATCTTTCATTTTCATCGTATATAGAAATTAGTTAATTATTATTATAAAGTATAGTTTAAATTATAATCTTTACCTGACATAGTAACCTTTATTTCTGTTGACAAAGGAACTTTATTGTTATCTAATTGTGAATTTAAAAAGTTTATACCTATATTATTATTAAAAGAGGCTCCATCTTCAGTGAAAGGACATATAACAGTTATAAACCTTCCCACATCTTCTTTTGCCTTTCTTGCATTAAATTGTACACTTTTTCTTTTTCCGCTTGAGACTCCAATTGCATTTGAATAATTTGTTTCAGAACTTACGACTTGTATATCTGTATTTGATTGGCTATATACTTTAGCAATCATATTATTCCTATCTGCAAAATTTGTGTATATCGTAACTGTTTGTGATGATACCGATTCATCTATTACTTCAGTAGCCTTATTCCCGAGCTCCTGATTCTCATCACTCAACATATGCAGATTATAATTAATTTTATCACCATTGGTATTTCCGTAAGTTTCATCAAGAATAACAAAGAACTTCTTCTCTACGAAGAATACAGTTCTTCTATGAGTCAATCCTGCTTTAATTTCATGCTCAGTTATCAAAACATCTGTATTTCCTGTTGATTCCATCTTAACAAATTTACCTTTTTGAAAAGCTGATTCATAATCTTTACTTAAAGCAGTTAGAGTATTGTGGTTTTTTGAGGCTCTATAAATAGTCCTATCACCACCACTATATGCATATACTCCTGCATCAGGGAAAAAGTTTCTTCCTTTATAAACAATTCCAAAGGTTCCGTTATCTGGCTGACAATGCCATTTATTATCCTTATTGTCATTATTTTTCAGAACCATCATCATTCCATCAGGTTTCCATCCGTCTCTCAACATATAATAGCCTGATTCAGGATAAGCCTTAGTTGTATAATCTGGTGTTGTTCCTTCTTTTCCTTCAGAGGCCATCCATTTTATCAAGTTATTTTCAGGAAACATTGATTTATAGTTGTTTAAATTCTTAATTAGCACACTTTTAGAATAAGAAGAGTTTCTTGTATCATTAAAATTATCTATTGTATAATTAGGATATATCAGGTCTGCTACAAATTCAGAAGCTTTTTCCAATCTTGAAATAAAATCAGCAGGAAGTACATTACTATTATTTACCTTAAATACTTCATATGTACTTCTAAAATCTTCTATTGCCGCTATATGATAGCTAGGATCTAATTCATAATGTGTTCCATCAGACAAGAACTGTTTATCAAGTTCCTCATTTAATTTTCTTGCTCCTTCGTTCGCCCATTCTTCTGATTTAGTAAACTCTGGCATTAAAACTCCAGCAAAGGCTACAGCTTGAGACTGGGTTATCAAAATGTTGGAATCTGCATAGTAATTAAGTCTTATACATTCTACAGATTCTGCAAATGCATTCAATACTGTACATAACCATTCTGGTGTGAAATTAGGCGAACTCAAATAATACTGTATTATATTTATCTGAGAAAGTACCCTTTCTGCAGGCTGTAAACCTTTCCATTGATAATTTACATCATTACTCTCACCTTCTGGAAATGTAAGACCTACCGGACAAGGATATGTATTCATCCAATCTGTATAAACCTCAATCCAATTCTTAATATAATTCTCATTTTTTGTAGTTGCATATGCTTTAGCCTGTGGCTCCATCCATTGATGACGATGCCTTTGATATCTGAACTCTTGGTCAGTTACATTAGGAACGGATAAATCCCAGTCTATTTTTCCATCTTTTAGAAAACAATAATATATCTCTACATCATTTTCCTTCTTTTCATAAAATCCTCGCACATAAAACTGATAATTTAAAGCCTGATCCGCCTTATTTATATCATCAGCAGTAGCTTTAACAACTGTTGGAACAAATGGATTAATCACGCTACTTCTCCATCTATAATACTCTAACAATTCTTTAGCGGCTAAATAATGTTCTCCAGCTTCATAGTGTTGTTTAACCTTTTCAAGTCCAGGATAATCCAGATTAAGTTTAGAAAATACATCACCTTTTACGGCTTCATTAGGTTTGCTTTCTGTAGGTAATGTTGGTTCCTTAATTCCATCCGGCACGAAAATTCCGGAATCGTCAGTACACGAATTGAGCATCATAGCTCCACCAAGTAAATAGAAAAATAGCTTTTTCATAATACTTAAAATTAAGATTTATAATTGAACATTAATTTTTCTTTTGCAAAGTTCTAAAATTCAATACACTACCTTAATATAGATTGTGCCATTTTATTATAAGACTGTACAATAGGTTTCAATATTGTACAAAAACATTTTAATTTTGTGTTACTCGAGCGCACAACAGACTAATACCCATATAATTGCAATTGATAAACACAGATGAATGAATAATCAGCTTTTATTAACCATAACAATCAATAACAATGTCGGCAACACATCAAAACCTATACCCGCATCCTCAAAATATGAAATATATTTACTTAATAATCTATAAGTAGAACATAAAAATCTCCTGCTTTTAACATATAATTATGATAGATCAATGTTAAAGCAGGAGATTTCTTTTCATTCTTAAATTTCAATATATAATATTTAGTCTATCAATTCGATGTTAAGGCTATCTACATACATACTAAAATCTATTCTTTTATTATTAAACAAATTTAAAATGTTAATATTAATTGGTATAACATCCTAAAGATACAATTATAAAGAAGTATATATAATGCAAACTTTAATCTACGACATATAATTAACACTATTATAAATGCATTATTAAAAGGCTAATTTACTTCTGCTGTTTAATATATTCTGTGGGAAGACAACCAATATATTTCTTAAAACTGGTAGCAAAATACGACGGAGTACTAAATCCAACCATCGTACTTATTTCCGCTATATTGTATCTTCCCTCTTTAAGCAAACGACATGCTTCTGAGAATCTTATTTTCTTTATAAACTCTATTGCAGATTCTCCTGTAAGAGCTTTCAGTTTAAGATGAAGGTTAGAACGACTCATATTCATACAGCTAGCAAAATCCTCTGTAGAAAAATCAGTATTATCAAGATTCTCCTTTACTATTTCTACAGCACGTTTCAGTAATTCCTCATCAACAGGATTGAAAGTAACCTTCTCTGGTTCCACACTCAAAGTCTTTGAATAATACTCAATCATGCGATGACGTGTACGCATCATATTTTGTATTTTAGTTATGACCACCGAAAGTGAAAAAGGCTTTGGAATATAATCATCAGCACCCATATCTAAAGCTTCTTTCTGCGCAGACAAATCAGTCTTGGCAGAAAGCATTATAACAGGAATATGAGATGTAGAAACGTTTTGCTTAATGTTCTTGCATAATTTCACACCATCCATCACAGGCATCATTACATCTGTTATGACAATATCAACATTATTATTTTTCAAAACTTCAAGGGCCACTTCACCATTTTCTGCCTGAATCACGCTAAACACTTTAGACAAACCAGACTTAAGATAATGTCTTACTTCGTCATTATCCTCAACAACAAGTATTGTACCTCTTACAGAACAGTCTGTTTTTTCGTCATCACCTTTTGTTACATCTTCAGAATCAATAAAAAACATCTCCCTCGTATTAGTAAAATGTGCAGGGACTTCCATCTCTGTCTGCTGATTAGCTATTTCTCCTTCCTTATACACTGATTCATCCTGAGGTATAAAAATAGAAAAAGTACTTCCTTTGCCAGGTTCACTTTCCAATTCTATTCTTCCATGATGAAGTTCCACCAATCTTTGAACCAACGAAAGTCCGATACCACTCCCTATATGTTCTGAATCAAGCTGGAAAAAGCGTTCAAAAATCTTCTTATGTTTACTAGAGGAAATACCTATTCCCGTATCAGAAACACTCAATACAAGAAATCCATCTTTCAGCGACAGGGTTACAGTAATACTACCTTCCTTAGTATATTTGAAAGAATTCGAAAGAAGATTGTTTAGAATAATCTCAACATATTTAGTATCAGCAAGCAGTTCTAGACCTTCCAGATCAGATATCAAATCGTAAGCTAGAGATTTATGTTTGGCTAACTTTTCATAGAAAGAGAAACAATCTTTAACAGTAGAATAAATATTATTTTTTGTCACCCTTAATTTAAATACTCCAAGTTCGGCCCTCCTGTAATCCATGAGTTGGTTAATCATGTGTAGCAAACGTGTAGTATTCCTCTCTACAAATCCCAACTGTTCTTTCATCCATTTATCCGTAGTACGTATTTTCATTTCCTGAATAGGAGCCATGATAAGTGTAAGAGGAGTACGCAACTCATGAGATATGTTTATAAAGAAACGCATTTTCATCTGACTTATTTCTTCCTGATGAATTTTTTCTTTATGTTCCATCTCCAATTTCGTTTGCATCTGTTTCTTTACCCAGAAATGCCTTAACACAAGATATACAATAAAAACAAGACATACAAATATAAGTATCCTTGCCCACCATGTTTCATACCACACCGGCAGAATCCGAATATAAAGAGTAGTAGGATTATTATTCCATTTACCATCATTATTGGCAGAACGTACTTTAAAACAATATTCACCGTGTGGAAGATTATTATAAGATACAGAACGGGATGATTGTGCCGTTATCCAATTACTATCATACCCCTCAAGCATATAAGAAAATGTGTTATGCTTTCCTGCCAGATAATTAGATACAACAAACTTAAGCGTAAAAGAACGATGAAAATTATCAAGCGTAATACTGTCAGTATCCGAAATATGCTTTTTCAGTATCCCTGTATTATCACCAGGACGTACCTCTTTATCATATAACATAAGTTTGGTTATGACCGGGCATGGGGAGTACGGATTATCAATGAGAAGTTCCGGACGAAAAGTGGTTATACCGTTTATACCACCAAAATATAGTTGATCATCAGAAGTACGACAATATGAGTATGAATTAAACTGATTACTCTGAATACCGTCAGCTATAGTAAAGTTTCTGAACTTACCACTCAATGGACTATAACAGCTAAGTCCCATATTGGTACTTACCCATATATTATTAAAAGAATCTTCCTCAATACCATATATAACATTATTAGGTAAGCCGTTAACATCTGTAAAGTGTATTAACTTACCAACTTTCTCATCAAAAGAATACAATCCTAATCTGGTCCCAAACCACAATCTTCCATCAACACCCTGATATATACATTGTGCTGTTTTGATACTGTTTACTCCATCTATATTGAAAGATAATTTCTTGAGTTTTCCATCCTCAATAGAATATCTCAGCATTTCATCATCAAGTGCTATCCATAATGTACCACTCTCATCTTTATACATGGCATAAATAGCCTTACCAAAAACTGATACATCTGTTTCTTGTGTAAAAGAACACTCCACAGTATCATATACATAAAGTCCACCTAATGTTCCAAGCCACAAGCTTCTGCTATCACGCGCTAGAATCACATATATACTGTTGGAGGACGAACCAGAATCACCTATATAACGGTGTCTTATACGTCCCGTACTACGATCTATCTCTTTCATTCCACCAGCATGGGTACCGACATACACTTTGTCGGAAGCCTCATCAATATATACAGCCTTCACATTATTTGATTCACGGGATGTACCATCATCACCAGAATCAAAACGATAGAATTTAAAGCTGTCATCCAACGGATTATAACAATTCAAACCGCCATCATTAGTACCAATCCAAAGTCTTGATTGTTCATCCTCAACAATACAACTTACTACATTATCACTCAATGAATTCTTATACGGTTCATGCCTTATATTTCTAAATCTGTTTTTCAACGGATGATAATAATTAAGCCCCCCAAAATATGTTCCAAGCCACATTCCTCCTTGATTATCTTTATAAATACACCTCACAGAACGCTGACTCAAGCTTTCCGGATCTGTCTGATCATTAGTATATTTAATAAAAGAATCACTTGATTTTACATAAATATTAAGATCATTAAAAGTTCCTACCCACAATCTTCCATTAAAATCCTTGGCCAAGGAACGAATATAATTTGAACTTATGCAACCATATTTACCATCATGCCGATAATGAACAGTATCACCATTCCGCACATCTATTACCATAAGACCATTTCCTTCAGTACCCACCCATAATTCATGCAAGTTAAGAAGAAGCATCGACTGTATCCTTGCACCAATATCATATGTTGACAAAAGAGAAAATTTGTTACCATCAATAGAATATGCCAAAAGATTGCCGTTTACACATCCCACATACATAGTGTTATTTACCTTGTACAGACATGAGATTTGTTTTTCAGTCAATTCACCAGGTAAAAAATCTTCTAAATAGACAGAAGATACAATATCCAGAACACAGAGTTTATTTCCTGAATTGACAAGATACAGTCCATTTGAAAGTTCTATAATATCTGTTACCAAAACATTCTTTTTACTTGGAATAACAAAATTTACAAAACTATCACTCGCTTTATTATAATAGGATACACCTTTATCTGTTCCTACAAATACACGACCTTTACTGTCTGTCATAACACATCTAGCGATGTCCCCTGCAATAGAAGTAGAATCATCTTCTTTATGGCGATATATCGTAAATTCATACCCATCGTATCTGTTAACACCATCATATGTAGCAAACCACATATTGTCAGATAGGTCTTGTGTAATAGAGAATACTGTGCTTTGTGATAGACCTTCGTTTATGGATATATGAGAAAATGTGATGTTTTCTGCATTATATGCGAAAACAACTTGGCTAAATATTAACGTTAATAAATATATCAATATAAGACTGTATCTCATTTCCTTCATGTTATCAATGTGTTTTCAAAGTACAAATAATTAAAAGAGAATTACTTAACTGTATCTTTATTATCATTTTCATTTGATACAGAATCTTTAAATGAATCTTCAATACCGTTTACTCCATCTTTAAAACTCTTTACCCCTTTTCCTAATCCTTTCATCAATTCAGGAATTTTCTTACCTCCAAACAGTAATAATACAATCAAAGCAATAAAAAGGAGTTCCTGGGCACCAATACCCAATAATAATAAATTATACATATAATCAGTCTTTAAGTTATACAAATATACGAAATATCTTTAATTTATAAATATGCGTCTTTCTAATTTAAAGAAATACAATTCTTACCATAAGTTATTTAAGCACTTCTTCTGAATATCCAGAAAGATTATAATAAACTGGGATATTGCTATTTCCGACACGATATATTCCAAACTTGAAGTAATATCCTTCCCTATCATTACGACCTATATCTATCGTCTGATTATCCACAATATGATTTTCCTTGCCATCATAATTCATATAAACATCCAGCATTCCTGGCGATAACATTTCGTTATACCCACGACGATATTCTGACCACCTGACAAATATATCAAACGTAACCCATTTGTTTTTAGGGAATTCGCCTATAGGCATTTTATACGCAATAGTACAGACCTTAAATCCCTTTCTTACAGGCTTCATAACTTCATTTTTAGCAGGACTTGCATTACATCTCACATCTTTATCTGTAAGCCATTCAGCATCCGAATTTGCCTTAATATAAAAATACCCTTCACTGAACCCAAATGCCATAGGTGGATAACCACCTTGTTCTACTAACCATCCGTTAGGTTTTTTAGATCTTTTATACTCTGTCTCGCCTTTTTTATTCTTCGTTTCCACCTTATCGTATGCAACATTCTTCTTGAAAATCATACGTTCTTCCAACTTCAGAAACTCCTCATCGGTCAGCAACATTACCTCTCCCGAAGGATTTGAAACCAGAGTACGCGACGGCATACCATGCCATTGTGCAAATATAGTAGAAACATCATGACCAATATCCTCCGGTACATAAATAGAGAAACGGTATTTCATAATAGAACCCTGATCGCAAAAGCCCTTTCCATGATGATATACAGTCTTCATTCTTGAAGCATTGTTATAGACACTCGCATCTGCGCTATCAAAGTCTGAAGATACGGCATAGCAATAGGACATCTCAGCTCTTCCTTTTGTCTCACCTTTCGCATATCCGGACAATGTATTATCTTCTTTCTTCAGTTCAAAACGGTACGATGGCTTACCTTCAAACATCAAATCATAATCATATTGTATGGCATAGTCCTTTTTTAGACCTACACAAACCCATTCACCATCTACTATCTGATTTATTTTTGCAGAATCAGACTGTACGTTTACTCTACTTTTTATTGGAACTCTATTCTGCGAAAAGACACAGATAGAAAGTATCTGTATCACAAATATTACAAAACATTTCTTCATATATTCTTAATAAATATTTTATCAATATGGCAGTGGAACCATTGCTCTGCGTCCATAATTAAGTTTCAATCCAGCTTTATACGTCTCTTTTCCATGGAGTAGATTAATATCCAGTTCGCCAAGATTTACAAGTATGCCTCGCGCCATAAGACCTGCATCTTCGTTCTGTCTGCGTGGAAGGTTTTCAGCTGCATCTCTAATACTATCCAAATATGGCATTATATATTTGTGCATGGTTTTATCAAGAGAAAGACATTCTAGTGATGAATATCCAATCTTCCTGTATTCCTCCTTGGCAGGATTTAACAGCTTTTTAATACCCTGTTCTGGATGTCCTAAATATGAAACGGAATATGCAGTCTCGCTGGCTATATACGGATTGTTATCATCCATAAGAAACATTAATTCCTCAGGACACTCAGAAATTAACCCCTGTCTTGCCAACTGGGCATATCCCACGCATGCCCAAAACTTCATCTCCGGATATTGACTTGACAAGGACTTGCGGAAAGTAATTTCATCCTCCGCTTTTGCACAACCTGCTAATTCGACCAAATTATATAAATTTCCTAACGGGTATTTCTCTTCTCTCACTGTGTTATGAAGTATGTGTCCTTCTCTTGATGTAGGAAGAAAGAATCCAAGATCATTAGTAGAACGTATATGTTCCGACAAAGCTTTACGCATATTCTTTAATATATCCTGATACTGTGGCAAAGAAGACAAATCATTTATCTCACCAGGATCATTTTTCAAATCAAACAACATCTCAGCCGGATGAACATCAAAAGGTAATGCCCAATTATCATTTGTATTATGACCACCAAGTACAAGTTTATCCCATGCCTTATTTGATGGCATACCCCACTGATAATAATTTCTCAATGCGAACTGCCTATACGGTACATAACTACGTATATATTTGTATCGTCCATCCGAAACCGCTCTTACTGGCATAAAATGATGTAACTGATTTGAAGCAAAAGCAAAATTCAGTTTTCTTTCTTTTTTTACGGCATATTTACCAAAAATAGCTTCTCCCTGCATCTTTTTCTCAGGTTTTACACCTGCAAGACTAAGTACAGTAGGACCTAAATCCGTAAAATTAACCAAACGGTCAATTTTACCAGATATACCATTTGCTAAATGTTTGAGTTTTTCAGGAAAATATACTACCATAGGAACCCTTAAACCACTTTCATATAGGTATCCTTTACCACGTGGAATACAACCACCATGATCACTAAAGAAGAAAACAATAGTATTCTCATCCAGTCCTTTTGCCTTTAAATCATCAAGATATATCTTAACCCATTTGTCAACATCCTGCACGGCTTCCAAATGACCTGCATAATCTGAACGTACTTCAGGAAGATCCGGTACATAAGATGGTAAAGTCAAGAGTTGCGGATATATACCTTCTTGAGTATAGTCGCGACGTCCATCTGTATGAAATGTTCTTATACGTCCCATGTGACTTGTCACAGTATTGAAAACAGCAAAAAACGGCTGTCCTTCCTTTCTTTTGGGACTGTTATAAGATGCTTTTTTATCGCATTCATCCCAACACGACTTATTATTTACAGTAGTATTATAATGAGTCTTACTATTGTTTGTACAATAATATCCAACCTCTCTCAATCTTTGAGGAAAGAATATATCATCAGGCGTATCAAATGGAACCGGATGAATATCCATTCCGTATGTCGAAGCATAACACCCAGTAATTAATGAAGAACGTGCTGGAGAACTTTGAGGTGCCACAGACCAAGCATTCACAAACTGAATACCTTTTTGTGCCAAACTATCCACATTAGGAGTATTGACATCTTTATTCCCATAACACCCAAATTCGAATGCACTTGTATCTTCAAACGTAAGCCACAAAATATTAGGACGCAAATCTTCTTTTGCATATATTTGATTTACAAATGGTATGCTACAAGTCATTGCAAAACATAACAACCGGAATTTATTTTTCATAACAAAATCAAGTAGGTTAATATTTATAATTGCGAATTTAGATATTATATAATTATCGCGCACGCACGCATGTATAAATAAAAGCAAGCTATGTCTAATAGACAATTTTAATATTATATTCAACAGATTTTAAATATATGAATAACAAATCAAACTCTTTTAGGCATAATAACACATTCAACAATTCATACGTAAACTAACTTTGTATTCAAACAACAAAATCATTTACTACCATGAGAAAAAGAATACTTATCCCTCTGATTTGTTTAGGTATATTAACAACTAATTTACCAGCACAAACTAGAAACACTGTAGAATGGCACAATGTAAACGGTATAGAAATCCCTGTACCACCTTCAGTTCATCCAAGATTGTATTTACGTTCTTCAGATATCCCGGAACTTAAAGAAAGGATTAAAAATCCAGAGATTATGAAGACGATAAAGAAAATGGAAAAACTAAGCAAAAACCGTACTCCTGAAGAAGAAGCCAAAGCTCCGGCAAAATCCGGATTCAGATATTACGCAGAAATGCGAGGAGTTACAAGTAGAGTACAGCTTGATGCATTGGAATATCTCATAAACGGAAAAAGATCTGTGGCAAGAAAGGCGATTACTGCTATGCTTGATACTTTACAAAACACTAATTATGGTACCAAAGGTGACCTGTCAAGGGCAAGCGGCTCAATGTTGATGTGCGGAGCTATGGTTTACGACTGGTGTTATGACCAAATGAAAGAGTCCGAAAAAAAGGCTTACATAAATGAATTCGTAAGAATTGCAAAAACTATGGAATGCGGCTATCCACCCAAGAATACTGAGCCTATTGCCGGACACTCATCGGAATGGATGGTATTAAGAGATATGTTATCTGCAGGAATTGCAATATATGACGAATATCCAGACATGTATAACCATGTAGTAAGCATGATGTATAAGGACTATATTCCAGCACGTAATTTCATCTATTCAGGACATAACTATCATCAAGGTAGCAGCTATGCCAACGTTCGATTCAGTAATGACCTTATATCGTTATGGATAATGTCACGCATGGGAGCCGGATCTATTTATGATTCTGCCCAACAGTTTGTTCTATACGATTTCATCTACAGACGACGTCCGGACGGTCAAGTTCTTCCAGCCGGTGATACAAACCCAAACAGAAAAGGTGTTGCTAATTATGCTCTTCCTGCATTATTGGCATACAGTTACTACAAAGACGGATATCTGGCATACGAATACGAACGAACAAAAAAGATTGATAATCACTGTCTGATATTTGACATTCTGTGGAAAGACCTTAACGTTGAGCCTAAAAGCCCTGAGACACTTCCTCTTACAAAATATTCGGGTACACCGTTCGGATGGATGATTGCAAGGACAGGATGGGACGAGAATAGTGTTATTGCAGAAATGAAAATAAACGAACACTTTGTAGGAAATCACCAACATCTTGACGGGGGTTCATTCCAAATATATTACAAAGGGCCTTTGGCACTCGATGCGGGAACATATCAGGGAAGTTCCGGTGGATACAACAGTCCACACAACAAAAATTTCTTCAAACGTACAGTAGCCCACAACTCTCTTCTGATATTTAATCCTGAAGAGAAATTTGAATGCCACAGCTATGGAGGTGAAGACAAAACTCCCTTTGCCGGTAACGACGGAGGACAGAGAATGCCAGGCGACGGATGGAATACATGTCGTTCATTCAAAGACTTGTTGAGCGATGAATACACTACAGGTAAAGTCATCGCGCACGGAACAGATGAGGACTACATGGCACCAGACTATTCTTACCTTAAAGGAGATATTACAAAAGCATATTCCGGTAAGGTAAAAGAGGTAAAACGTTCATTCGTATTCCTTAATCTGAAATCAGAGAATATTCCTGCCGCATTGATAGTTTTCGATAAGATAGTTTCATCAAACCCAGAATATAAGAAACAATGGCTGTTACATAGTATTGAAGAACCGGCTGTAAAAGACGGTACATTCACTGTAAAACGTACAAAAGACGGGGATTCCGGAATGCTTTACAACACAGTATTGTTACCAGAAAAAGATAACCTAGATATAAACTCCATCGGAGGACCAGGTAAGGAATTTTGGGTCAACGGTGAAAACTACCCTAACGAGCCTCGTACTCCTGATCCAACAAACGAGAAAGGTGCTTGGAGAATAGAAATATCACCAAAATCTCCTGCAAGTGAAAATTATTTCCTTAACGTAATACAAGTAGCTGATAACAAATGCAAAGACATGCACAAAGCTACACTATTGAAAAGCGATAAGGCAGTAGGAGTTATAATCTCTGACAGAATTGTGACTTTTAGCAAAGACAGCAACACACTTTCCGGAAAATTCAGCATAGACATAAATGAAGAAGGAAATTTCAAAATTGTCATGACAGACATGAAAGCCGGAACATGGCAGGTAAAGAAAGATGGAGAAATATTTATTCCTTACAAATGGGTACGCTCCGACGACGGCATATTGTCATTTGAAGGAGAAAAAGGACATTACGAATTTTCAAGGTAAATTACATTAGTATTAAGTCTGATAAATACAGACTATAAAACTAGAGCCGTATCTGTTGGGAAAACAGGTACGGCTCTTTTTCTAGATATCAGAACTTAAACCTATAGCTTGCCCCTGCTCTCACCCATATTCCGGGCTGCGGGATATTGCCATGGTCATAGTATGTTTTGTTCAGAAGGTTGTTTCCCTCGACATATATCTTATACTGCGGGGCATTCCATGTAAATCGTGCATCCACAAGCGAATAAGGTTCGTATGGAACCATCGAATTACCTTTCTGATAATTACCCATACGGTCCTGCCAACGGTAAGACAAGTTCATTTCAAGCAGTCTCCAGATTCGGAAATTTGCCTGCGCCACGAACTTATGCCTGAGATACTCCAATGCATACTTCGACTGCAGATTTGGCGTAGTTTCCTTATCCTGGTCAATATAGCTGTACGACACATTGACCGAACGCACAAAAGCATCACGCTGCATCAGCTCGCGTATGTCAACAAGAACAGAAGCCTCAGCACCCATTGTGTTGATAACGGCATGATTTACCGACTGCCATGGAGCGTCATCGCATTGCGATATATCCTTTATCCAGTCTATCATGTCCGTTCCATGATAACGATACAAACTCAGAGTACCACGTATTCCGGGACGAAGATACTTCACTCCCACCTCCACCGCCTGCATCTCCTCAGGTTTCAGATATTTGTCTGCTTTATGACCTCCAACGGAATAATACAGTTCTGTGAAGGTAGGCATACGCAATGAAGTGTTGTAAGAGACATAGACTTTCCAGTCGCGTGCAAACTGATAGCTGGCATCTACACCAGGATAGAAACGAAAATTCATTTCATTGCCGGTATTCTTCACCGCTATCACTCCTGCAGAAAGAGTGAAACGCCTCAATACGATATTATGTTCCAGATGAAAACTCAGATTAGTCCTGTTAAGTCCGAGAGTAAAATAGGCATCAGCACCGGGAACTTTTACCGGAGAATTGAGCGGTTCTCCAAGTGATGTACTCCTTACACCTTCATTCCTGAACTCGGCACCAAAGGCTGTTTTTCCGAGGAATGTCTGGATGTAGTTGTTAAGACTTACACCATAAACATCGGTCTGATGATAATTGAACGGAGATTTCTCCGGCATTCCGCGATAGAATTCAAATCTGTCGTCCGAGCGGTTCCAATATACAGACGGCTTGAAATGATAAACATCCCCCTTGGTTTCTGCCTGAACAGCTGTGTAATACTTTCTTACATGTTCAAACTGCTCATCGGAAAGAGTGCTGTAGAAAGTGTTCGCGCCATAATCCTTGTTTGTGAAACCTGCATGCCAGCGTACATCCACCTGGTCGTTCTCATATCGTCCCTGATAGAACAGCCTTACATATTTGAAGTCGGCATTAAGATTTCCAGCCTCACTACGACTGAATCCGTCACTGCGACTGTAACTGCCAGAAACCTGGTTGCTCAAACCGTTCTTCACATGACTTACTATAGCTCCACCTTTGAAATAGCCGTAAGAACCACCGTCGGCAAACACCTCTGCCCCGCTGTTCTTTGCAGTACGCGTAACGATATTGATGGCTCCCACCAGCGATGATGTGCCATACACACGTCCAGCAGGTCCTTCCAGAACCTCGATACGTTCTATTTCACTTAATTCAACAGGAAAATCGGCCGCGTTATGGCCAGTTT